>JACRAB010000043.1 GCA_016213575.1 Actinomycetota bacterium
ACCCCCACCGCACGCAGCACCACGGCGGGCCCCGCCCCGCCGGCGTCCTCCCCTGGGGGCGCCCCGCCGAACCTCGGTGTCGGCGGGACGCCCCCATGGGAGGACGCCCCTGTTTTGCCCCGTCCGCACACTGTGACCGGACTCAGGCTTGACGCACGGCGTGGACTTGGCATCCTTGGTAGTCGTTCCGTATGGCGCTTGCCGTTTCTTATTACGCAACACCTGCACGTGATGCCAGCAGCGCCGCCCCGGCGCAGAGAACAGCGGGATCCACCGCGGAAGGACCTGACATGAGTGCCCTGCCCGCCCGCGCCCGAGCGGTCGTCGTCGGCGCCGGAATCGTCGGCAACAGCCTGGCCTACCACCTGGCGCGCCTGGGCTGGCGCCACATCGTGCAGATCGACAAGGGCCCGCTGCCCAACCCCGGCGGCTCCACCGGTCACGCGAGCAACTTCATCTTCCCGGTCGACCACTCCCGGGAGATGACCGACATCACCCGTGACTCGGTGAAGCAGTACACCGAGTACGGCTGCTTCACGCAGTCCGGCGGCTACGAGGTCGCCCGCTCCGAGGCGCGCATGCAGGAGCTCGCGCGCCGCATCACGAGCTCCAAGGCGTGGGGCATCGAGTCCGAGATCGTCACCCCGGCCCAGGTCCAGGAGAAGGTCCCGTTCCTCGACCCCGAGGTGATCGTCGGCGGCTTCTGGACGCCGTCCGTCGGGGTCGTGGAGTCGGTGCGGTTCGGCACCCTCATGCGCGAGAAGGCCGTCGAGATGGGCGCGCTCGTCAGCGTCCCGAACACCGAGGTGCTCGGCGTCGACGTCGTGGACGGCCGGGTCACGGGCGTCCGGACGTCGCAGGGCGACATCGAGTGCGAGGTGCTCGTCATCGCGTGCGGGGTGTGGAGCCCGAAGATCGCCCGGATGGCCGGCGCGCACATCCCGCTGACGCCCGCCGTCCACCAGATGATCTCGGTCGGCCCGATCGCCGCCTTCCAGGGGCTGCCGGGCGAGATCAACTTCCCGATCATCCGGGACATGGACACCTTCTGCTACGAGCGCCAGCACGGCGGCGACATGGAGGTCGGCTCCTACGCGCACCGGCCGATCCTCTGGGACCCCGAGGACATCCCGTCGATCGAGCAGTCCGCGCTCTCGCCGACCGAGCTGCCCTTCACGAGCGACGACTTCGACCCGCAGCTCGAGCAGGCGCTCGAGCTCATGCCCGAGCTGCTCGGTGACGAGAACGCCGGGATCCGTTACGCCATCAACGGTCTGCTCTCGCTGACCCCGGACGGCTTCCCGATCCTCGGCGAGACCCCCGAGGTCAAGGGCCTGTGGTCGGCCGCCGCCGTCTGGGTCAAGGAGGGCCCCGGCACCGCACGCGCCGTCGCCGAGTGGATCGTCGAGGGCGAGAGCGAGATCGACCTCCACCACAGCGACATCGCCCGCTTCTACCCGCACCAGCGCACCCGCGAGCACGTCAAGGCGCGCACCTCCGAGGCGTTCAACAAGACGTACGGCATCGTGCACCCGGGCGAGCAGTGGTCGAGCAACCGCGACGTCCGCCTGTCGCCGATGCACGAGCAGGAGAAGGCGCTCGGCGCGGTCTTCCACGAGACCGCCGGCTGGGAGCGGCCGTGGTGGTACGAGAGCAACGCGCCGCTCGTCGAGAAGTACGGCGACGCCGTGATGCCGCGCGAGGCCGAGTGGGACGCGCGCTGGTGGTCGCCGATCATCAACGCCGAGCACCTGGCGATGCGTGACGCCGCCGGGATCGTCGACCTCACGGCGTTCAGCATGTTCGACGTCGTCGGGCCGAAGGCGTGCGAGGCGGTGCAGAGCATCGTCGTCCTCAACGTCGACGTCGCCGACGGCCGCGTCGTCTACACCCCGGTGCTCACGCCGAACGGTGGCTTCAAGGCCGACCTCACGGTGATGCGCCTGGGCCGCAACCAGTTCCGCGTCGTCACCGGCGGCGCGCACGGCAACGCCGACCGCAAGTGGTTCGAGGACCACATGCCGGCGGACGGCGGCGCGTACGTCGTCGACCAGACCTCGGCGTTCACGACGATCGGGATCTGGGGCCCGAAGGCCCGCGAGATCCTCCAGTCGCTCACCCGGGACGACCTGTCGAACGCCGCGTTCAAGTTCGGCGACTGCAAGACGATCGAGGTGCGCTCGCTGCTCGTGCTCGCCTCGCGGATCTCGTACGTCGGCGAGCTCGGCTGGGAGCTCTACGTGCCCTTCGAGACCGGCGCCCGGCTCTGGTCGCTGCTGCTGGAGGCCGGCGCCCCGCACGGCGCGGTGCCCGTCGGCATCGGCGTCTACGGCACGACGGGCCGCTTGGAGAAGGGCTACCGGGCCTACGGCACGGAGCTCGACACCGAACGGAACATCATCGAGGTCGGCATGCAGCGGCCCAAGGTCAAGGACGCGGAGTTCGTCGGCAGGACGGCCTACCTCAAGCAGCGGGACGCCGAGCCGGTCACCGTGCTCTGCTCGCTCACGGTCGACGACCACACGTCGTCCACGGGCGTGAAGCGCTACATGCTCGGTGGCGAGCCGATCCTCGCCGCCGACGGCAGCCTCATCCGGGACGCGCACGGGCGCCCCACGTACGTGACGTCGGCGGGCTCGGCACCGAGCCTCGGCAAGCACGTCCTCATGGCGTTCCTGCCGCCGTCGCACGCGGTGGTCGGCGCCTCGTACAAGGTCGAGTACCTCGGCGAGCAGTACCCGGTGACCGTCGCGGCCACCGACGCGACGCCGCTGTTCGACCCCGAGAACGCACGGATCAGGGGCTGAGCGCATGAACACCCTCGTCTGCATCAAGCGCGTCCCGGCCGCGTCGTCGGCCGTGACGCTCACCGACGACGCGATGGGCGTCGACACCCGGCACGTCGGCTACACGACGAGCCCGCACGAGGAGTGCGCCGTCGAGGCGGCCGTCCAGCTCGTCGAGGCGCACGGCGGCACCGCCGCCGTGCTCACCGTCGGGCCCGAGGACGCCCTCGAGCAGCTCCGCGACGCCCTCGCCATGGGCGTGAAGAGCGCCGTGCACGTCGTCGCCGACAGCGACGCGTTCGGGCCGGCGGACGTCGCCCGGGCCGTCGCGGACGTCGTCGCGGCCCGGTCCGGCTCGGACGACGCCGTCGACCTCGTGCTCCTCGGCAACGACGCCGCGGACACCGGCGACTTCCAGGTCGGGATCCGGCTGGCGTACCGGCTCGGCTGGCCGGTCGTCACCGGGGTGCGGTCGTTCAGCGTGGACGGCGGCCGGGTGGCCGCGCTCGGCGACGGGCCGGACGGCGTCGAGCACTTCGACGTCCCGCTGCCCGCCGTGCTGACGGTCAAGGAGGGCGGCATCACGCCGCGCTACCCGTCGCTGCCGGGCCGGATCAAGGCGAAGAAGGCCCCGGTGGAGAACGTCACGCCGGGGTTCGAACCGGCCGGCTCCGGGCGGGTGCGGCTGCACCTGCCGCCGGAGCAGCCGAGCCAGGTGCAGATCCTCGGCGAGGGCGCGGACGCCGCGCCGGCCCTCGTCGACGTGCTCGAGCAGATCGGGGTGGTCGGGCGATGATCCTCGTCCTCGTGGAGACCCAGGCGGACGGCGTCGAGCTGCTGTCCGCGGAGGCCCTCACCTTCGCCCGCGGGATCGCGGCGTCCGGTGACGGTGACGTCCAGGCGCTCGTCGTCGGGCCGCACCCGGCGGTGGCCCTCGAAGGCCTTGCGGCGCACGGCGTCTCGGCCGTGCACCACGCCGACGACGAGCGGCTCGCGACGTACTCGGCGGCGGCCTGGGCCGCGGCCGCGGTCGACGCGGCGAAGGCCACCGGTGCGACGACGCTGCTCGCCGCGGCGAGCCCGCGCGGCAACGAGGTGCTCGCGCACGTCGCGGCCCGCCTCGACCTGGCGATGGCCGCGAACGCCGTGACGGCCGACGCGGCCACGGCCGGGACGCTCGTCGTCCGGCGCCAGGTCATGGGCGGCGCGGCGCTCGAGGAGGTGCACCTGGCCGGCACGGCCGGGGCGCCGGCGCTCGTGACGATGGCCGGGCACGCCGTCGACCCGGAGCCGGCCGCGGCGCCGTCCTCGCCGTCCGTGTCGGTGTTCGCACCGGCTCTCACCGACGCGGACCTCGTGGCGCGCGTCGTCCGCTCCGAGCCCGTCGTCAACGAGAGCGGGGCGCTCACGACGTCCCGGGTCGTCGTCGGCGCGGGCCGCGGCGTCGGCGGCGCCGACCAGTTCGGCGACCTGCTCGAGCTCACCGAACTGCTCGGCGGTGCGCTCGGCGTCTCCCGCGTCGTCACGAGCCTCGGCTGGCGCCCGCACCACGAGCAGGTCGGCCAGACCGGCAGCCGGGTCTCGCCGGACCTGTACCTCGCGTGCGGCATCAGCGGCGCGATCCAGCACTGGGCGGGCATGTCGTCGGCGAAGACGATCATCGCGATCAACACCGACGACGAGGCGCCCATGGTGACCAAGGCGCACTACGCCGTCATCGGGGACCTGCACGAGATCGTCCCGGCGGTCAACGCGGAGATCCGCAAGCGCAAGGGCTGACCCGCCGGCACCACGATCGACGCCACGATCAGGTGCACGGTCGACGCCCCCGGACGCACCACCGTCCGGGGGCGTCGGCGCGAGGTGGGCCCTTCGGGCGATTCTCCGGGGATGTCCTTGCTGTCACCTGGTGTGATCGTTCATGCTCGAAACGTCATTGCCGTGAGGTGATGGCACGTCCAGCCTCGGGGGCCGGCGATGGAGAGTCATGCCCGCAGAGCCTCCGCCCGCACCCGACGACGGCGCGCACGCGCTCGCGGCGCTCGCCGTGCTCGAACGGGTCGGGGAGGACCTGTCGACGAGCCTCGACATCGACGAGGCGCTGCGCCGGGTCGTCGCGGCCGTCGTCCCGGCGCTCGCCGACTGGTGCGCCCTCGACCTCGTCGACGGTGACGGCCCGCTCGTCGCCCGGGCCGGGGACGACCCGGGCCCGGTCCCGGCCGAGGCCCCGGTCGAGCAGGACGGCGCCGACACCCCCGACGTGCTCGGCGAGATCGAGCGCCGCCGGGTGCGGACCGCCGTCGCGCACCGCGACCCGGACCAGCAGCACCTGCTCTGGCGGATGAGCGAGCTCGACGCACGCCGGCCGGGCGCCTCGGTCGTCCCGCGCGCCATCGCGTCGGGGGCCTCGCTCCTGCTCGAGCGGCTCACGCCGGAGCTCGAGGCCGCCCGGGCCGCCGGGGACCCCGAGCTCGCCGCCCTCTTCGCGGCCCTCGACAACCGCGCCGGAGCGGTCGTGCCGCTCGTCGCCCGC
>JACRAB010000333.1 GCA_016213575.1 Actinomycetota bacterium
ACCTGCACCCGGTTGCGACCGCCGGCCTTCGCCGACCGCAGCGCCGCGGACGCCTCGACGAGCGAGGTGAGCGGGTCGCTGCCCGCAGGCGCGGGCGCCGCCGGGTCGCCCGGTCCCAGCCGCCCGACGCCGACGCTCACGGTGATCGGCACGGCGAGCGCGAGCGGTCCGAGCGCCTGCGGCACCGCGGCGACGACGGCGGTGCCGATCTGCCGGCCGTGCTCGACGTCCCCGGGCACGAGCATGGCGAACTCGTCCCCGCCGGTGCGGGCGGTGAGCGCGCCGGGCGGTGCGTGCGCCCGCAGCACCTGGGCCACCTCGGCGAGCACGGTGTCACCCCGGCTGTGGCCGTGGACGTCGTTGACGGCCTTGAACCCGTCGAGGTCGAGGGCCAGCACGGCCCACTCGGAGCCGGCCGGGACCAGCCGGATGCGTTCGGACAGGCCCCGCCGGTTGGCCAGACCGGTCCAGGGGTCGCGCAGCGCCTGCTCCGCGAGGTCCTCGGTGAGCTGGAGCCGGTCCGACCCGACGACCGCCTCGTGGAGCGCGAAGGACCCGAGCGACAGGAGCATGAGCGTGCCTGCGACGGCACCCTTCGGGGCCGGCGCCAGCCCCGTGGCCCAGGTGAGGATCGCGGTGAGGACGCCGAGGCCGGCGACCGCGAGGACGATCGTCGACGTGGCGGCCTGGCGGCGCAGCCGGCGCAGGTGGGTCGGGACGGGCGCGGGACCGGTCCGCACGGTGAGGACGCGCCACGCGAGCAGCGGCCAGCCGACGCACCAGCACGCGAGGGCGACGGCGGGGACGTGCCGCGGCGCCGAGAGCACCGTGAGGAGGCCGGTCACGTCGCCGACCGTGATGAGCACGAGAGCGACCGTCGTCGGGCTCGTCCGGACCACGCCGTCGGCGCCGACGACGAGGATGGCCGTGACGAGCTGGACGACGAAGACGGCCACGAGCGCCAGGCACCACGCGACGTCCGCCGCGGGCACGTCGTCCGGCGCCCTGCTGAACGCGACCGCCCAGAGCGCGAGGAGCGTCGTCGAGGTCGTCATGAGAATCTGGAGCACGAGCAGCCGGGACCGGTGGGGCCGCATCCCCCGGGCCGCGACGAGGGCGGCACCGATCGCGAGGAAGCCGGTCACCGGGTTGACGGCGTCCCCGGGCTCCGGGACGCCGACCCGGCCGTCGAGCGCGGAGCCCGCGAGGAGCACCCAGGAGGCGCCGCGGACGACCATGAGCGTGCCGACGACGCGGACCGGCGGGATGTGCGCCGCCGGCCGCAGGGTCAGCCCGAGGCGTGGTGCGAGGAGCACGACGAGCCCGGAGGCCAGGGCGACGACGGCCCCGACGAGGTAGCCCGTGACCGGCTGCCCGGCGTCCGTGCCGGCCGGGTCCAGGAGCACGCCGGCGAGGACGCCTGCGGCGCCGAGGGCGCCCAGCACGGCACCGGTCCTGCGGCGGCACGACCCGGCGACGGCTGCCCCGCGGGGGGCCGGGGCCGGCACGGCACCGGGTTCTGGATCATGCACGCACGCCAGTATGGAGATCACCAACGGCGGATGCATCGATTCACGGCGTCCGCCCACGATGCGGGACGAACCGGTCGTCCGGACCGGGGCCGGCACGCAGGAGCCCCCGGCGACGCCGGGGGCTCCTGCGGCAGGTCAGTCGCGCGTGAGCTTGCGGTACGTCACCCGGTGCGGGCGGGCCGCGTCGGCGCCGAGCCGCTCGACCTTGTTCTCCTCGTACGAGGCGAAGTTGCCCTCGAACCAGAACCACCGTGCGGGGTTCTCGTCGTCGCCCTCGTAGGCGAGGATGTGCGTCGCGACCCGGTCGAGGAACCACCGGTCGTGGGAGACGACCACGGCGCAGCCGGGGAACTCGAGCAGCGCGTTCTCGAGCGAGCCGAGCGTCTCGACGTCCAGGTCGTTCGTCGGCTCGTCGAGCAGCAGCAGGTTGCCGCCGAGCTTGAGCGTCAGGGCCAGGTTGAGCCGGTTGCGCTCGCCGCCGGACAGGACACCGGCCGGCTTCTGCTGGTCCGGGCCCTTGAAGCCGAACGCCGAGATGTACGCCCGCGAGGGCATCTCGACCTGGCCGACCTTGATGTAGTCGAGGCCGTCGGAGACGGTCTCCCAGACGTTCTTCTTCGGGTCGAGCGACGTGCGGCCCTGGTCGACGTAGGCGATCTTCACCGTCTCGCCGACCTTGAGGTCACCGGAGTCGATCGGCTCGAGGCCGACGATCGTCTTGAACAGGGTGGTCTTGCCGACGCCGTTCGGGCCGATGACGCCGACGATGCCGTTGCGGGGCAACGAGAACGAGAGGTTCTCGATGAGGACCCGGTCGCCGAAGCCCTTCGTGAGCCCCTTCGCCTCGATGACCTGGCTGCCGAGCCGCGGGCCCGGCGGGATCTGGATCTCGTCGAAGTCGAGCTTGCGGGTGCGCTCGGCCTCGGCGGCCATCTCCTCGTAGCGGGCGAGACGGGACTTGCTCTTCGTCTGGCGGCCCTTGGCGTTCTGCCGCACCCACTCGAGCTCCTCCTTGAGGCGCTTGGCGAGCTTGACGTCCTTGCGGCCCTGGACCTGCAGGCGCTCCTGCTTCTTCTCCAGGTACGTCGAGTAGTTGCCCTCGTACGGGTAGAGCCGGCCGCGGTCGACCTCGGCGATCCACTGCGCGACGTTGTCGAGGAAGTACCGGTCGTGGGTGACGGCGATGACGGCGCCCGCGTAGCCGGCGAGGTGCTGCTCGAGCCAGAGCACGCTCTCGGCGTCGAGGTGGTTCGTCGGCTCGTCGAGGAGGAGCAGGTCCGGCTTGCTCAGCAGCAGCTTGCACAGCGCGACCCGGCGGCGCTCACCACCGGACAGGACGGTGACGTCGGCGTCCGGCGGCGGGCAGCGCAGGGCGTCCATCGCCTGCTCGAGCTGGGCGTCGAGGTCCCACGCGTCGGCGTGGTCGATGTCCTCCTGGAGCCGGCCCATCTCCTCCATGAGCTCGTCGGAGTAGTCGACCGCCATCTTCTCGGCGATCTCGTTGTACCGGTCGAGCTTGACCTTGATCTCGCCGAGGCCCTCCTGGACGTTGCCCAGGACGTCCTTGTCCTCGGTGAGCGGAGGCTCCTGCTGGAGGATGCCGACCGAGTACCCGGGCGTCAGCCGGGCCTCACCGTTCGAGGGCTGGTCGAGGCCGGCCATGATCTTGAGGATGGTCGACTTGCCCGCACCGTTGGGGCCGACCATGCCGATCTTGGCGGACGGGTAGAACGACATCGAGACGTCGTCGAGGATGACCTTGTCACCGAGCGCCTTGCGCGCCTTCGTCATGGTGAAGATGAATTCCGCCATGACCTCCAAACTACCCGCAGTCAGGCACTGCACCGGACGTCGCCCTGGTCCCGCCCGTCGTTCGGGCCGCAGCGGCCGCCGGGGGCGGAGTAGCGTGGCGATCACCACGGAGGCGGGGCACTGCCACGCGTCCGCGCCGGGCCCAGGGACGAGGTTCAGGCCGAAGTGACGTACGCCGATACCCCGGGGGTGACCGCCGGTGCCGAACGGCCGAGCGACGCGCCGGGCCGGGCGGCCGCGGCCGGCTGGCGCCTGCCCGGCGCCGTGCTCGCCGGGGTCGCCGCCGTCGTCTGCTCCCTCGTCGTCCTCGGGATCGACGGGCTCGTCCCCGTCACCTCGGTCGCCGCGGGCTGTGCCGCGGTCGCGGCACTCGGCTGGAGCACGGTCTGGGCGGCCCGGGCGGTCCGGCGGCTCGAGACCGGAGCCATGACGGGGCTGCCCAACCGGCACGTGTTCGAGCGTGCCCTGGACGACCTCCTGGGCCGGCCCGACCGGGCGCAGGGCACCGTCCTGAGCCTGCTCGACCTCGACGACCTCAAGCGCGTCGACAAGGAGCTGGGCCGCAGCGCCACCGACCGGGTGGTCCGGGCCTGCGTCCGGACCTGGCAGGAGCGGCTCCCCGCCGGGGCCGGGCTCTACGACCTGGAACGCGGCCGCTTCGCGCTCGTGATCCCGGAGGCCGCCTCGGACGACGCCGTCGCGGCGGTCGACCGGCTCAGGTCGGACCTTCCGTACCCGGGGACCGTCACCGCCGGGATCGGCCGGTACTGCGCCGGCGACACCCTCGCGCTCCTGACGACGAGGGCCGGCGCCTCGCTGCACCGGGCCAAGCTGGCCGGCAAGAACTGCGTCGACCCGGACGCCTGGACGCAGACCCTCGGCCTGGACATCCGCCGCGGGCTCGCCGAGGGCGAGTTCTTCCTGCACTACCAGCCGATCGTGCGCCTGGACACCGGCGAGGTCGTCGGCTGCGAGGCTCTGCTGCGCTGGGCGCACCCGGTGCGGGGACCGGTGCCGCCGGGCGACTTCATCCCCGTCGCCGAGGTCACCGGCACCATCGGCGACCTCGACCGGTTCGCGCTCACGACGGCCGTCCGGACGCTCGCGGCCACCGCGGGGCCGTCCGCCGGGATGCTCCGGCTCGGCGTCAACGTCACGGGTGCCGACCTGCGGAGCCCGGGCTACGCGGACGGCGTCCTCGGGCTTCTCGAGTCGGCCGGCCTGGCCCCCGAGCGGCTGGTCCTGGAGGTCACCGAGTCGATCCTCGGCGACGACCAGCCGGTCGCGGTGGCTGCGCTGCGGCGGCTGAGGGAGGGCGGGGTCCGCATCGCCATCGACGACTTCGGCACCGGCTACTCGTCCCTCGGCCGCATCGGCTCGCTGCCGATCGACATCATCAAGATCGACCGGCTCTTCGTCGAGAACCCGGAGAGCTCGAGAGGCGCTCTCCTGGCCGCCGTCGTCGCGCTCGCCCAGGCTCTCGGCGTCGACGTGGTCGCCGAGGGGATCGAGACCCGGGACCAGGCCCGGGTGGTCCTCGACGCGGGCTGCGTCGGCGGCCGGGGGTACCTGCTCGGCCGCCCGGCCGCCTTCGATGACGTCCGGGGGCTCGCGTCGGCGGCCTCGTGCCCCGGCGAGGGTCAGGCCTCCGCGGGGTCCGGCACGGGACGACCGGGCCCGAGTACGTCGCGGTAGGCCGGGCGGGGCGGCGGCGTCCTCAGCGGAAGTAGTGCAGCCGGTCCGCGGTCGCCCGGTCCCAGACGGCCCGGCCGAGAGCGATGGCCAGCAGCAGACCGCCGAAGATCCACGGCCACAGCACGTCGTCGGCGCCGAGAATGGTGTCGCCCGCCCCGCCGGTCGTCACCGTGACGACCGCGCCGGGTCGGTACGCGTCGTCCGTGAGGACCTCCGTACCGGCGATGACCTCGCGCGGCGCGGTCGCGCCCTCGTGGAGGATCCGGACCTCGAGGATGGCGTGCGGCCCGTAGGGGTCGTTGCCCGGGTCGAGCGGGGTCACCGCCGTCCGGGTGAGCACCTTCACCTGCTGGTGGTGCTGCGCGAGCGGGCTCGCGGCATAGCCGAGCAGGACCAGCCCGAGGACGGCGAGCGCCACGGTGACGGCGTTGCGCCGGGGCCGCCACAGCGCGGACTTGCGCCACCAGTAGTCCGGGTCCTCGCCCCGGTAGGCGATCGTGCCCTTGCCGACCTGGTGCTCCTTGAACGGCATGACCGCCCCCTGCGCTGCCTCCGGCGAGAAAGATCACGGTAGACCGGCCGGGCCTGCGGCGACAGCCCCGGACGCCGACGACCCGGCCGGCGGACCGCCGGCCGGGTCGGCGGGGGGCGGGGGCGTCAGGGTGCGGCGAGCGGCGGCCGGTCGACCGGG
>JACRAB010000315.1 GCA_016213575.1 Actinomycetota bacterium
CCACCGCCCGGCGGCCGCCGGTCGGGACGGCCGCGATCGAGAACCGCTCGACGACGGGGTGCGCGGGCAGCGGCTCGGCGAGCGGCACCTCGCGCCCCGTCTCGGGGGCGGCCAGGCAGCCGGCGTGCACGAGCAGGTCGGTGACGCGCAGCCCGAGGTCACCGGCCAGGTGGTCGTAGCAGGTGCGCCCGGCCCGCAGGTCGGCCGAGACCCGTTGCTGGCGAAGGGATCGCACGGGCAGCCTCGGCGCGATCGCCTGGAGCGCCTCGACGGCTCGCGCGACGTCCGGCCCCGCGAGCGCGAAGTACCGGTGCCGCCCGGACGCCGTCGCGGTGACGAGCCCGTGGTCGGTGAGCACCTTGAGGTGCCCGCTCGCCGTCGACGCGGCGACCCCCGCCGCCCGGGCGAGCTCGGAGGCCGTCCAGGCCCGGCCGTCGACGAGCGCGTCGAGCATCCGTGCCCGGGCCGGCTCGGCCATCGCCCGCGCCGGGACCGAGAGGTCCGCGGGGCCCGGGGTCGCGTCGTCCGCCATCGCGCCACGGTAGCCCGGGCACACTTCGGCCTGCGCCGAACTGTCGCTCAGACCGCGAGGCGGGTGAAGCGCGCGACCCCGGCGGCCTCGACGGTCCCGCCAGGACGCAGCACCGCACCGGACCGTTCGGGCAGCCCGAGCACGACCGGGTCGGGCGGCAGCACGCCGCGCGCGACGTCCAGCCACCCGCTGCCGCCGGAGAAGTGCACCAGGACCAGGTCGACCGGCACCAGCCCGAGGCCGTCGACGACGCGAGGCCGGCCGCCTTCGGGCAGCACCGTCCACCGGCAGAGCACCATCGCGCCCGCGCTCGCCCCGCTCACGGCGACGCCGCGGGCCAGCGCGGCCGCGAGGGCGTCCCGGTGCGGCGTCAGGGCCCCGAGCAGCCGGGACGGCGACCCGCCGGGGAGCACGAGGAGGTCACCGCCGCGCGGCGGCCGGACCGGCGGCCCGCCCGGGGTGCCGTCCGTGCCGTCGTCCGGCCCGGCGAGGCCCGCGAGCAGGTCACCGAACGCGGGACCCTCGTCGAGGACGACGTCGACGTCGCGGGCACCGAGCCGCCGGTACCAGCCGTCGGCGTTCGCCCCGGCGACCGCACGCTCCCGGCCGGGACGGCCGGCGAACGGCACGACGACGACCCGGCGGGCGAGACCTTCCGGCCCGAGCCCGGGCCCGTGCGCCCAGAGCATGGCGGCGTCCATCGCCTCGCAGCCGGGCCTCAGCTCGGCGCCGCCCTGCAGGCAGACGTCCCCGGGGGCCGGGCGGGCAGGTCGGGACGCGGCAGGTGTGGGCGTCATCGGGGCATCCTCGCCGACGCGGGTGGGAGGCGCGCGTCCGGGCGCGTCGGGCTCCTGCGGTCGGTTCTGCACGCTACGCCGGGCGTCCTGGCCCGCCCGGGAACGCCGGATCCCGGGCACCCCGAAGGGCACCCGGGACCAGGACGTCCTGACGGCGGGACGCGCCGCCGCCGGAAGCAGCGACCGTCAGGCGGCGGCCTTCTCCGGCTCGAGGACCGAACCTGCCGTCGTCGCGAGCTCGGCCTCGATCTCCTTGTGACCCATGCTGTGACGCATCGCCCAGACGATCCAGCTGCCGAAGCCGAGGACGACGGCGCCGACGACGATGACGTTGACCGGCGAGGGCAGCTTCGTCAGCTCGAAGGCGAGCCACGCGATCGCGGCCGTGGACGGAAGCGTGACGATCCACGCGACGACCATCTCGCCGATGACCCGCCAGTTGACCCCGCGCCGGCCGCCGATACCGGCACCGACGACCGACGAGGCGGCCGCGTGCGTCGTCGAGATCGGGATGCCGAGCTGGGTGGCACCGAAGATCGCCGTCGTGGCGCCGATGTTGGCCGCGACGCCGGTGCGGGCGTTGAGGTTGGTGATCTTCATGCCCATGGTGTGGACGATCCGCCAGCCGCCCCAGACCGTGCCGGCCGCGATCGCGCCGTAGGCGAGGAGAGCGACCCAGGTCGGGACCGAGATGTTCGCCGGGTCGTCGGTCGACAGGTAGCCGGCGCCGACGAGGAGCGTCGCGATGACACCCATGGTCTTCTGGGCGTCGTTCGCGCCGTGCCCGAAGGACACCGCCGCCGCGGAGACGAGCTGGAGACCCTTGAACGGCTTGGCGTCGTCCCCCCAGCCGGTCGCCTTCTGCAGCAGGATGACGAGCCCGGTGGCGAGGACGGCGACGCTGAGCGCGACGGCCGGCGACAGGACGATCGCGAAGGCGACCTTCTTGACGTTGCTCCAGTCGACCGCGTCCGTGCCCCCGGCCGCGAGGCCGGCGCCGATGAGGCCGCCGATGATCGCGTGGCTCGAGGAGGACGGCATGCCGACGAACCAGGTCGCGTAGTTCCAGGCGATGGCGGCGATCAGGGCGGCGAAGACGACCCCGACCCCTTCCATCCCCGGCTTGACGACCTTGGCGACCGTGTTGGCCACGGCGGTGCCGACGAAGAAGAAGGCGGCGAAGTTGAAGAACGCGGAGAACCAGACGGCCATCCGCGCGGACATGACCTTCGTGGCCACGACGGTGGCGATCGAGTTGGCCGCGTCGTGGAAGCCGTTGGAGAAGTCGAAGAGCAGGGCGAGGGCGACGACAGCGATGACGCTGAGCAGGACCAGGTCCACCGGAACCTCCGGGTAGGGGCGGCGAGGCAGGGAGGGCGAAGCGGTGACGAGCAGGGTGAAGCCCGGCGGCGCACAACGTTCGTCATCGTTATCCCGCAGTTGTGTGCCCGTAAGAAGAGGCGAGAGTCCCTTTTCGACTTGTGTTCACCGTTCGTTCACCGTGTTCATCCCGGGGCCATCGTCGTACGGGGCCGAACGGGTCGGGGCGGGGCCCGTGTGGGCCGTCCGGGGGACCTCACCGGGGACCTGCCAAACTGGACCGAGCGAGTCAGGAAGGATCTTGCCGTGGTGCACGTCGACTTCACCCCGTCCCCCGCCCCGACCCTCGGCGTCGAGTGGGAGCTCGGCCTCGTCGACGCCGGGACGGGCGACCTCGTCCAGCTCGCCGACACCGTGCTCGCGGCGCTGCCCGGCCCCGACGGCAGCCCCGGCCACCCGCGGATCAAGCAGGAGCTCCTGCTCAACACGGTCGAGCTCGTCACGGGGATCTGCGCGAACGCCGCCGAGGCCCGGGCCGACCTCGCGGGCAGCCTCGCCGAGGTCCGCGGGGTCACCGACGGCCTCGGGGTCGAGCTCTTCAGCGCCGGGACGCACCCCTTCGCCGCCTGGCAGGACCAGCGGGTCGCCGAGGGCCCGCGCTACGCCACCCTCATCGACCGGACCCAGTGGTGGGGCCGGCAGATGCTCATCTACGGCGTCCACGTGCACGTCGGCATGCCGCACCGGGACGCCGTCCTGCCGGTGCTGTCGGCGATGCTCGCCTACCACCCGCACCTGCAGGCGCTGTCGGCCTCGTCCCCGTTCTGGGCAGGCATCGACACCGGTTACGCGAGCAACCGGGCCCTGATGTTCCAGCAGCTGCCGACGGCCGGGCTGCCGTTCCAGTTCGCGACGTGGGAGCAGTACGAGGCCTACCTCGACGACGTGTTCACCACGGGGGTCATCGACGAGCTCGGGGAGCTGCGCTGGGACCTGCGGCCGGCACCGCACCTCGGCACGCTCGAGGTCCGGGTCGCGGACGGCGTCCCGACCCTGCGTGAGGTGACCGCGATCGCCGCGCTGACGCACTGCCTCGTCGTCGAGGCCTGCGACCTGTGGCGCCAGGGCACGCTGCCGGCGCCGCTGCCGCCGTGGCACGTGCAGGAGAACAAGTGGCGGGCGGCCCGCTACGGCACCGAGGCGATCGTCGTCACCGACGCCAAGGGCGCCGAGCGGCTCGTCACGGACGACGTCCTCGACCTCGTCGAGCGGCTCGCCCCGGTCGCCCGCCGGCTCGGCTGCACCGCCGAGCTGGAGGACGTCGCCGCGCTCGTCGCCGAGGGCGCGTCCTACAGCCGGCAGCGTGCGGTCGCCGCGGCGCACGACGGCGACCTGCGGGCCGTCGTCACCGACCTCGTCGCGCGGCTGCGGGCGGACGTGCCCTGACCCGTCCTGCCTGACCCGTCCTGCCTGACCCGTCCTGCCTGACCCGGCCTGCCCCGGACGACGGCGGGGCACCCGACGGGAGCCGCACCTGCACGGTCGGGCCGCCGTCCGCTCCCCTGGCCTAGCGTCGAGGCATCAGGAAGGGGGCCACGATGCCCGACCGGCTCAACGCCGCGCTCGACGAGCTCGAGCGGCGGCTCGCGGCGCACCCGGAGCAGGACCCCGACGTCGCCGCGCTCGCGCGGGCGGCGGCCACCTCGGAGCACCACCTGCGGCGGATGTTC
>JACRAB010000338.1 GCA_016213575.1 Actinomycetota bacterium
CCTGGTCCGCGGCCTGGTCCGGGGTGATCGCGGGGGTCAACCGGGTCTTGACCCGTCCCGGCCCCGGCGACTGGGCGATCACGACGAGCGTCAGGTCAGCGGTGCCGGACGACGCGACGGTCACCTGCCCCGGCCCTCGGCGAGCAGCACCCGCGTCATGTCGCCGACCGCCTGGAAGGTGCCCCGCACGGTCCCTGTCACCTTGGAGCGGCCCACCCTCGGGCTGTACGGCACATCCACCTCGCGGACCCGCCACCCCGCTCGAGCGGCCCGGAGCACGGTCTCCAACGGGTACCCCGAACGTCGGTCCTCGACACCCAGCCCGAGCAGGTCGATGCGCCGACCCGCCCGCATCGGGCCCAGGTCGTGCAAGCGGTGGCGGGCCACCGCGCTGACCGGGAGCGCCAGGGCCGCGTTCGACAGGCGCGCGTGCCAGGGCCAGGCGCCGCGTGCTGCCCGCCGTCGCCCCAGCACGAGGTCTGCCTCGCCTGCCAGCACCTGGCGGTACACCCGGGTCAGGTCGGCGAGATCCATCGAGGCATCGGCGTCGCAGAAGGCCACCACCGGGGCGGTCGCCGCCTCCAGGCCACGATGACAGGCCGCCCCGTAGCCTCGGCGGGCCTCGAGGACAACGGTGGCGCCGAAAGAGCGGGCCACGTCTGCGGACCCGTCACGGGAACCGTTGTCCACGACGATGGCCCGCACGCCGTCCGGCAGACGTGAAAGGACGGTGGGCAGCGCCCGCGACTCGTCGAGACAGGGGAGCACGACGTCGACTTCGGCCGGCATCGGCTACACCGGTTCCGGGACCGAGGACCGATGTGCCCCGGATGCCTCGAAGAGCTCGGCCAGCGAGCCACGGAAGTCCTCCTGTGCCGTCCAGCCGAGCTCGTCGCGGGCGCGGGCGTGGGAGGCGGTGATGTGCCGGACGTCGCCGAGCCGGGCCGTGCCGGTCACCACCGGCGCAGGCCCTCGGCCGACCTCGGCGAGCGCTGTGGCGAGCTCCAGCACGGTGCGGGGAACTCCGCTGGCGACGTTGTAGGCGCGCACGGTCCCCGGGACCGGTTCGGCGGGCGGTTCCAGTGCTGCGATGCAGGCGCGGGCGACGTCCCGGACGTGGACCAGGTCCCGCCGCTGGCCGCCGTCCTCGGTGACCTGCGGCGGGCGCGCTGCCAGCACGTCGCTCAGGAAGATCGACGCCACCCCGGAGTACGCGTTGTCCCGGGGAGCACCCGGACCGAAGACGTTGTGGAAACGCATCGCCGCGCCCGTACCGCCGGTCTGCCGGGCCCAGGCCGAGAGCAGGTGCTCCTGGGTCACCTTGGTGCTCGCGTACACGTTGCGCGGGTCGAGCGAGACATCTTCCCCGACGAGGGCGGGCAGCAACCGGCTCCCGCACAGCGGGCACGGTGGTTCGAAGTCACCCGCGTCCAGGTCCGACCGCCGCCGCGGCCCAGGGCGCACCGGGCCGTGCGCCGCACACTCACCGAGCCCTTCGCCGTACACCACCATCGAGCTCGCCAGGACGACACGGGAAACTCCGGCCTGCGATGCCGCGGACAGCACGACAGCCGTGCCGAGGTCGTTGTGCGAGACGTACTCCGGCGCATCGGTGAAGGCCTGCTCGAGTCCGACCTTGGCCGCGAGGTGCACGACGACGTCGACCCCGACCATCGCCGCCGAGACGGCACCGAAATCCCGGACATCGACAACGTCCACCGGGCTCTCGGACGCGAGGTCGATCGATCGGACGTCGTGACCGCGCTCGCGCGCTGCTTCCAGCACCCACCCGCCGACGAAGCCGCTGCCCCCGGTGACCAGAATGCGCATGCCACCGACATTAGCGAGACGGGTCCCCGCGACCCGCGGTGTGACACCTAACCAAAGTCTTACGCCCGGCGAGCCCCGGGCGACACGCACGGCGCGCCCGACCGGTCGTCGGACGGCGGCACCACCGGCAGCCCGGCGGCCCGCCAGGCCCTGAAGCCACCGATCAGGTCGGTGGCGTTGCGGAAACCCAGCCGCTGCAGGGAGTCCGCGGCCAGGCTGGAGCTGTAGCCGTCGTTGCACACCACCACAAGACAGCGCCCGGCGTCAGGGAATCCCTCATCGTGGAACCCCTCGTCGGAGTAGCCCGAGAAGGGATCGACCCGCCACTCGAGGGTGCTCCGCGGCACGTGGCGGGACCCGGGGATCGTCCCGAACCCTGCCCGGTCGCTGCTGGTCCGGGTGTCGAGGACGAGGCAGCCGGGATCGATGCGCAGCCGCGTCGCCAGCTCGGCGGGCCTCAGTCGCACCAGCCGTGATCGGGCGTCGGCGAGCAGGTCGTGAACGGTCACCCGCTCGGTTCGGCGGAACGCCCGGGAACCGTTGCCCGGCAGCGGTTCCAAGCCGCACGCCCGGGCGTGCCCCGCCGTCTGCGCGACCTCGGCGTCGCACGTGGAGGCGGCGCCGATCACCGCGAGACCACCGGGACGCAGGTGGGCGGCCAGGTTGTGCACGAGGGCGCGACGCCGCTCGACGGACGACGAGTCCCACACCCGGGCAGAGATCACCCCCGCGTCGTACCGGTGCTCGAGCTGGACGGTCGTTGCGTCATCGGGGCCGACCTCGGTCACGGCCGACCCGTCAGTCAGGGTGTCGGTCGAGCTCGCCACACTCCCGAACACCAGAACCCGCCGCACGGGACCACGCGTCCACCGCGGGCCGGGTAGCCCACCCACCCGCCCCCGCACCGCCTCAGACGTCATGGCTGCCGTGCCCGACCATGTCTGCTCCTCGGCGGCGTTGTGGGCGCGCGGTGCGCACCACTGCCGGACAGAGGACACGATGCAGGGCCCGGTCCGGAAGTCGACCCGCCCACCGGTAAGGACTCCGTAAGGCCTGCGCGGTGCGTACCGGGGATGTCGACGACGGCGCATCGACAGATGCGCCGTCAGCCAGTGGCCTCGCGAGGCCGCGGCCACCCGACTGCTCGTCAAGATCGAGGGCGCGGCCGTCGTCCGTGCGCGCGTTCGGCGGCCGGCCGTCACACAGGCATCGGTTCGCTAGTGTCCTTCGCCCTTGATCCGTGCGATAAGTCGTCCGAGTGAGTCGAGGATGTCTTCGGCGGTCTTGGTCCAGATGAAGGGCTTCGGGTCGTGGTTCCAGGCCTTGGCCCAGGCGCGCAGATCGGCTTCGAGGGCCTGGATGCTGCGGTGGTCGCTGCGTTGGAGCAGATCGCCTGTGACGTAGGCGAACCAGCGTTCGACCTGGTTCAGCCACGAGGAGTACGTCGGGGTGAAGTGCATCGTGAACCTGGGGTGCGCGGCCAGCCAGGCCTTGATGGTGGGGTGCTTGTGGGTGCCGTAGTTGTCGCAGACCACGTGCACGGCCAGGTCCGCCGGGACCTGCGCGTCGATCTTGGCGAGGAACTTCTTGAACTCGACCGCCCGGTGCCGCCGATGTGTCGAGGTGATGACGGTGCCGTCGGCGACGTTGAACGCGGCGAACAGGGTGGTCGTGCCGTGCCGGACGTAGTCGTGGGTCCGCTTCTCCGGCATGCCGGGCATCATCGGGAACGCCGGCTGGGAACGGGCCAGTGCCTGCACCTGGGACTTCTCGTCGACGCACAGGACGACCGCACGTTCGGGCGGGTTCAGGTACAGGCCGACGACGTCGAAGACCTTTTCCACGAACAGCGGGTCGTGGACAGCTTGAACCCGTCGGTCTGGTGGGGCTTGAGGTCGAACGCCTTCCAGATCCGCCCGATCGTCGAGGAGCTCAACCCGGACCGCTCGGCCATCTTCGACCGGGACCAGTGCGTCGCGTTCGCCGGCGTCGACTCCAGCGTCGCCACGATCACGTCCTCGACCTGGTCGAGCGACACCGTCGGCGGGCGCCCCGGGCGAGGCTCGTCACTCAACCCGTCCAGACGATCCGCGACGAACCGGCTGCGCCACTTACCGACCGTCGTCTGCGTGACCCGCTGCTGAGCTGCGACCTCCTTGTTCGACAGACCATCCGCGCAGGCCAGCACGATCCGAGACCGCAACGCCAACGCCTGCGACGACTTCGCCCGCCGAGACCACCGGACCAACTGCTCCCGCTCGGCATCGGTCAACGTCAGCTCGGCCTTCGGCCGCCCAGTCCTCGCCACAGCCCCAGTCTAGGACTTATCCCAGGAATTAACGGCGAACGACACTAGTGACGACTACCGCGCGACGCGCGGAGCCCCCCGTGACGGGCTCACGACGGTGTCTGCTTCGCGACGAGCACGACCCCGCGGCGTACAGGCACGGTGCCGTTGTCGGTGGGCACCGCGTGAGCTGCGGGTGCTGCGGTGGGGGCCAGGGAGGCGGCGAAGGAGCCGAGGACCGTTCCGTCGGCGCTGCTGAGGACGAGCTGCCGCACGCAGCCGGGTCGGTCGGTGGCGGCAGCCCGGACCAGATCGAGGACGTGGTCGGTCTCGAGGTCCGGTCTGACGTCGCCGAGGTCGCGGCCGACGAGGATGCCTCGGTCCCGGGCACCGGCGGCCGCAGCGTTCAGGTACTTCACCACGGTTCGCGCTCGTCGCACGGTGGTGGTGCCGTCGGTCGCGACGGGCTCCACGGCCTCTACGTCGAGGAGCAGGACGGTGTCCTCGACGGCGTCCAGGACGCCGTAGAGGCAGTCCCATGCGGCCTGGGCCCGGGTGTACGCGTCGACGAGGACTTGTTCGGAGCGGACCTGGTCGGTGACGTCGCGCCAGGTGGCGACGATCCGGTGGGCGTCGACCCGGGCGACGAGCAGGTCCATGGTTCCGGACCAGTCGTCGCTGTCGTAGGAGGTGCGCAGCTTCTGCACGATGCCGGTGTCGGCGGCCCGCCGGAACGCTTCGGGGATTCCGGTGCCTTCCGCGTCTGGCAGCAGTTCGGTCAGGTCACGTCCGATCAGGTCAACCGCGCCGGCGCTGTGCGGAGCCGCACCGGCGGTGTTGATGGACTCCAGGGAGAAGCCGTCGGCGCGGCCCTGGCCGTCGCGGTGCACCAGGTGGACCGCGAACCCGTCGGGGCTGACGTCCAAGGCTGCACGGAGCGTGCGCTCGGAGGCCGACACCTCGCCGACAGGAAGCTCGCCGGCAGGCAGCTCGGCGTCGTGGACCTCGGCGGTGGACGTCTCGGCGGCGAGAAGGCCGTCGCTGCCGCCACTGCCGCCACTGCCGCTGGTTGCCGTGGTGGAGACCTGGGTCATGGGGCCCTCCGGAGTCTGCTGGCTGAAGCGCGCAGCACGACCTGCGCAGAAGTCAGCGGTCGAGCGCGCAGCGGCGCGGTCGCTGCCCGGTCCTGCCTCCTGCTGGACGAACCCGGCGTGGCGATGTCGCCACTATGGACGACCGGCGCCTCGGCCGGACGTAACCGGACGGGTGTTGCGGCACGTGATCGCGGTTCAGAGGTCTGCTGCTGCGGGATAGGTGCACTCGAGGAGCTCGCGGGAGTCTTCGACGGCCGCCGCCTCGCGCGGCCTGGACCACCGCACCGATCAGCTTGGTGTCACGAGCGGCCCGGGCTAGGGCAGGGCTAGGGCTGCTCGAGTCGCTGCCTCAGAGCCTTGAGGTTGGCGGGCATCTCCTTGCGCGCCGCGGGCCGGACGGCGAGCGGGACGAGGACCTTGCCGATCCCGTGGCCCTCGAAGTCGACGGTGATGCTCAGCCGGGAGCGGGTCGCGCCGAGCGGGGTGACCGTGAGGTCGACGATCGCGCGGATCGGCCCGTCGAGGCCTCGCACTCCCCACGACCGCGGTGCGTCGATGTGCGTGAGCGCCGAGGTGGATGCCCTGTCGGCGAACCCGATCCGACGCGTCGTGTGGCACAGAGTCCCGACCCCGGGTGCGTCGGGGTCGTCGAGGTGGCCGTCGACGACGCCGGTCTGCCACTCGTGGAACCGGGTCGGGTCGGTGGCGTAGGCGAACACCTCCTGTGCGCTGCGGTCGATCTCCACGGTGGCGGTGACAGCGGTGACGGCGGTGGCGCCGGACATCAGGACTTCTCGGCCGGCGCGAGGAGGGCGGCGTAGCGGTCCAGGTAGAGCGGCCAGCCTTCAGGGTCGTCGACGCCGTCGCGGACAGACTGCCAGCCGGGGCCGTGCCGGTCGATGTTGCGGTGCTCGAGCTCGACCCGGGTCCGGTCCGCGGTCTCGGCGACGAACCGGACCTCGACCTCGCTGGCGAGGTCGTGGTCGGTCTCGACCTGCCATGTCGGGCCGATGTCCCAGCTGAACACCACCCGGTCCGGCGGCTCGAACGCCAGGATCCGCGCCCACCGGCACTCGCTGCCGTCCTCGGCCCGGTCGTAGATGTGGCCGCCGACCCGGGGCTCGAAAACGGTCTGCGCGATCGGTGACTGCAGCATGTTGTGCTCGCGCGGCTTGAAGTCCCCGAACCGCGCGGTGAACACCTCGAACGCCGTGGCGACCGGGGCGTCCACGACGACATGGCGTGCCACCACCGTGGACTCGGTCTGGGTCATCGGTTCTCCTCGGTCTGTTCGTCCGTCGCGGTCTGCTCGTTCGTCGCGCCGGCAGGGTCGACTGCAGCGTCGACGGTTCGGACGGCGTCCGTGTACCCGGACAGGGCGCGGCGCCAGTAGGTGTCGAGCTGGTCCCTCAGCGCGGCCACGGCCGCGGGCTCGAGCCGGTAGATCCGCCGGGTGCCGTCCGCACGCTCGCTGACAAGGCCGGCGTCCTTGAGGACCTTGAGGTGCTGCGAGACAGCGGGTCGGCTGACCGGCAGGACGGCGGCCAGCTCACCGACAGCCCGCGGACCGTCGGCCAGGCACTCGACGATCGCGCGACGAGTGCGGTCTCCGAGCGCGTCCCACAGGCCGTCATCTTGGTCAGCCGCCACGAACGGTAAGTTGCCACTAACCTTTGTTCC
>JACRAB010000339.1 GCA_016213575.1 Actinomycetota bacterium
CCCACGCCCTGAACACCAGGCCCCGCAAGACTCTCGGCTGGAAGACTCCCGCCGAAGCGCTCGACGAGCATCTACGATTGGCCCAACAAGCCGGTGTTGCATCGACCGGTTGAATCCGGTCAGTACACGTCCATCCGCTACAGCGACCGGCTTCATGACGCCGGCGCGGTCGCCTCGATCGGGACCGTCGGTGACTCGTATGACAACGCCCAGGCCGAGTCCCTGATCGGCCTCTACAAGCTCGAGTGCGTCCGCCGCGACGGGCCCTGGCGCGGCGTCGACGACCTCGAGCTCGCCACCCTCTCGTGGGTGCACTGGTTCAACCAGCACCGCCTCCACGGGGCACTCGGCTACGTTCCCCCGATCGAGTACGAGCAGGCGTACTACCGTCAGAACCACTGTCAGAACGTCTGTGAGAACGACCCGTCAATGAACCCCCAGCCGCAACCGCGGACGGGAGAACTCACCAGTCACTGAACCGGGGACGGTTCACCCCTTGCCGTTCACCCCGGTTCCGATCACCGGGCAGACGTTCGCGGTGCTGCTGCTGGGGGCGGGGTACGGGTGGCGTCGTGGGCTGGTCACGATGCTCGGGTACTTGGGTGTCGGGCTGGCGGGGGCCGCGGTGTTCAGCCCGGACCCGGCGACCGGTCGCTCGCGGACCGGTGAGCAGATGCTCCACGCGCCGTCGGCAGGTTACCTGGTCGGCATGCTGCTGGCAGTGGGTCTGCTGGGCTGGCTGACCGGGCGGGCCTGGGACCGGCGGCTGGGCACAAGTGTGGTGCAGATGGCTGCGGCGAACGTTGTGATCTATGCCGTCGGGTTGAGTGAGCCCGGGTTTGGTTGAGGCTGGTTTATCCCGCGTGTTCGCGGGTTCGGGGGTTGCTGTCCCGGCCGTTGTCCCGCTGGTCCCGCTGGTTGTCGCGGGGCAGGTAGCGCCCGTCGGGTCCGCGGTGTCCGGGGTCTTCGGTGGTGTCGTGCGACGCGGTCGGACCGCCGGTGTGGTGGGCGTTCTCGTACTCGATCGGTGTCATCCCGGCCAGGCTTGAGTGTGGCCGGACGGTGTTGTACCAGGTGACCCAGGAGCTGGTCTCGAGCTCGATGTCGGTGGCGTCTTCCCAGGAGGGGCGCCGGTTGTAGCACTCGGTCTTGTAGACGCCGTTCAGCGACTCGGCCATGGCGTTGTCGTAGGAGTCCCCGACGGTGCCGATCGAGGCCAGGGCACCGAAGTCGGTCAGGACGTCGCGGTAGCGGATGGCCGTGTACTCGGCGCCGGCGTCGGAGTGATGGACCAGTCCGGTGAGGTCGGCGCCGGTGCGGGCGCGGGCGTACAGGGCCATCTCCAGGGCGGCCAGGGGCAGGTCGGTCTCGTGGTGGTCGGCCACCGCCCAGCCCACGATCCGGCGGGAGAACACGTCCTGCACGAACGCGGCGAACGCCCGGCCCGCGTCGGTGTCCAGGTAGGTGAAGTCGACCACCCACAGCCGGCCCGGGGCAGGCGCGGTGAAGTCGCGGCGGACCAGGTCCGGTGCCCGCTCGGCCGCGGGCAGAGCGGGATCGGGGGTCGTGGTGCGGTAGAACGAGTCGCCGCGGCGGACCCCGAGCAGGCCCAGGTCGCGCATCAGCCGCTCGATCGTGCACCGGGCCACCGGCCGTCCCTCGACAGTGATCCGCAGCTTGTGCAACAGCTGCCACATCTTGCGGGCACCGAGCAGCTCACGGCCCCGGTCGGGGTCGTGCCAGACCGCCAGCAACACCTCCTTGATCTTCTCGTCCCGCAGGTCACGGGCCGACGGGGGACGCTTCTTCGCGGCGTAGTACGTGCCCGGGGCGATCTTGCACACGAACTTCGAGAGCACGTGGCAGACCGGCTCGACCCCGAACCGTTCCCTGACCGAGTCGATGAACGCGACCAGCACCGGCGTGGACAGGTACGTCCCCAACGCCGTCACCGCCGGCGCAGCCGACCCGCCCTCGGGCCCATCCAGCGGGCCGTCCGGCGAGGCCGCGCGGGCCTGGCAGGCAGCTTCTTCGTCAGCTACCAGGGAAGGCGCGGGTCGAGCGCCCGCGCGAAGAAACTCGAGGCCGCCAGAAGGATCTCGTTCGCCCGCTTCAGCTCGCGGTTCTCCCGCTCCAGCTCCCGCGCCCGAGCCGCGTCCGCCACCGGCACCCCAGGACGCCGACCAGCATCGACATCAGCCTGCTTGACCCACCCCCGCAACGTATCCGGGCTGATCCCCACCCTGGGCCCGATCCGCTTCGCGGCCGCGTTCAACGACAACCCCGACTCCTGCTCACGCGCCTCCGTCACCAGACGGATCGCCCTGTCCCGCAACTCCGGCGGATACTTCCTCGGTGCTGGCATGACACTGTCCTCGTCGGATCAGAGCCTCACCTTTAGCCGGGCGGAATCAGGTTGCCGTGGCTGGCGTGGAGCGCTGGGCTGACGCTCGAGCAGACCCTCGCGAAGGGACTGCTGCCGTTCCTTGTGGGAGATGCCGTCAAGCTCGCGCTGGCGGCCTGCGCGTTGCCCGCCGCCTGGCGACTGGCACACCGTCGGTAGGGAGGGCTGCGGCCAACCACTTCGACGGGTTCGAACGCTCGATGTCGGTTGACCCAGCACCTGTCGTAGCTCCACCCGTCTGCGCCGGGCCGGTCCTGCACCGCGGACCGGTCGGGGCCACGACCGCGTCGAGCGCTCCCGCGGGAACGGGCCGGACCCGAGGATCCCGGCGGGGGTGACTCGGGCCCGGCACCGTCCCTTGCCCGGCCGCCGAGGGGTGGACCTGGCCGGGCGATGACCCCCGGTCGCATGGACTCGGAACGCGGGCGCGGCCCGAGCCAGGGACTGACGATCCGCGGGCTTGATCACAAAGTACTTCGTGCCTGGACGGCCTCGCAGGCATCCGAACGGTCGATCCACCCTGAGCCTGGGCACTCAGGTCGGCGGCGGAACGGGCCGGACGTGCCGCCACTGTAGATCCAGCCCCGTGATGGCCAGACCCCCCGAACGGGTGACATGTCCGCTGCCGCGGCATTGATCTGGGCTACCCAAGGCCACCTGTCGGCCGGGGATCCTCGCTCGACCTATAGGTCCCGCACGCGCTCACGGGGGGTATGCGCGTGCGAGACGGAGACATCTTGCCACGCCTGCATGTCAACGTCACTGCCGCCGCGGGACCGAGCGGCCTCATCGCGCCTCAGGGTCAACCAGCCGGTCGGCCTCGCCGATCCCCTGCGGCGGGTGCGCCTTTCGGCCCCGTCGGGGCAGAACGAACGCGGCGGCTCCATTGTGGACCAGCCACCACGGGCCGGTCCGTACCCACCCGTGCGCGGCCAACGCGGCGTCAGCTTCCTGCTCACCGATCAGGTCCGTCGCAAAGGAGGGGCACAGGTCGCACTCGCTCGCCGGTCTCATCTCCGCAGACGACGCTCAGCCGGGTGGTCGAGCCCGCACCGCCGGGGACAGCCAGAGCGACGAACCTCGCGCGGGCGTGATCAGGCATGCTGCCTCCCAATCGCGATCACTCTTGCCGCCGACACTGTGCGACATGGAGCTGCCGTCTGCGGCGGCATCGGGTGTGCTGTAGGCGTCGCACGCTAAGCCGACGCCGGGTCACGGGGCCGGGATAGTGACGAATGGGTCATGTCCGGGGCTGACTTTGGCGCACCCACAAGCTCCGCGTAGACGCCTTTGAGACGCATCGCCTCTGACCGAGCTCTCGGCCGTACGCCCCCCGTGGCGGCCGGGAGCCCGCCCAGGGCGCGGCCCGGCTACGACCGGTAGCCGATGTCGGGTGCCCATACCGACACCTGGAGACCGTCGGAGATCAGCAAGCCGCATCGTTCACCCTGCAGGTACGCGGCTCCGGTGCCGATAACCGGCAGAGGTCCACCCGTCGGCAAGAGCCGAGACATGACCGTGAGAGGTGACCGTGAGCAGGCAGCCTCGCTTGCCGTGGCTGATGGCCGTCGCCCGTACCGTGGCCGCATGCGTTCTGGTCGGGGCAACTGCCGGCGCGGGAATCGCCTCCGTTCACTCGGTCAACACCCAGCAGGAGTTGGCAGCGCACGCCTGGGACGTTTCGCGGACGTTGGCCGAAGCCGGACGAGTCGAGGCGCTCGTCGGCCAGATCGCCGACCCACGGACGAACCCGACCACACTCGCCGCGCTCCGCCTGCAGCTCGCACGATCCGCCCTTCTCATTCAGATCCAGGCCGGCGACTGGACCAACCACCAGCCGCTGCCCGCAGCGGTGGGCGGCCCATCCGACGTCACCGGACCCGCCCCCGACACGCTTCGGGGCGCCGAGGCGTCCGACGTCAACTCGAGCGGCGACGCATCGCCCGCCTCCACCCAACTGGGCTTGCTGGCCGCCCAGTTCGCCGACGCCGCCTACCGTGCAACCGCCCAGGACGCCTCACTGGCACCCGGGAAGCAACTTCGCGGCGACCTCGACGCTGCCTACCCGGTGCTGCGGGACACAGCGACGCTAGTGCTCGCCGCATTGGATGCTGCGGCGTCAGGCGAACGCGCTCGCTGGGTTAAGGTCGTCTCGTGGCTGCTTGCTGCAGCCACCAGTACGACGGGCACGTTGGTCTGGCTCACGTCGCAGAGGGCCCGCCCTGCCGCGCTCGCTGAGGCCCAGCCCGGGGCAAACCTGCAGACCTCGAGGCGGCAGTCAGAGCGAGTTCGCACGCGGGACGTTTCTGCCCGCAGCCACGCGTGATCCGGAGCTCACGATCACCACGGCATCAGCCGGCAGGCGTCTGCCCGCGGGGGCCGCTGCGCCGCGCGACTGCACCGTCCCCGTCGGCCACGTCGAGCACAGGGCCGCCCCGGGACGGCTACGCACACTCCTGGGGTCCTGCGTCTCGGTGACGATCTGGCACCCGCACCTGAGGGTCGGGGGCATGTGCCACGTCGTCAACGCACACCGCGGCAGCACCCTCGCAGCCGTCGACCGGCCGGACGGATGGTTCGCCGACCAGGCGGTCCCCCGCCTGCTGTCCTGGGCCGGCCGCCTCGACCGGCACCTTCCAGGCTGGGAGATCAAGGTGTTCGGCGGGGGCCGCCAGACCCAGGTCGCAGTACGGGGACTCGACATCCCCGGCGACAACCTCGCGGCGGTGCGCCTGCACATGACCCGCGCCGGCCTGGAAGCCGTCGCCTGGCACGTCGGCGGGACCGGGTCACGGATGGTCCTGCTCGACATCGCCACCGGCGGCGTATGGCTGTCCCACCGCCCTCGCCCCGACCTGCACGACCCCCGGCTGCCCCTGCGCGTGTCCAGGCCACCCGGTGCGACCGACGCGCCGGCTACGGCCAGGATCTTGCGCAGACTCCCGAACTAGCGTGGGCTTCGAGGCAGTAGACGACCAGTGCCGGTAGGTGTCCGTGCGCCGGGCGCAGCGCCTACGTGGTCATGACAACGGTCCAAGCACTGCCAGGGGTCGCCCCGACGATTGTGAGCCTCACCAATCAGTTGCCGACGTTGCTCGGTTCGAGAACGGCCGCGATTCGGGCTCTCGCGACATCATCGCGGCCGGCCAAGGTGTGCGCGTAGACGCGATGGAGGACGGCGACCGAGTGGCCGGCCCACGAAGCAACCTGCGTTGAGTCAACGCCGGCGGCGAGCCAGGTCGAGACTGCAGTGTGCCGCAGATCGTAGGGTCGCCGAGCAAGTGGGCTGGCGCACTCAGCAGGCGTGAGTACCTGACGGCGCGCTGCCTGCCACACCTGACTGTAGGACTCCGTGGAGACCGGGGCACCGTAGGCGCCACGGAACAGGCGACCATCTGCGGTGGTGCCGTACTCCGCGACATGGGCTCGGAGGTGCGCGACCAAGGGTGGCGGCGCTGGCACCGCCCGAACGGTGTCCCGAGCGCGATGCTTCAGCTGTCGCGGTGAACGCTTACCGGAGTCCGTCCACGTGCCCGCGATCTCTGGGTTGCCGCCGGAGAGCAGAAGTTGACCCCACCCGTCGCCGGGATCAGCTGGCGACGGAAGGTCGAGGTCATTGACAGCAAGGGCAATCGCTTCACTCGGTCGCAACGCCGAGTAGTACATGCAGGCGAAGAAGGCCACGAGGTGACGGCCGCGAACGTCCAGGCCGACGATGCGACTCAAACGGGCAGAACCAGCGCTGGCACCCCGCGCGGGCAGGCGCGCTCCGCCGGGCCGTGTCACTGCCGCCTCGGACTGAACTCCCTCACGGTATGCAGCGACGTCGAGGTTCCCGACAGCGTCCAAGAGCGCGCGCGCCTGATGGGGGCTGATGACGGTTCGGGGGTCGAAGCTGTCACGCACCTTGGGCGCCTTCCAGCGCACGCGCGCGATGGGGTTCGCAGGGAACACCTCCTGCTCGACTGCGAACTCGAAAGCGTTGTGGATCAGCGCCCGCTTCCGGGCAACCGTGGTCGGCGCTGCAAGCGTGCCGTCGAGCTTTCGCGTAAGCGCCTCCAGGAGAGCTCGAGCGTTGATGGCCTTGCCCAACGACTCCAGCGGCACGGTGTGTCCCTGCAACCAAGCGATCGAAGCCGCCAGGTGCGCAGGAGGCGGCCCTGCAGCTCGCGCCTTGGAGTTGAAGGCCCAGGCAGTCATGGCTGCGCGAAGATCCGAATCCCGCGGCCGTTTCTTGGCGTCGTCGAGCAGAGCCATGGTCGCGGTGACCAGCGCCTCGGCCATGGAGCGTCGTGAGATCGGCGCCAAGGACGGCCATTTCATGTCCACGTACAGCAGCGCGAACTCCCACCACGTGACCGAGGACCGGGCCGGCAGCATCGACAGCGGGAGTCCGGTCTCGACGTCGAAGCCCTCGCCACGATTCGCGGCGGCTCGTAGTTCGGCGCGGAAGCTCTCTGCGAGCGCGCTCGTGCGAAAGGTCTGACTTCGCTGACGGTTCGCGAGCCCCCACCGCACCTGGTAGGCCGGTCCGCGCGCCCCGGTGACCTTTCTGGCCTTCCAGATCCTGACGTCATAGGTGACCTCGGGCGCGGTTCCCCGGGTCCCCGCCCGTCCCAAAGCCGATCGGCGTCCCATCTCAGGCGACCTCGGTGTGGGCGGTCAGCCAGACGTTGAGGTCGGTGCGGGTGATCCGGACCTCGCGGTTGGGCAGGACCACGCACCGCGGGGCCTTGCCGGTCTGGCGCCAGTAGTAGAACGTCGAGCGACTGATCTTCAGCTCGGCGCAGACCTCGGGGATCGTCAGGTGCTCCTGGGGCTGAACGCGGCCAGTGCTGTCGGTGGTCATCAGTGAGTGCTCCATGTCGTGTCACGACATCCCAACGGCAGGCATGTTCGGCTTGACGCGTACGCGTCAAAATTGCTGGCGCTGTTGGGATGTCGGTGGATGAAAGTACTGTGACGGGGTCCGCGTACTCGGTCCCCTTGAGGAGGGGCGCCATGGGTGTATCTGGTGCAGCAGCGAGTACGGGTGGGCCCCTGGGGGCACTTCCGCGGACCGGGGCGGAGGCGCGGTTCGACGCGCGCATGGGCCAGCGTTGGGCACCGCCGGTCGCCTTGATCGCGACCGCGTGGGACGACGTGCAGGAGCGGGTTGCGGCGATCACGGCTTCGGTCCCGGGAGGTGCTGACCTCGACGGGCTCGACGTGCCTGCCCGGTACACGTTGGGGGTGTTCTTCGCTGCGCGGTGGACGGTCGGGCTGGCCGGGCACCGGCCGCTGACCGGGATCGACTCGACCGTGACCGACGACGCGCTGCGGGCCGAGCTGGCGGTCGCGGAGTACCTCGTGGTCACGCAGGCCCCGACGTGGGACCTCGCAGCTGGTGTCCGGGCCTGGATCGGTTGGCTCGTCGGCGCGGTCGACGACCTGACGTACCCGCAACCGCGCGGGTAGCTGCGCCCGCCCACCGGTCGGCGGGGTCGCCCGGTCACGGCTGAGTCCCGAGGTCGGCGCCAGCGTCCACGCTGTCGGCGGCGTACTCGGTGTGGTCGGTGGTGTACCTGCGGTCGGTGTCGTAGCGGTGCTCGTAACGGGGGTCGTTGCCGTATCCGTCGTCGAGGACCGTGTCTGTGGCCTGGAGGTCGTCGACGGGGCGGGTGGTGGCGCGGTCCCAGTCGTCGCTGTCGTCGGTCGCGTCGTGCGCGGTGGCCTCGCGGCGTCGGCGGCCGGCCTCGGCGATCGCGTCGGCGGTTTCGTCGGCGGCGCGGGCGACGTAGGCCTCGTCCTGGCTGGCTTGGTCGGCGGCGATCCGGGCCGCCGCCTCGGCCGTGGCGCACAACGCCTGCAAGCTGTCGGCGTCGAGGTCGTGGGCGTCGTTGGGGTCGATGACCTCGAGCGCCGGCCTCCCGGCCCGGACCGGACGCCGACCGGCCGCTGTGGGGTCGACGTCGACGATGGCGACCTCGTCCAGGGCCGGCGGGGCGGTGATCGCGTTCCACTGCTCGTCGGCCGGGTGGACGTCGCGGACGTCGGCCTCGGTGACGACCCGGTGCTCGTCGTCGACGTGCTGGGCCCCGTCGACGGTGTCGAGGGCGTCGGCCTCGTCGACGACGCCGCCGGTGGCCTCGAGCGCGTCGTCGGCTGCCTGCGCTGGGGCCGCCGTGCGGTCGTCGAGTCCGGTGTCGTCGAGCTGGGTCTCGGCGAGGTGCTGTCGGGTGGTGCGGCGGTCAGGTTCGTCGCCGATGGTGATACCGCGGCGGGCGAGTTCCTCGAGCGCGTTCTGGGCGTTGATGCGGGTGGCGTGGGTCCGTTCGGCCCAGCCGGCGCGGGCGCGGCTGACCTGGTCGTAGGTGGCGGCAAGAGCGGCCCGGACGTCGGCCTCGGCGCGCAGGTGGGCGGCGTCGGTGTGGCGGCCTTCGGCGTCGGCGTGGGCGGCGTCCTGTCGGGCGCGTTCGGCGGCCTGCGAGGCGTCCTTGAGGGCGGCGTCGGCGTGCGGGGGTGCCCATTGCTGCTCGCGCTGCCAGGCGGTGACGCGGGCGCGGAGCCGGCCCTCGCTCATGTCGGTCTCGTCGAGCCGCTCGGCGGGGCAGCCGAGCGCGGTCCAGGCGGCGGCGTAGGTCGCGCGGCGTTCGGGGGCCGAGACTCCGGGCATGCCGGGTAGTGCCTGCGCGGGGTGGGTCCAGCCGACCGCCTCGCGGTGGGTGGCGGCGGTCCCGGCGCGGCGTTCCCAGTCCGCCCGGTCCGCCTCGACGACGGCGGCGTGGTCGGCATCAGGCTGGTCGGCGTCGGCGTGGCCCGCTTGGATGGTGGGGACGGGGCCGAGGGTGAGCAGGGCCCAGTGGGGTGGGTCCTGGGCGAGTTGGGCGCCGAGCTGGGCGGCACGGTCCTCGAGCGCCGCGTGCAGCTCGCGCAGCCGCGCGGCGTCGTCGAGGTGCAGCCCCTCGGGCATCGGGACCAGCGGCGCCCGGCCGAAGCCCGTGCGCTCGGACGCGGTGCCGTCTGACGCTGCGCTCTCGAGCGCCACGGCGCCAGGCCCGGTGCTGGTGCTGGGGCGCAGGCTGTGGGCAGTGATCCGGTGGGAGAGGACCTGCGCGATCGAGTGCGCGTCGTGGAACGCGGCACGGACGGCGTCCGCGGTCGCGGCGTCGACCGCGTCAGGATCCGGCGACGTGCGGGCGGTGGCGGCGCGCTCCGCACGGCTGGACCGGCCTCGTCGGTCAATGCGACCCGCGCCGCCGGCACCGAGGGTGTCCGCGGGGCTCGCCCCGGCGGTGTGGGGGTGGATGCCTTGGGTGAGTGCGTCGGCCAGGACGGTGCGGGGATCGGTGCCGGTCTGCTCGACGGCCCGAAGGAGTCGCGAGAGGTGTTCGCTTGCCTGGTCGACGGCCAGGCGGGCGCGGGTCTCGGGGTGCAGGACGCCGTCGGCGGCGAGGTCGTCGAGATGGTTGTCCATCCGGGCGCGGCAGGCGATCCGGGTGTGGGTCTCGACGTCGGACAGGATCGCGGCGGCGTTGGTGCGGCGGGCGTGGTCGGTCTCGGCGGTGACGACGGCTGATGCGCTGCCGGTGGGGCGGTTCCAGGCGGTGGCGAGCACGGACCGGGCGGAGGCGCGGGTGCTGGTGCCGGTCAGGACGGTGGCGCCGCCGCGGTCGTTGACGGCCTCGGGCAGGGGCCCGCGGTCGGGGTGGTCGGTGGAGTCGACGGTGACTGCAACGTGGGCGGTGTTCCGGGTCCGGCCGCGGGTGAGCGCGACGTAGATCCCGGCGGGGTCGAGGGCGCCGTCGGTGACCAGGTGCGCGGTATCGACGGTGATGCCTTGGGCGGCGTGGACGGTGGAGGCGTAGCCGAGCTGGACGTCGTCCGCGACGTAGGCGGCGGGCAGGTCGATGAGGGTCCCGGCGGGGGTGGCGCCGGGGTGCCCGGGGGCGGGCAGTGGCGCGACGGTGAGGGATCCGTCGGGGTGGACGGCGTGCACGGTGTACTGCTGGCGGTTGGTGACGCCGAGGGCGTAGTCGTTGCGGCGGCAGGCGATGATGTCGCCGGTGCCAGCGGTGCAGCCGTCGCGGCCGAGGTGGACGCCGTCCGGGTCGACCTGGCCGAGCCGGACCAGGGTGTCGCGGATCCGCATCGCGGTGGCGGCGGCCTGATCGTTGGTGCCGGTGACCACGACGGTAGTCCGGCCCTCGAGCCGGTCGGCGACCGCGGCCCGCGCGGCGGCCTCGAGCGCGGCGTCCACGGTGGCGTGCTCCAGCAGCCGGCCGTGCCGGTCGTAGACGGCCAGCGCGTCCGCCGCGCTCCCGCCCGTGGGGCTCGGAGAGCCGTTGGTGTTGGTGCCGGAGTCAGCTGCGGCGGTGGGTGCGTCGCGTAGGGCGAGGGAGGCGGCGCGTTCCCAGTCGGCGTGGAAGCGGCGGACCTCGGACAGGGTGTAGGTGTTCGCGTGGCCGTCGAGGACATTGAGGGCGCCGCCGGCCTGGACGGCGGCGAGCTGGCGGGGGTCACCGGCCAGGATCATGCGAGCGCCGGCGGCCTGGACCCGGCGGCGGATCTGGTCGAGGTCGGTGGTCGCGACCATGGAGGCCTCGTCGAGGAGCACGACGTCGTTCGGGCGCAGCTGCCACGTCCGGTCGCCGGGGTTGGTCGAGCCGCCGTCGAGGCGGTCTTGCGCGGCGAGGAACGCGGCGACGTTCGCCGCGTGTGGGAGACCGTCGTCCACGAGCACGGTGGTGGCGATCTGGGAGACGGCGACGCCGAGCACCCGCCCCGGCTCCCCCGCCCCGCCCCGCTCACCAGGCTGGCTGAGCTGGTGGGTGAGGTCGCGCCAGGCGCCGGCGAGAGCGCCGGCGGTGTAGGACTTGCCAGTCCCAGCGGGCCCGACGAGCACGCTGATCGCGGCGTCGGTGCCGGCCAGGCCGAGGACGGCGGCGCGCTGGTCATCGCCGATCGTGGGTGTGTGCGTGTCGAGCCAGGCCGCGACCGCGGCGGGATCGAGACGGGTGCCGGAGCGGGTCAGTGCGGCTTCGCGCAAGGCGATCTCGGCGGCCAGGGTGCCGGTGGCGGCGTAGCGGCGGGCGGACGGTGAGGACGCTGCGAGGCGGGTGGTGCCGGCGTCCAGGTCTGGTGTTTGCCCGGTGACCGCGACGACGTGCTCGGAATCCAGGGCGGCGTCGGCGAGCTGCTCGAGGACGCCGACGACCTGGTTGGTGTCGATCCCGAGGATCGGCAGCCGCAGCTCGAGCTCGCTGATCAGGTTCGCCCGGCCCCATGTCGCCGACCGCTCCGCGCACGCGGCGACGGCCTCGGTGATCACCGCGGTCGGGGACCAGTCCTCCAACGCGGCCCCGGTCACCGGGCCTCGGGTGGCGTCGGCCATCACGACGTCTGCGAGGCCGTCCAGGGTCCGCCCGGCCTCGTCGATCAGGCCGGCGTCCCAGCGGGCCAGCAGCTCCTCGTGGGTCCACGCGGTGTGGTCCTTCGCGGCCCGGGTGGCCAGGGTGACGGCCTGCTTGAGCTGGTAGGTCTCCCAGTCGGTCAGCGGGCGGCCCTTGGCCTGCTCGGCTGTCTCCACCAACGGAACCAGGGCTTCGGTGATCCGGGCCCGGCGGGTGGAGAAGTGGTCGATCGCGTCGGCCGGCACCGACGCGAGCTCGCGGCCGAGGCCGTCGGCGCGGGGAGCCGAGTCCAGGCCGAGCCGGGCCAGGGCCTCGAACAGGGCCCGGTCGGCGACCGCGGAGAACGCGAACTTCTGCGCGAGCAGGTCTTCGCCGTCCAGGGAGCGAATCTTCCCGTCGGCGCAGATCGCCCGGTTCACCACGACGTTGTGCACGTGCAGGTGCGGGTCGATCGACCGGTTCGTGTGCTGGAAGAACGACGCGACCGTGACCTGGTCCGCGGCGATCCACTGCGCGGCGGTCCCGGACCCGCCGCCGGTCCGCGAGACCGCCAACGACTCCAGGAACGCCACCGCGGTCGAGTTCGCGTCCAGGACCGCGGACTCGATCCCCCGGCGGACCGCCCCCAACTCCGCGGCGCGGTCCGTGTTCCCGGACCGCGTCGCGGCGATCTCTGCCCGGTACAGGGCGGTGTGCGCGACCGTCACCGACTTCGGCACGTTGAACGTCGCGTCCCAGCCCAGGACCGTCGTGCGGACCTGTCGCTCGATGTCCGCGCGCAGCTGCGCGACCCGCTCCGGCAACGCCCCCGGTTCGTCGGCCAACGCGGCCTCGAGCCGCTCGTCGACACTGCGCCACTTCTGCTGCCTCGACCCCAACGGCTCCCCCGTCACCGGGTGCTCGAACCGGCCGAACACCTGCTCCATCACCCGCGCGTCCACCTCTCCCTCCAGGCCCAGTTCGGCGGCCATCCGCCCGCTCCACACCCCCGGCGGCTCACCCTCAGTGACCGCGTCCAGGTAGTACGACTCGAACCCGCCCGCGACTCCACCGCCGGTCGTGTAGTACTCCGCACTCGTCGCCTTACCTACCGAAATCACGAGAAACAACAACCCTTTCCTGAATCGACAACACCCCTGGACGAATCCCCGGCCGCCGGCCGCCCGTGACGCCGGCCGCGCGCACCGGGGCCTGGAATCCCGGGCCGGACGACGGTTTCCGCGCTGGCATCGCGGCGGCCGCGCGCCCGGCGGGCCGGGTCGGGAAACCCGACCAGAAACCGGGTAGTTGATCTTGGTCTGACCTATGACAACGGAGTTGCATGGGTGTGGGTCCTTCGGTCGTTTCCTGCTTGATTCCTGTGGTGACTTGCTCTGATCTTTCCTGGGGCTTCCTGACTGACTCTCTACTGACTTCTTCGTTCTCTTTGCTGCTGACTACTTATCTCTGGCTTCTTATTGACTTCTCTGGCTTGGGTGATTCGGCTCGGGATTCTGGATTAGGGCTTCTGCTGTTCTGGCGTGCTTTTCGGCTCGGACCGGATCGGCGGCGCAGTATCCGGCGCGCCTCGCGGTGCCATCCGCGAGCAGTTCACGGCGGTGGCGGCTGCGCAGCCGCTGGGTGGCGGCCGGTGCGGGCCGATCGGCACCCCAGCGGCTGGCCGTGACGGTCTACGCACGGTGACCCGGGGCGCGCGGGCCGACGACCTCGAGCCGGGGCACGACCACGGCCGTCGTCACGGCCTCGGCGACGGGCTCCGCGGCACGCTCGGCCTCGTCGTCGCCCTCGTCGAGGGTGTGGTCGTAGGTGTGCGGGGCGGACGCCGGGTCGGCGTCGGCCCCGACCGGATCGGCTGGGGAGCCTGGCACCGGGCGGGCCGCAAGTTCGGCGGCCACCGTGGCGCGCAGCTGCACCGCGCGGGACCCGCCGACCCGGTACTCGGCCTTGATCTGCCGGACCGTCGGGACCACCGCCCGCGCCACCAGCTCGGCGACGATCCGCGCGTCGTCCGTAGGCGTGACCGGGACCGGCTCCGCGGAACGGGCCGCACCCCGACCCCGATCGGTCCCGGCCACCGGGACCGTCACCGGCCGCACACCCCGCGCAGGATCAGCCACTGCACCGACCGCACCGACCGGGACGCGGACCGGGCCCCCGCCCGATGAACTACCCGGCTCCTCGACGAGCTGGACCTCGACGAGCTGTCGAGCCGCGGGGTCGACGTCGGGGCGGGCCGCCGTCCGCCGGCCGACGAGGAACCCGGCCTCGCTGTGGTGGGCGGGGTGGTGGGTGTGCCAGGGGTCGAGGTGGGCGACGGCGGCGGGCGCGGTGCCGGTCTGGACGGTGTAGAGCAGGGCGAGGCCGTGCTGGACGTGCTGGACGGCGGTCGGGTCGGTGGTGCCGAGCCCGGCGCGCTCGACGGCGGCGATGGTGAGTCGGCGGACTCGCCAGGCCCGCCAGGCGCCCAGCGCCCGCGGGGCCCGGGCGCTGGTGGCCTCGAGCCGGTACCTGGCCCGCACCAGGGCGGTGAGGCGGCGGGACCGGTCGGCGGCGGCGAGCACCTGGACGCCGTTCAGCCCGCCCGGACCAGCGCCGGCGGTGGTGGGGTCGGCGAGCCGGGCGAGGACGAGGAGGCGGCGCAGGGAGTACCGCCACGCGAGAGGTTCGGGGGTGATCCCGTACCGCAGCCGGGCGGCCTGCAGCTCGGCGAGGTCGCCGATCTCCCACAGCACGGCGGCGACCGCGGGGGCGGCGAGGCGCAGCAGCTTGCCCGACCACTGCGGGGTGTCGGCGGCGGACATCACCCCGGACAGCGCGACCACCGCCCACACCAGCACCTGGTGCACCGACCGCCCCGACGGGATCGGCCCGGTCCAGGTGCCGTCGTGGTGGGCGCGCATCAGGTCGATGACCTCGCGGATCCGCCGCCGGGCGCGGATCGCGCTGACGCCGAGGGCGATCTCGAGGAACGCGAACATCAGGACGCGGGCGGGGCCGGTCACGCCGAGGACGTCACTGAAGAACTGCCACATGCCGGAGGCGGACACCGCGGTGGCCAGCAGCGCGGCGACGATCGTGCCGGTGGTCTCGACACGGCGCAGCCACCGGTCGGCCCGGATGGTGCGCGCGGACTCCTCCGCCACGGTCGCCGAGGTCGTCGAGCCGGCTCGGGTCGTCGAGGCTGCTTGGGCGGTGCGGGTTGCGCGGGTGAGGCGGTAGCCGGTGGCACCGGCGACCGCGACCGCGGCGGCCGTCGCGAGGATGGCCCAGCTCGGCACGCCGCCCGCGGCGGCGATGGTGTCCACGGCGCTGGTGAGCGCGCTGGTGACGTGGTCGAGGACCGACCCGACGTCCGCCGCGTCCGTGATCGTCGTCATCGTCGTGGCGCCGGCACTGGTGGTGCTGGTGAGGTCAGGCATGGTCGGCTCCTTCGCTGTTTGACGCCTACGCGTCAAACGCGTTGCGGTAGTGGCGATCCAGGACACGTCCCGCGAGGTGGCGGCGCTGGCTGTCGTGTCCTGTGCGATGGGTGATGGGGGTCTGCGGCATGGGTGGCGGCAGACCCCAGGACGCGTAGATCTGGGCGCGGTAGGCGGCCAGGGCGGCGGGGTCGTCGTGGTCGGGCTCACCCGGACGGCGTCCGACCTGTTGCTGGGTGCGGCGGGCGTGGACGGTGTCGACGGCCCGGGACGGCCCCAGCCCGGCGAGATCGGCCGCAGCGTCGTCGAGCGCGGTCCGGGCCGCGTGATGGCCAGCGGCCCACCCGGCCTCGTAGCCGGCCGTCCAGTCCGCCACCGACGCCCCCACCATCGGCACCGGCCCGCGCCCCGGCGGGCAGGCCGTGCGCGGGTCCGGCGCGGTCATGACGCTCACCCCTCGTCCCGGTGACCGCTCGCGCCGTCGGCCGGCGCGACGACGTCGGCAGCGTCGTCGGTGGTGGCGGCGTCGTCGTCGGTGGTGGCGGCGGCGGCGAGCTGGACGGTGGCGGCCTGGCGGGTGCCGGGCACTGCGGGGACGGTGACGGCCGGGACGATCGGGGTGGGGACGGCGGCGAACGCGTGCTCCCACAGGCGGCTGGCCAGGGCGTCGTCGTTCGGGGCGAACGGGTCTGGGTTGGTGATGCGGCGGCCACTGTCCCCGGTGAGCGCGGTCGACGTGGACACGTCGTGGACGGTCTCGACGGTGACCGGGACGTCGAGGCCGGGGATCCGGGCGGCGGTGGCGTGGACGGCGGCGGTGAACGCGTCCGCGTAGGCGGCGTACGCGGTGGTGTGGGCGGTGGTGATGTCGGCCTCGACCTGGGTCTCTGCGGCCGCGATCGCGTCCCACTCGGTGTCGATGAGCCGGTCCGCGGCGTCCGGGGTGACGATCAGTCCGCGCAGGGCCTGGTCGAGGGTGTCGTCGAGGTTCGGGAACCCGGGGACGGTGTCGGCGAGCTCGAGGACGTTCAGCGGGACTACGACCGGCGCGGTCCGGTAGTGCACGAGGTCGCCGGCGTCGTGGCCGACGGTCCCGGACACCAGCTGGTCGAGCAGCCCGGCTTCCCACGACCCGGGCCGGCCCGCGGTGAGCCGGTCGATGCTGCCCGCGTTCGCCGCGACCGCCGCGAGCACCCCGGCGAGGAAGTCCGCGAAGTCCAGCAGCACCCGCGACCCCGCACCGCGGGACGGGTCAGCGGATGGGACCGGCAAGGTCAGGGCCCGCGTCAGGACGTCCACAGCCTGGCTGTGCAGCTGCGCGTACGCCTTCCGGTACTCGACGACCGCGGCCACCGGGCTGGCCGTGGACGGCGTCGCGGCACTTGGGTCTGGGCTGGTCACGCTGGTCGGCGTGCCCGGGGTGGTCGGGGTGGTGTCGTTCATGACGTGCTCCTTGAGATCGGTGGGGTGCGGCGGCCGCGGTGGCCGCGCTCCGGGTCAGGTCGGTCAGGCCGGGTCGAGCCGCGTGGCGGCCGGCTATTCGGCGGCGAGCAGCTCGAGCAGGTCCCGCGGCTCGGTGCGTGCGTGGTCGGGGCGGTGGGCCTGGCCGGCCTCGGTGGGCTGCGTGGTGTGGGTGGGTCGGTTCGCGCGGGTGCGGGTGCGGCGGGCGCACGCGGGGCAGCGGGTGGTCAGGGCGGTGGGCGCCAACTTCCACGCCGACGTGTCCGGCACCGTGGGGTCGACCGGGACGACGAGCAGGTCCGCCGGGGTCGGCCCCGTACCCGCGGGGCACCGCTCGAGCTGCCCGGGGAACGCGTTCGCCCCCGGCCCCCGCCGGCCCGACCCACTCGCGCGGCCGGGCCGACCGGCCGGTTCTGCGGGGTTGTGATGCCGGGTACCGCAGGCACCGGTGCACGTGCACCGGCCGCCGTCCCGGTCGACGACCGCGAGCCAGATCGCCGGCGCCCCGATCGGCGCCCACGCGCTCACTGGGCCACCTCCCCGACCTCATCGACCAGCCGCTCGTCGACCTGGTCGTCGTCGACCTGGCCGTCGTCCTGCTGGCCGTCGTCCTGCTGGCCGTCGTCCTGCTGGCCGTCGTCCTGCTGGCCGTC
>JACRAB010000331.1 GCA_016213575.1 Actinomycetota bacterium
GACCGGTTGGACGAGCGCGTACCAGACGTACGGGACGACGTAGACGAGCGCGACGACGAGGGCGACGTAGGCGGTGTACGCGGCACTGCCGATCTTCCGGCGGCGCTCGGCGGCCCGCAGCCGCCGCAGGAAGGCGAAGGTCTCGCCGGTGAGGTCGTCCCAGTACGGGTCGTCCCGCGCGGGCAGGTCGTCCTCGTCCGGGTCGTCGGGCGCGCGGTCGTCCGGACCGGTCGCGCCCGGGGCGGGGTCGGTCATCGGCCGTCGGCGAAGACGTCGTCCGGGGTCCCCTCGGCGAGGACCCGACCGTCCTCGAGCACGACGACCCGGGCGGCGACGGCGCGCGCGAGCTCGCGGTGGTGGGTCGCGAGGAGGACGGCGGTGCCGTCCGCACGCTCGGCGGAGAGCCGGTCCGCGAGCCGGCCGCGGGCACCCGGGTCGAGCCGCTGCTCGGGCTCGTCGAGCACGAGCAGGTCGCGCGGCCGCACGAGCGCGGACGCCAGGAGCATGGCCTGGTGCTGACCGGACGACAACGAGGACGGCAGCGCGTCGGCCTTGTCGGCGAGGTGCCGGTCGTCGAGGGCCCAGTCCACCCAGGCGGCGGCCTCGTCCCCGACGCCGTGCGAGACCGCGACGAGCATGAGGTGCTCGCGGACCGTGAGGTCGGGGTACGTCGCGGCGACGTCGCCGACGACGGCGATCCGGGCCCGCGCGTGCAGGTCCTCCTCGTCGAGGACGTGCCCGTCGAAGGTCACCGTGCCGGACGAAGGCCTGTCCCGCCCCGCGGCGATCCGCAGCAGCGTCGACTTGCCCGAGCCGTTGATGCCGAGCAGGGCCACGCACTCGCCCGCCGCGACGTCGAGGCTCACCGGGTGCAGCACGACCCGCTCGCCGTAGCTGCGGCTGACGCCGTCGAGACTGAGCAGGACTGCCACGACGTGCACCCTATGCCGCAGCCGGAGCGCCCCGGCTAGGGTGCCCCGGTGTCCTCCCGCGAGCTGGTGATCCTCGGCACGGCCTCGCAGGTCCCGACGCGCACCCGCAACCACAACGGCTACGTCCTGCGGTGGGACGGCCTGACGATCCTCTTCGACCCGGGTGAGGGCACCCAGCGCCAGCTCCTCCCCGCGGGGGTGAGCGCGGCGTCGGTCGCCCGGATCTGTCAGACGCACCTGCACGGCGACCACAGCCTCGGCCTGCCGGGGGTCCTCGCACGGCGGGCCGTCGACGACGCCCCGGGGCCGGCGGTGCTGCACTTCCCCGCCGCGTCCCTGCGCGACGTCCGGGTGCTGCGGCACGCGGGTGCACCGGCCGGGCCGGTGCCCGCGGTCGAGGTGCCGGTCGAGTCGGACGGCGTCCAGGCGCGCGGGCTGGCCGGCGGCAGCGAGTGGGTCCTCACGGCGGCCGCGCTCGACCACCGGATCCCGGCGGTCGGGTACCGGCTCGAGGAGCCGGACGGCGTGACCTTCCGCCCGGAGCGGCTCGTGGCGCTCGGGATCTCCGGACCGGACGTCGGCCGGCTCGCCGAGACCGGGGAGATCGCCATCGGCAACCGCGTGGTGCTCCTCGACGAGGTGACCCAGCCGCGCCGCGGGCAGTCGGTCGCCGTCGTCATGGACACCCGGGTGTGCGCCGGGGCCGTCGAGATCGCGCGCGGCGCCGACGTCCTGCTCTGCGAGAGCACCTACCTCGACGTCGACGCCGACCTCGCCGCGGCGTACGGGCACCTCACGGCCCGGCAGGCCGCCGAGATCGCCGTCGCGGCCGGCGCCCGGCTGCTCGCGCTCACCCACTTCTCCCGCCGCTACGGGGACGACGTCGAGCAGTTCGCCGTGGAGGCCCGGCGCGCGGTCCGGGCGGCCGGTGCGGACCTCGAGGTGGTCGCCGTCCGCGACCTCGACCGGCTCGCGCTGCCGGCCCGGCGGGCCTGACCTCAGCGCCGGGGCACGGCGTCCGCGGCCACCGGCTCCTCCCAGTCGTTGCGATGGGCGAACACCCAGCCCAGCCCGCCGTCCGGCCCGATCCGGCGCAGGACGTGCGGCATCACGGCGTCCCGGACCGCTCGCCCCAACGGGCCGGCGGCCTTGCTGCTGCTCGTGCGCCGCCCCGCCGCGACGACCCGCTCCACCCGCCGGCGACGCAGCCCCTCGTAGACGGCGAGGGCCTCGTCCGGCACGTCGCGCAGGCAGCGAGCGAGCGCGAGGGCGTCCTCGGCCGCCATCGCGGCGCCCTGCCCCGACGACGGGGACGCGGCGTGCACGGCGTCCCCGACGAGGACGGTGCGCCGTCCGCGCCAGACCGGCACCCGCGGGAGGTCGTACGTGGCCCACGCCCCCAGGTCACCGGGCGTGGCCGCGACGATCCGCGCGGCCGGGCCGGAGTCGTCCGCGAGCAGGGCCGCGAGCTCCGCGCGCCACACCGCGGACGGCACGGCCGCGAGCTCACCGGGGGCGGGCTCGACGCGGCGGGGGACGTTGGCGAACCACCACGTCGCGCCGTCCGGCGCCGTCGCCCAGCCGAAGAAGGCGCGCCGCCCGAACATCATCTGCATCCGGCCGGGCGGGGCCGCGAGGTCCGGGGCGACGCCCGCGGAGAACCCGCCGAGGTTGAGCAGTGGGAGGTAGCGGGCACCGGGGTTGCGGCCGGAGACGGCCGGACGGACCGCGGAGCGTACGCCGTCGGCACCGACCACGAGGTCGGCCGCAGCCGTCGACCCGTCGGCGAAGGTGACCACGACCCGGGCGCCGGTCTCGACGACGCCCGTGCACCTGCGGCCGGTCGTCACCCGGGCGCCGGCCGTGACCGCCGCCTCCCGGAGCACCCGGTAGAGGTCCCCGCGGCGGACCGTCCGGGCCGGGCTCCCGTCGTCGAGCGGCGGGCCGAGGGGCATGCTGCCGAGGCGACGCCCGGAGGCGGACCACAGGTCCATGACCGGCGTCGGGAACCCGAGCGGGAGGACGACGTCGAGCACGCCGAGCGCACGCATCGCGGCGAGGCCGTTGCTCTGCAGGGTGAGGAAGGACCCGAGCTCGTCGGCATCCGCGGGTCGGGCCTCCGCGACCTCGACGTCCCAGCCGAGCCGGCGCAGCGCGACGGCCGTCAGGCACCCGGCGATCCCCCCGCCGACGACGATCGCACCAGGCACGCGGCACCCCTTGTCCGGCGCGGACGCCGCTAGGCTGAACTCGGAACGTCAAGTATCTCGGCAAGCCAAGATGCTTGAGAGACCGAGTCTCTTCGACCAGCGAGCGTTTGGCAAGACACAGAGGGGCACCGGGCATGGCCGGCGAGCAGGACGGGGCACCCCACGGCGTCGACAGTGACGTCCCCGGGGGCGATGTCGCGTACCTGCTCCAGCGCCTCATCGCGCAGGCGGTCCTGTCGAACCACGAGATCGCCCAGCGGCTCGGGCTCGGGAGCAGCGACTCCCAGTTCCTCACCCTGCTCCAGGTGCACGGCCCGCTGACCCCCGGCGAACTGGCCCGGCTGTCCCGGCTCACGACCGGCACGGTGACCGGGGTGCTGGACCGCCTGGAGGGCAACGGCTTCGTCCGACGCGAGCGGGACGCGACGGCCCGCCGCAAGGTCGTCGTCGTCCTCGACCGCGAGGCGCTCGCGGAACGGGTGGCACCGCACTACGCCGGCCACGCCGAGGCCGCCCGTGCCGCCCTCGCGCGGCGCACGCCGGCCGAGCGGGCCGCCGTCCTCGCCTTCCTCACGGACCTGCTGCCGCCGCAGGCGTGACGTCCGCGCCGGTCGCTCAGCCCGGCGCGGCGCAGCCCGTCCCCGCGGTCCCGTCGAGCTCGTGCAGCGTGAGGAGCACGAGGGCGGCGGTCCACGCGAGCGGCGCGACCCCGGCCGGGCGGCCGTCGGCGAGCACCTTCTCGGGCAGCGCGCCGAGCGGCGTGCGCCGGGAGTCGAGCCAGGTGAGCCGGCGCACGGCTTCGTCCCGGTCGCCCGCGGCCGCGGACGCGAGCGCGAACAGCGCGGTCTCCGGCGTCCAGCTCACGGTCTGCTCACGCCACTGCTCGCCCGGGGCGAGCCCGCCGCCGGGCCGGGCCAGCCGGGGCGGCGCGGCCCGGAACGCGGCCCCCACCTGCGGGTCCGCCACCGGCTGGAACGGCGGCATCATCATCGCCAGCGCGCTGTCGGCACCGCCGCGGTCCGGGTAACGCTGATAGCCGGAGCCCGCGAACCGGTCCCGGACGGTGCCGGTGAGCCGCTCGGCGGCCCGCCCGGCCTCCCGGGCCCGCGCCGGGTCGCCCAGCACCGTGTAGAGCTCGGACGCCGCGTGCAGCCC
>JACRAB010000318.1 GCA_016213575.1 Actinomycetota bacterium
CGCCACCGGCGTGGAGGAGGCGCCCGGTCTCGTCGAGCGGGCCACGGCCGGCGTCGAGGACGCCCAGGTCGCCGCGTCGATGCGGGCGCAGCGCTGGGCGGACGCCGAGTCGGCCGCGACGTCGGCCCGGGACGGGGTCGCGGCCGTGCTCGCCCTCGCCCGGACGGTCACCGAGCGGGTCGTCGCGGTCGAGCGGGCGCAGGCCGGCCTGGCCGCGCGCCGGGACCGGGCGGAGGCCGTCCAGCAGGATGCCGCCGAGTACGTCTCGCGGCACCGCCGGGACGTGCCGGCCGGTGTCGCAGACGCCGTCGGCGCGGTCGGGGTCCGGCTGCGCGACGTCCGCGACGGGCTCGCCGCGCCCCGCCCGGCGTGGCTGCGGCTCGAGGTCGAGGTGGCCCGCGCCGAGCGTGAGATCACCGCGGCCGTCGCGGCGGCCCGGGACGCGCACGAGCGGGCCGAGCGGCGCCGCGACGAGGAGGCCGCCCGCCGCCGGCGGAACAGCCACACGGCGGCCGGCGCCTCGGCGTTCGCCTCCTCGCACTCGTCGCACTCGTCGCACTCGTCGCACTCGTCCGGCTCGTCGGGGTCCGGGTCGATGGGCGGCGGCTCGTCGTCCTGGTGACGGGGCCGGCCGGGCGGTTCAGCGCTGCGGCGCCCGGACGTAGTCGTACCGGTGGTGCGGGACGAAGCCGGCCGACAGGTACAGCGCCTGGGCGGCCGTGTTCGTCTCGGCGGTCTGCAGGTACGTCGACAGCGCGCCGTGCGACCACCCCCAGCGGGCAGCCGCGGCGAGCAGCACCCGGGCCAGCCCCCGGCGCCGGTAGGCCGGGTCGACCTCGACCGCGGTGACCCCGGCCCAGCCGCCGCCGACCGAGCCCCGCGCGCACGCCACGGTGCGCGCGCCGTCCCGCACGGACCAGAACGCCTGCTCGGGTGCCGAGAGCAGCAGCGGGTCGGCGCGCTCGGGGAGGTCCTCGCCCTTGTAGCGGTACGTCGCGCGCCAGCCGGCGTCCGGGGCGTCCGCGACGTGGAGGGTCAGCCCCGCGGGCAGGTCCGCCCCGCCGCGCAGCTCGGCGGTCGGCGCGACGAGGACGAGCGCGGAGGCGCCCTCGACGACCTGCCAGCCGCGCGCGGCGACGAGGGCGAGCGCCCGGGCGGCGGGGCTCGCGCCGTCCGGCCCGTCCGCGTCGTCGGGCACGCCGCCGTCGACCGGACCGGCGACGCTCAGCTGGGCGGGGAGCCCGCGGGCGGCGAACCACTCGTGGACGAACCCGAGCGCCTCGTCGTCGCCGACCCCGGGGGCGCCGAGCGGGACGACGCAGTTCGCCCGGTTCGTGAAACCGTCGGCGGCGCGCAGCCACCAGCCGCCGAGGCGCACCTGGTCCGGCGGGTTCCAGTGCAGCGCCATGACGGCGACGAGGTCGGTCACCGACAGCGCGAGGTGCGGGGGAGCGGCCCGCGACGCCCGCGGCGGCACGACCTTGCCCGCGACGATGTCGGCGCGCAGCACCCGGACGTCGCCGCGCCGGGTGCGGACCACGAGTGCGACGTCGGTCACATCGACGAGGTCACCGAGCGCGTCGGCGAGGCGACCGCCTGCGACCCGGTGCCGGACGACGACCCGCCGGCCGGCCCGTGCGCGCCACACGTCGTCCCGATCCGTCCCGACCCCGGTCCGGGCGTCGTCCCCGCCGTCCGCCCCCACGCCGACCCCTCCCGTTCGCTTCTGCGGACCTGCGTGCACAACGGGTCCGGGCGTCCGCGATACTAGGGCGCGACCCGCCGGTGGTGGCTCGCCGGCCGCACCGCCGGGCGGAAGGCCCGGCCCGCTAGGAGGACTCGTGACGTACGTCATCGCACAGCCCTGCGTCGACCTCAAGGACAAGGCCTGCATCGAGGAGTGTCCTGTCGACTGCATCTACGAGGGCGAGCGGTCGCTGTACATCCACCCCGACGAGTGCGTCGACTGCGGCGCCTGCGAGCCGGTGTGCCCCGTGGAGGCCATCTACTACGAGGACGACGTCCCCGAGCAGTGGAAGGACTACTACAAGGCCAACGTCGAGTTCTTCGACGACCTCGGCTCGCCCGGTGGCGCCGCCAAGCTCGGTGTGATCCCCAAGGACCACCCGGTCATCTCGGCGCTCCCGCCGCAGGGCGAGGGGCACTGACCACGACCGCGTCCGCACGGACGGCGCTGCCGGACTTCCCCTGGGACCGGCTGGCGCCGTACGGCGAACGGGCACGCGCGCACCCCGGCGGCATCGTCGACCTCTCGATCGGCACGCCGGTCGACCCGACGCCGGCCGTCGTCCGGGACGCGCTCGTCGCGGCGTCCGACGCCCCCGGGTACCCGCAGACCTACGGCACGCCCGCGCTGCGCGAGGCCGTCGCCGGCTGGTTCGCGCGGCGCCGCGGCGTCCCGGCGCTCGACCCCGACGGCGTGCTGCCGACGATCGGCTCCAAGGAGCTCGTCGCGTGGCTGCCGACGCTGCTCGGTCTCGGTCCGGGCGACCTCGTCGTCCACCCCGAGGTCGCCTACCCCTCGTACGACGTCGGCGCCCGGCTCGCCGGGGCCGCCCCGCTGCCGGCGGACGGCACGGCGCAGGTCGGGCCGGCGTCCTCCCGGGTCGGCCTCGTCTGGGTGAACTCGCCGTCGAACCCGACGGGCCGGGTGCTCGGGGTCGAGCACCTCGCGAAGGTCGTCGCCTGGGCCCGCTCCGTCGGCGCCGTCGTCGCGAGCGACGAGTGCTACGCCGAGCTCGGCTGGGACGTCGACGACATCCCGAGCATCCTCGACCCGCGGGTCTGCGGCGGCTCCCACGACGGGCTGCTCGCCGTCTACTCCACGTCGAAGCAGTCCAACCTCGCCGGGTACCGGGCGGCGTTCGCCGCCGGCGACCCGGTGCTCGTCAAGCGGCTCCTCGAGGTGCGCAAGCACGCCGGGATGATGATGCCGTGGCCGGTCCAGGAGGCCCTGCGGGTCGCGGTCGGGGACGACGCGCACGTCGCCGAGCAGAAGGAGCGCTACCGCGCGCGCCGCGAGGTCGCCCGGGCCGCGCTGCTCGGCGCCGGCTTCACGATCGACCACTCCGAGGCCGGCCTCTACCTCTGGGCGACCCGCGGCGAACCCTGCTGGGACACCGTGGACCGGCTCGCCGACCGCGGCGTCCTCGTCGCCCCCGGCGCCTTCTACGGCGCGGCCGGCGCGCAGCACGTCCGGGTCGCGCTCACCGCGACGGACGAGCGGATCGCCGCGCTCGCCGAGCGCCTCGCCTGACGTCGGCGCACCGGGCCGGCGCGTCCGCCGGAGCGCCGCGGTGAAGTCGGGGCGCGATGCTGCCGATGAGGTTTCGGGGTGATGCCGCCGGGCGGTCGTGGGGCGACCGATCGGCGACCGGACACGCCGCGCGACACGCCGTCCGGCGAGCGGTGCGACCGGTCACATGTGTCACATGCCCCCTGAATGGTGCAGGGAGATGTCAGGAAGGTAGCGTCCCTGTCTCAAGGGGTGACGACCGCGAGGCGCGACCGGCGCCGGCGATGCCCACCCGCCCCATGAGCATCCTCGAGGAGCGTGCATGTCCGATCCGCAGACGGTGAGCCTCCACCACCCCGGAGGCGCGCTCGACCTGCCTGTCGTCCCCGCGACCGTCGGGGGATCGGGTGTCGAGACCTCGTCACTGCTGAAGTCCACCGGCTACGTCGCGCTCGACCCGGGCTTCGTCAACACCGCCTCGTGCACCTCGCAGATCACGTACATCGACGGCGACGAGGGCATCCTGCGGTACCGCGGCTACCCGATCGAGCAGCTCGCCGGGAAGAGCACGTTCCTCGAGGTGAGCTACCTGCTCATCTACGGCGAGCTCCCGACGGCGACGCAGCTCGAGGAGTTCGACCAGCTCGTCCGCCGCCACACGATGCTCCACGAGGACCTCAAGCGGTTCTTCGACGGCTTCCCCCGCGACGCGCACCCGATGCCGGTGCTGTCGAGCGCGGTGAGCGCGCTGTCGACGTTCTACCAGGACAGCCTCAACCCCTTCGACGCCCAGCACGTCGAGATCTCGACGATCCGGCTGCTCGCCAAGCTCCCGACGATCGCGGCGTACGCGTACAAGAAGTCGGTCGGCCAGCCGAACCTCTACCCGGACAACAGTCTCGGGCTCGTGGAGAACTTCCTGCGGCTCACGTTCGGCTTCCCGGCGGAGCCGTACGACCTCGACCCGGACATGGTCAAGGCGCTCGACCTGCTCTTCATCCTGCACGCCGACCACGAGCAGAACTGCTCGACCTCGACGGTGCGGATGGTCGGCTCCTCGCACGCCAACCTCTTCGCCTCGGTCTCGGCCGGGATCAACGCGCTCTTCGGGCCCCTCCACGGCGGCGCCAACCAGGCCGTCCTCGAGATGCTCGAGAAGATCAAGAACAGCGACGACGACGTCGACACGTTCATGCGCAAGGTGAAGAACAAGGAGGACGGCGTCCGGCTCATGGGCTTCGGCCACCGGGTCTACAAGAACTACGACCCGCGTGCAGCCATCATCAAGAAGACCGCGGACGACATCCTCCACAAGCTCGGCCAGCGCGACGAGCTCCTCGACATCGCCATGCGACTGGAGGAGATCGCCCTCTCGGACGACTACTTCATCGAGCGCAAGCTGTACCCGAACGTCGACTTCTACACGGGCCTGATCTACAAGGCGATGGGCTTCCCGACGAAGATGTTCACGGTGCTCTTCGCCCTCGGCCGGCTCCCGGGCTGGATCGCGCAGTGGCGCGAGATGATCGAGGACAAGCAGACGAAGATCGGCCGCCCGCGGCAGGTCTACACCGGCGTCGCCGAGCGCGACTACGTGGCGCTCACCGACCGCTGACCCGCTGCGGCACAAGCGGTCTGACGAACACGGCAGCCGGACGGCGCTCCTCGCACGCGAGGGGCGCCGTCGGTGCGTCGGGGCTGGTGTCCGGGACGGGTGCCGTCAGGCGACGTGGACGACGACCGTGCCGGTGGGCGGGCCGTCCTCGAGCGCGGCCCAGCCGGCGTCGGGCCGGTCCCGCCGCCACTGCTTGCCGTCGACCTCGACGGCGGTGACGGCGAGCGCGTCGGCGCGGGCGACGGCCCAGTGCGCGAGGCTCCACGCGGTCCGGGTGCCCTCCCGGCCGGCGAGGGTGAACCGGACGGCGGTCCCGGCGTCCGGGGAGGTCGCGGCGATCTCGGGGTCGGCCTTGCCGGTGCGCCCGGTCTCGGCCTTGGCCGCCTTGACGACGGCGGTCGCCCGCGCCGTGAGGCCGTTCGCGCCCGGCTCCTGCGCGGCGACGTCGGCGGGCCGCAGGACGCACTCGAACGCGCCGGGGGAGTAGCCGGACAGCGCCGACGCCAGCGCCCGCGCCTCCGGCTCGTGCTGCTCGTAGGCGCTCGGGTAGGCCGACCGCTGGACCTTCTGGGCGGCGTCCGTGATCGGCAGGCTCTGGTAGCCCTCGACCTTGACGAGCACGTCGTAGAACGCGTTGCTCGCGTAGACCGGGTCCTGCACCTGCTCCGGCGTGCCCCAGCCCTGCGACGGCCGCTGCTGGAACAGGCCCAGGGAGTCCCGGTCGCCGTAGTCGATGTTGCGCAGCTTCGACTCCTGCATGGCGGTCGCGATGCCGATCGTGGCCGCCCGGGCGGGCAGGCCGCGGCGGACGGCGACCGACGCGATGACCGCTGCGTTGCCGGCCTGCTCGGGGTCGAGGTCGCCCATCCCGTCACCGACGAGCGCCGTGCAGTACTCGCGCACGGGGATCGACCCGACCGAGCCGCGCAGCCAGGCCCAGCCCGCCGCGACCGAGCCGACGAGCCCGAGCAGGACGAGCCCGACGAGCACCGGCCGGCCGTTGCGGCCGCGCCGGCGCGCGGGCGGCGCGGGCCGGGCCCCGGGGAGCTGGGTCGTCGTCATGCGGTGCGGTCGTCTCGTCTCCGTCGGGGCGGGGGTCTCGTCGGTCCAACGCCGGGCGGCGCCAGGTGGTTCGCGGTGCCGGTCGTCGGGCCGGTCGTCGGGCTGGGTCGTCGTGTCAGTCGTTCGCGTGGAGGGCGGCGTTGAGGCTGAAGGACTTGCCCTCCCGCGGGACGGCCTCGATCGCCCCGGTGAGCGAGTTGCGGCGGAAGAGCAGCCCGTCGGCGCCGGACAGCTCCGCCGCCTTGAGGACGCGGGACTCCGGCAGGAGGTTCACCTTCGTGCCCGCGGTGACGTAGCAGCCGGCCTCGACGACGCAGTCGTCGCCGAGGCTGATGCCGATGCCCGCGTTGGCCCCGACGAGGCTGCGGCGGCCGACGCTGATGACGTGCTGGCCGCCTCCGGACAGGGTGCCCATGATCGAGGCACCGCCGCCGATGTCGGAGCCGTCGCCGACGACGACGCCCGCCGAGATCCGGCCCTCGACCATCGACGCGCCGAGGGTGCCGGCGTTGAAGTTCACGAAGCCCTCGTGCATGACTGTCGTGCCTGCCGCGAGGTGGGCGCCCAGGCGCACCCGGTCGGCGTCCGCGATGCGGACCCCGGTGGGGACGACGTAGTCGGTCATCCGCGGGACCTTGTCGACGCCGAAGACCTCGACCCGCCCCCCGCAGCCGCCGCGGCCGCCCGCCCCGGCCGCCGCGCGCCGCCCC
>JACRAB010000319.1 GCA_016213575.1 Actinomycetota bacterium
AGAGGACGACCTCGCCGTCGGGGTCCCAGGGCACGTTGCTGTCGGCGAGGACGGCGCGGGCCGTGTCCGACGAGCCGATCGCCGCCGCCCGCAGGAAGCCGTCGACGATCGCGTCCGGGCTGGATCCCGGGCGCGGCGGGAGGGCGATGGCCCGCCCGAGGTCCTCGACGGCGAGGTCGGTGCTCGTCGCGATCGGGCCGTCGGTCGGGATCCGGGCGCAGCCGGTGAGCGCCGCACCGGCCGCGAGCAGGCCCGCGAGCGCGGCCCGGCGGCCGAGGACGACGTCCCCGGCCCGGACGAGCGGCGGGTCGCCCCGGGGGCCGTCCGGCTCAGCCACGGCCGTCGCGGCCCTGCGGGGCCGTCGCCGGGTCGAGCGGGGCGGACGGCGCGGCGGCCTCCGCAGCCGCCTCCGCCGCGGCCGCCTCGGTCTCGGTGAGCACCGTGTCGAGGTCGGCGATGAGGGCCTCGACGTCGAGGACACCGGCCGGCCCGGACGCGAGCCCGGTGCCCGCGAGGTGGGTGCCGCCGGCGGCGATCTCGTCCTGCTGGACGGCGTCCGGGGGCACGAGCGGCAGCGGCGAGGTGCGCAGGACGACGCCGGCCCGGCGCGGCAGCGTCAGCCGGAAGCTCGCGCCACGGCCCGGGTCGCCCCAGACCTGGAGCCAGCCACCGTGCAGGTGGGCGTCCTCGAGGGCGATCGCCAGGCCCAGCCCGGTGCCGCCGGTCGACCGGGCCCGGGCCGGGTCGGCCCGCCAGAACCGGTTGAAGACCATCCGGGCCTGGGCCGGTGTGAGCCCGACCCCGTGGTCCCGGACGACGACCGCGACGGCGTCCGCGCTGCCCGCGACCCGGACGACGACCGGCCGGCCCTCGCCGTGCTCGATCGCGTTGCCGACGAGGTTGCGGACGATGCGCTCGAGCCTGCGGGCGTCGACCTCGGCGATGCACGGCTGCGCGGGGACGTCGACGACGACGTCGCAGCGCCCGTCCGCGAGCGGACGCAGCCCGTCGACGACCCGGGTGACGACGTCCCGGACGTCGGCCGGGTCCACGTCGAGGACGGCGGCGCCGGCGTCGTGGCGGCTCACCTCGAGCAGGTCGGCGAGCAGGGACTCGAACCGGTCGAGCTGGGTCATGAGCAGCTCGGCGCTGCGCGCGGTCGCCGGGTCGAAGCCGTCGCGGGCCTCGTGGAGCACCTCGGTGGCCATCCGGATCGTCGTCAGCGGGGTCCGCAGCTCGTGCGAGACGTCGGAGACGAACCGGCGCTGGACCCGGGAGAGCTCCTCGAGGCGGTGGATCTGCCGCTCGAGGCTCGTCGCCATGTCGTTGAAGGCGGCCCCGAGCCTGGCCAGCTCGTCCTCGCCGCGCACCCGGACCCGCCGGTCGAGGTGGCCGGAGGCGATCTCCTCCGCGGTCCGGGCCGCGAGCCGGACGGGTTCGACGACGGAGCGGGTGACGACGAAGGCGACCCCCGCGACGAGCAGGACGAGCGCGGCGCCGCCGACGAAGAACGTCCGGCGGACGAGGTCGAGCGTGGCGGCCTCGCGGTCCTGCCGGAACACGAAGTAGAGCTCGTAGTAGCCGATGCCCTGGCCGAGGTCGAGCGTGCCGCCCCACGTGTAGCCGGGGCTGGTCCGGGGGGCGGCGCGGCCGGCGTCCCGCGGGGGCAGCGCGACCGGCCGGCCGAAGAGCTGGCCCTTCGTGGCGACGACCTTCTGCCGCAGGTCGGTGGGGATGACGTCCGCGGGCATCCCGGACGACGACCGGTCCTGGATCGGCCCGGCGGCGGTGGCGTCGAGGCTCTGCCGCAGGACGACGAACCGGTTGTCCTCGTTCGAGAGCCGGGTCACGAGCTCGGTGCCGAACGGGCCGGGGTCGCCGCTGCGGCCCTTCACGAGCCGCTGCGCCTCGGCGTAGAGCTGCTTGGCCTCGCCGCGGGCGAGCTCATTGCTCGAGGTCTGCAGGCCCTCGGAGATCCGCGCGAGCAGGACGCTGCCGACGGCCAGGACGACGAGCGTGGCGAAGACGACAGTCGTCGCGACGACGCGCAGCCGCAGCGAGCGCCGCCAGCGCATCCGGCCCAGCCGCAGCCCCACGAGGACGCCGGACGGCGTCCGCCGGCGCAGCGCGGCGACGGTGCGGTCACGCAGCACGTGCTCCTGCACACGGTCGACGCCCCGGTCGGCGTCCGCGCGCTCGTCCGGCTCGGCGGCGCCGGGGTGCTCGCCGGGCTCGGGCGCGGTGGGACCTGACACGGGAGGGACCTGGGATCTCTGCGAGGGCGGCGGACCGTGCGGCGGGGCCGAGGTCAGGCCGGGCCGGCCTTGTAGCCGACGCCGCGGACGGTGAGGACGATGTCCGGACGCTCCGGGTCGCGCTCGATCTTCGAGCGCAGCCGCTGGACGTGGACGTTGACGAGGCGGGTGTCCGCCGCGTGCCGGTAGCCCCAGACCTGCTCGAGGAGCACCTCGCGGGTGAACACCTGCCACGGCTTGCGGGCCATCGCCACTAGCATGTCGAACTCGAGCGGGGTCAGGGAGATGATCTCCTCGCCGCGGCGCACCGAGTGCCCGGCGACGTCGATCGCGAGGTCGCCGATCTCGAGCATCTCCGGCGACGGCTCCTCGGTGCGGCGCAGCCGGGCCCGGACCCGGGCGACGAGCTCCTTGGGCTTGAACGGCTTGACGACGTAGTCGTCGGCGCCCGACTCCAGGCCGAGGACGACGTCGACCGTGTCGCCCTTGGCCGTGAGCATGACGATCGGGGTCCCGGACTCCGACCGGATCTGCCGGCAGACCTCGATGCCGTCCTTGCCGGGCAGCATGAGGTCGAGGAGCACGAGGTCGGGCCGGGTCGCCCGGAACGCCTCGAGCGCGCCGGAGCCGTCCGCGCAGAAGACCGGGTCGAACCCCTCCCCGCGCAGCACGATGCCGAGCATCTCGGCGAGGGCGGTGTCGTCGTCGACCACCAGCACACGACCTCTCATGGCCTCATCGTGACACCGCGACGGTCCGCACGGCAGCCTGCGACAGGCTCCGGCACCCGTTTCGTACAAGATCGGTCCCCGTGGGGGCCGTCGCAGCGGCGTGACAGGATGGCGCGCGGGGGAACCACGGACCGTGGCGGGGGCGTTCACGGCACGGACGACGGGCACAGCGGGCTGCGACGAGGGGGACCGATGACGGACCGGACGGGACCGGACGGGCAGCCGCCCGTGCCGTCGCCCACGCCGCCCGGGTGGCCGCCCGCCGGGCAGCCCGTCCCGCCCCAGCCGCCCGCCCAGCCGCCCGCCCAGCCCTGGGGTTCCGCACCACCGCCCGCCGCCCAGCCGTGGGGCGCTGCCCCGCAGCCGTACGGCGCGCCGCCGCCCGGGTACGGCTCCCCGCAGCCCGGCCCGCCCCCGCAGTACGGCCCGCCCCCGCAGTACGGCGCCCAGCCGCAGTGGGGTGCGGCGCCGCAGTGGGGCGGCGCACCGCAGGAGCAGCCCTGGGGCGCCCCCGGAACCCCGGGATGGGGCGGCGGCGGGCCCCAGATGTGGCTCGCCCGGCCGAAGCCGGGGATCGTGCCGCTGCGCCCGCTCTCGCTCGGCGAGATCCTCGACGGCGCCTTCCAGGCGATCCGCACGAACCCGCGCACGATGATCGGCGTGTCGGCGATCGTCGTGGCCGTCGCGACGCTGCTGACGACGCTGCCGTCCGCCGCGCTGCTCACCGACCTCGGCGGCGGCTCGCTCTTCGAGCCCGGTGCCGCGCCGACCGCCGAGGACTTCGCGTCGCTGGTCCTGGGGACCATCCGGGCGTCGCTGCCGGGCTACGTCGTCCTGCTCCTCGCGACCGCCGTCCTCGGCGCCCTGCTGACGATCAGCGTGAGCAACGCCGTCCTCGGCGTCCGCACCGGCGGCGGGGCGCTGTGGCGCCGGGTCCGGCCGCGGATCTGGGCCGTCCTCGGGCTCGCGGTGCTGCTGACGCTGCTGTCGCTGGGCGTCGCGGGCCTGCTCGTCGGGCCCGGGGTCGCGATCCTGCGCTACGGCGACCCGCTCACCGGGGCGCTCGTCCTGCTCGCCGGCGCGCTGCCCGCCGTCCTCCTCTCGCTCGCCCTGACGGCCAAGCTCGGGCTCGCGGCCCCCGCGCTCCTGCTCGAGGACCGCAGCCCGACGTCCGCGATCGCGCGGTCCTGGCAGCTGACCCGCGGCAGCTTCTGGCGCGTGCTCGGCATCCTGCTGCTCGCGTCGATCATCCAGGGCATCGGCGCCGCCGTCGTCTCGGCCCCCTTCGGCATCGTCGCCGGCCTCGTCGCCGGTGCCACGGGCGACCCGCTGAACCCGTACGGCAGCTTCTGGGGCAACGTCGTCCAGCTCCTCATCAGCGGGCTCGGGCAGACGATCGGCTCGGCCGTCTTCTACCCGTTCAGCGCGGCCGTCACGACGCTGCTCTACCTCGACGTCCGGATGCGCCGCGAGGGTCTCGACGTCGAGCTCGTCCGGCACGTCGAGGGCGGCCAGGCCGCGTGAGCGCGCTCGCCGCCGCCGCGCTGGCACAGGTCCCGCTCGAGCCGGACCGGGACCAGGCCCGGCAGTGGGCGGTCGAGGAGCTCGCGAAGCGGGAGTACGCCGAGCAGCGCCCCGGTGCGCTGTCCCAGCTCCTCGACTGGATCCTCGAGCAGCTCGACAAGCTGTCCGGCCTCGGCGGCCCGGGGCAGGGCACCGGCACCGCGTTCGCACTCGTCGTCGGGGTCGTCGTCGCGCTCGTCGCCGTCGCGGGCCTCGTCACGGGCCGGGTCGTCCGGCGGGCCCGGCAGGCCGACCCGGCCCCCGTCTTCGACGGCACCTCGGGCACCGCACGGACCCACCGCGGCGCCGCCGACGAGGCCGCGGCGCGCGGCGACTGGCGGACGGCGGTCGTCGAGCGGTTCCGGGCCGTCGTCCGCGAGCTCGAGGAGCGCGCCGTCCTCGTCCCGCAGCCCGGCCGGACGGCGGACGAGGCGGCCGCCGAGGCCGCCCGTTGGCTGCCCGCCCTCGACGTCCCGCTGCGGTCCGCGGCCCGGCTCTTCGACGACGTCCGCTACGGCGACCGGCCCGCGGACGCGGCCGGTGACGCGGCGCTGCGGGCGCTCGACGAGCAGGTCGTGGCGGCCAGGACCGTCGCACCGCAGGCCGAGGCCACGCTGTCGCCGGCGGTGCCGTCGTGACCGTCGTCGCCGGCCGCCCCGGACCGGCCGACCTCACGTCGGCGACCCCGGCGGACGGGCCGGCGGCCGGCGGCTCCCCCGGCCGACCCCCCGGCCGCGACCGGCGCACCCGGGTGCTCCTGTGGGGCGGGGCGGCGGCGGGTGCCCTCGTCCTCGTCGGCCTCGTCGGTGCGCTGACCACCCCGCGGACGACGAGCGGCGACCTCGAGCCGACCTCGGCCTCCCCCGACGGCGCCCGCGCGGTCGCCCAGATCCTGCAGCGGCAGGGCATCGCGGTCGAGACGGTCCGTACCACCACGCAGGTCGCCGAGCGGTCCTCGGCGCTGCGCACGACCGTCGTCGTCCACCCCGTGCTGCGCGGGCCCGAGCAGCTCGACCGGGTCGCCGCGACGCCGGGGCCGCTCGTGCTCGTCGACCCCGACCTGCCCGCGCTGGAGCGTCTCGCGCCCTTCGCCGAGGCCGCCGGGGTCACCGACGCGAGGGCCGCCGAGCCCGCGTGCAGCCAGCCCTCGGTGACCGCGGCCGGCTCCGCCCGGGCGGGCGGCAGCCTCTACCGGCTCGCCGACGGGGCCCGGCAGGCGAGCGCCGTCCTGTGCTACCCGGCCCCGGGCGGCTCCGACCGCGGCAGCCTCGTGCTCGGCACGGAGAACGGCCGGACGGTCGTCGTCCTCGGTCAGGCCGACGTCCTGCGCAACAGCCACCTCGCCGACGCGGACGGCACCGCGGCCCTGGCGCTGCGGCTGCTCGGCACCCGCGCCGGCGTCGTCTGGTACGTCCCGGACCCGGCCGAGCTGTCGACGTCGCAGGAGGCGCCGACGCTGTCCGAGCTGGTGCCGCGCGGCGTCCGGTTCGTCGTCTGGCAGCTCGCGCTCGTCGCCGTCCTCGCGATGCTCTGGCGCGGCCGCCGGCTCGGCCGGCTCGTCACCGAGCCGCTGCCGGTCGTCGTCCGCTCGACCGAGACGCAGGAGGGCCGGGCCCGGCTCTACCGGCGGGCGAAGGCCTACGGCCGCGCGAGCGCGACGCTGCGGACGGCGGCGCTGCGCCGCCTCGCCCGCCGGCTCGACGTGCCGGCGGACGCCTCCCCCGCGACCGTCGTCGCCCTCGCCGCCCAGGCCTCCGGGCTCGGGCAGACCGCGCTCACCGCGACGTTCCTCGGCCCCGCGCCGACCGACGACCGCGGCCTCGTCCGGCTCGCGGACGAGATCGCCGCCGCGGAGGCGGCCGTCACGGCCACCTCCTCCCGCCCCGGCCCCGCCCCGGGGTCCCCGGGCGGTGCACGATGAGCCGCCGCACCCGCTGCACCCACGTCGAGAGGTCCTCCGCCGATGTCTGACACGCCCGCCTGGTCCGCCGGCCTCGGCACTCCGCCCGAGCAGCCGGCCCGGATCGCACCGACCGAGGCCGAGGCCGCCCGCGAGGCGCTGACCCGGGTCCGCACCGAGGTCGCGAAGGCCGTCGTGGGCCAGGAGGCGGCCGTGAGCGGCCTCGTCATCGCGCTGCTGTGCCGCGGGCACGTGCTCCTCGAAGGCGTGCCGGGTGTCGCGAAGACGCTGCTCGTGCGGGCGCTGTCGGCGTCGCTGTCGCTCACGACGACGCGCGTGCAGTTCACCCCCGACCTCATGCCCGGCGACGTCACCGGCTCGCTCGTCTACGACGCCCGGACCGCGCAGTTCGACTTCCGCGAGGGGCCGGTCTTCACGAACATCCTGCTCGCCGACGAGATCAACCGGACGCCGCCGAAGACCCAGGCGTCGCTCCTCGAGGCGATGGAGGAGCGGCAGGTCTCGGTCGACGGCAAGCCGCGGCCGCTGCCCGACCCGTTCGTCGTCGCCGCGACCCAGAACCCCGTCGAGTACGAGGGCACCTACGCGCTGCCGGAGGCCCAGCTCGACCGGTTCCTGCTCAAGCTGACGATGCCGCTGCCGCCGCGCGAGGTCGAGCTCGAGGTGCTCGCCCGGCACGCGGCCGGCTTCGACCCGCGCGACCTCGCCGCCGCCGGCGTCCGCCCGGTCGCCGGCCCCGATGACCTAGCGGCCGCGACGCACGCCGTCCGCCAGGTGACGATCGACCCCGCTGTCATGGGCTACGTCGTCGACGTCGTCCGGGCGACCCGGAGCAGCCCGTCCCTCGCGCTCGGCGTGAGCCCGCGCGGTGCGACGGCGCTGCTCGCGACGAGCCGGGCGTGGGCCTGGCTCGCGGGGCGCGACTACGTGACGCCGGACGACGTCAAGGCGCTCGCCCGGCCGACGCTGCGGCACCGCGTGCAGCTGCGCCCCGAGGCCGAGCTCGAGGGCGTGAGCGTCGAGGGCGTCCTCGACAGCGTCCTGGCGACCGTGCCGGTCCCGCGCTGACCGTGGGAGCCGAACTCCGGCCGGAGGTCCGGTCGTGGCGCTGACCGGCCGGGTGCCGCTGCTCGCGCTCGCCGGCGTCGTCCCCCTGTGGCTCGCACCGGGGTGGGCGACCTTCGTCGGCTGGGCGCTGCTCGTGCTGCTCGCCGTCGTCGCCGACCTGCTGCTCGCCGGCTCGCCGAAGGCGCTCACCGTCGAGCGCGAGCCGCTCGGGTCGCTGCGGCTCGGCTCGGGCGCGCAGGCCTCGTTCGTCGTGACGAACCGCGGCCCACGCCGGGTCCGCGGCGTCGTCCGGGACGCCTGGCAGCCGTCGGCCGGCGCGGCCGACCAGCGGCACCGGCTCGACGTGCCCGCCGGCCAGCGCCGCCGCTTCACGACCCGGCTCGTGCCGACCCGGCGCGGGGACCGGCTCGTCGAGCACGCCGTCGTCCGCAGCGTCGGCCCGCTCGGGCTGGCCGCCCGGCAGCGCGCGCTGCCCGCCCCCGGCCGGCTGCGGGTGCTGCCGCCGTTCACGTCCCGCAAGCACCTGCCGAGCCGGCTCGCCCGGCTGCGCGAGCTCGACGGCAAGGCGGCCGTCCAGGTGCGCGGCCAGGGCACCGAGTTCGACTCGCTGCGCGACTACGTCGACGGGGACGACGTCCGCTCGATCGACTGGCGGGCCACGGCGCGCCGCCAGCAGGTCGTCGTCCGGACCTGGCGGCCCGAGCGGGACCGCCGCGTGCTCATCGTGCTCGACACCTCGCGGACGTCGGCCGCCCGGATCGGGGACGCCCCCCGGCTGGACGCCGCGATGGACGCCGCGCTGCTGCTCGCGGCGCTGGCCTCCCGGGCCGGCGACCGGGTCGACCTGCTCGCCGCGGACCGCCGGGTGCGGGCCCGGGTCGAGGGCGTCACCGGCGGCGGCCTGCTCCCGGCCCTCGTCGAGGCGATGGCGCCGCTCGACGCCGACCTCGTCGAGGCGGACTGGACCGTCGTCGTCGGCGCCGTCCGGCAGCGGCTCACCCAGCGCGCGCTCGTCGTCCTGCTCACCCCGCTCGAGGCCGCCGCGCTCGAGGAGGGCCTGCTGCCCGTCGTCCAGCAGCTGACCCGGCACCACCAGGTCGGCCTCGCCTCCGTCGCCGACCCGCAGGTCGCCGAGCAGGCCGCCGCCCGCGGCGACGCGTACGCCGTGTTCGGCGCCGCGGCCGCGCAGCGCAGCCAGCTCGACCGGCTCGCCGTGACCGCCGAGCTCACCCGGGCCGGGGTCGACGTGCTCGACGCCCCGCCCGAGTCGCTGCCGCCGGCGCTCGCCGACCACTACCTCGCGCTCAAGGCCGCCGGGCGGCTCTGACCCGCTCCCCCGTCTGGGCCCTCTGAGGTAGGTCCGCGTGCGATGGCACGGTGATCTACCTCAGAGGCCGCCGACGAGACAGAGGCAGTCAGCCGGTGACGGGGAGGACGTCCTCGCGGAGGGACTCGTCGAGGTCACCGGTCTCGCCGGACCGCGCGGCCCACCGGCCGAGGGTGCCCACGTAGCCGAGGAAGAGCAGCCAGACGACGGCGCCGATGGTGATCCGGGCCCAGGTCGGCAGGCCGGACGGCGTCACGAAGGCCTCGACGACGCCGGAGACGAGGAGCACGACGACGAGCCCGAGGGCGACGGTGATCATCGACCGGCCCTCCTGCGCGAGCGCCCGGACCCGGGGCAGCGGGCCCGGTGCGACCCAGGCCCAGAACAGCTGCAGCCCGGCGCCGGAGGCGACGAAGACCGCCGTGAGCTCGAGCAGCCCGTGCGGGGTGATGAGGCCGAAGAAGAGCCCGAGCCGGTCGTTCGCCGCCATGAGGCCGCCGATGACGCCCACGTTCGCGGCGTTCTGGAACAGCACCCAGACCACCCCGACCCCGCTCACGCCGAAGACGATGCACAGGGCCGAGACCCAGGCGTTGTTCGTCCACACCTGGGCGGCGAAGCTGCCGGCCGCGTACTCGCTGTAGTAGCTCTCGAAGTCGACCTCGACGAGCCGGCGGATCTCCTCCTCCGAGCCCACCGCGGCCTGCACCTCGGGGTTGCGCGCGACCCAGACCCCGAGCGCGACCGCGACGACGGCGCTGAACGCGAAGCTCGCGAAGGCCCACCAGCGCGAGCGCCAGACCGCGGCCGGGAACGACACGACGAAGAACCGGGCGAGCTCGCGCCACAGCGGCTCGCTCGTGCCCGTCACCGCCGCGCGGGCCCAGGCGACGGACGACGACAGCCGGGCCGCGACCGCGGCGTCCGGGGCCGCCGTCCGGACGGCGGACAGGTGCGTCGCCGCGCGCTGGTAGAGCGCGACGAGCTCGTCCGCCTCCTCACCGGTCAGGCGGCGGGTGCGGCTCAGCTCGTCGAGCCGGGCCCACTCCGCCGAGTGCACGGCCACGAAGGCGTCGAGGTCCATCGGGCCAGCGTACGGCGCGGCGGCTGCGTAGCCTGGGGCGCATGACGACGCCGACCGGACCGGTCCCCGGAGCCGTGCCGTCCGGGCCTGTGCCGTCCGGACCCGTGCCGTCCGGCGGGTCGCTGCCGTGGGCGGGTGCGCCGGCCACGAACGGCGCCGGGGCCGGCACCGTCGACGTCGAGGGCCTGCGGCTGCCCGCCGAGCTCGTCACGGGTGAGGCGGTCGCGCTCGAGCTGCGCCCGGCGTCGTTCGCCGGCCGCTCGCTCGCGTGGCTGCTCGACGCGTTCCTCTACCTCGGCCTGCTCTTCGTCAGCGCGACGATCGTCGGCGGGCTCGCCGCGGGGCTCGACGAGGCCGCCACCGCGGCGCTCTTCCTCGTCGACGTCGTCGGCTTCCTCGTCGGGCTGCCCGTCGCGGTCGAGACGTTCAGCCGGGGCCGCTCGGTCGGCAAGCTCGCCGCCGGGCTGCGGGTCGTGCGCGACGACGGCGGCCCGATCCGGTTCCGGCAGGCACTCGTGCGCGGGCTGCTCGCGGTCGTCGAGGTCTTCTCGCTGCCGTTCGTCGCCGTCATCAGCTCGCTCGTCTCCCCGCACGGCAAGCGGGTCGGCGACCTGCTCGCCGGCACCTACGTCGTCCGGGAGCGCGGTGGGGTCGAGATCCCGCCGCCCGTCGCGATGCCGCCGCACCTGGCGCAGTGGGCCGGGTCCGCGGACATCGGCCGGATCCCGGAGCGGCTCGCGCTCGCGGCCCGCGGCTTCCTCGGCCGGGCGGCGTCCCTGCACCCGCAGGCCCACACCCGGCTCGGCACGAGCCTGGCCGACCAGGTCTCCCGCTACGTCGCGCCGACGCCGCCGCCGGGCACGTACCCGGAGCACTTCCTCGCGGCCGTCCTCGCGGAGCGCACCCGTCGCGAGCTCGACCGGCTCGGCCGCGCGCAGGCCGCCCGGGCGGCGCGGACCGCGCGCCGCGACGCCGCCCCGGTGCTCGCCGCGTCGAGCCACAAGCTCGTCGGCGAGGACTGACCCGTCGGCCCCGCACCCGGCGTGCGCCCGTAGCGCGGAAACTCCACCACAGCGGGGTGTGGCGGAGTTTCCACCGTGCGGTCAGTTCGGGGTGGTCCTGGTCTGAAGGGCCGGGGCGACGAGGACGCTGTGCCGGGCCAGCAGCGTGTGCAGCGCGCGGTACCCCAGCGCCGATCCGCTGCCAGACCGTCAATGCATTGATCGATGTGTGGCCGCCGGGGCAGGAACCCCACCGGGTACACATCGATCACTGCATTGATCTTCATCAGAGCGCAGACGCACCCGATCCGAGGGCGCACCGACACTGCGCACCGACGGCCGGACGGCACGAGGCCCGGACGGCAGGTGCGCCGTCCGGGCCCCGTGACCGGTCGTGGTGCTGCGAGGGCTGCGGACCCTCAGTACCGGTAGTGGTCCGGCTTGTACGGCCCGGCGACGTCGACGCCGATGTACTCCGCCTGCTCCTTGCTGAGCTGGGTGAGCCGGACGCCGAGCGCGTCGAGGTGCAGCCGCGCGACCTTCTCGTCGAGGTGCTTGGGCAGCACGTAGACCTGGGTCTCGTACTCGCTCGTCTTCGTGAAGAGCTCGATCTGCGCGATGACCTGGTTCGAGAACGAGTTCGACATGACGAAGCTCGGGTGGCCGGTCGCGTTGCCGAGGTTCAGCAGGCGGCCCTCGGAGAGCACGATGATGCTGTGCTCCTTGCGGTCGCCGGCGGCCGGGAACGTCCACTCGTGGACCTGCGGCTTGATCTCGACCTTGCGCACGCCGGGCAGCTTCGCCAGGCCGGCCATGTCGATCTCGTTGTCGAAGTGGCCGATGTTGCCGACGATCGCCTGGTGCTTCATCCGCGCCATGTCGGCCGCGGTGATGATGTCCTTGTTGCCGGTCGCCGTGATGAACATGTCGGCGGTCTCGACGACGTCCTCGAGCGTGGCGACCTGGTAGCCGTCCATCGCGGCCTGCAGCGCGCAGATCGGGTCGACCTCGGTGACGATGACCCGGGCGCCCTGGCCGCGCAGCGACTCCGCGCAGCCCTTGCCGACGTCGCCGTACCCGAAGACGACCGCGACCTTGCCGCCGATGAGGACGTCGGTCGCGCGGTTGATGCCGTCGATGAGCGAGTGCCGGGTGCCGTACTTGTTG
>JACRAB010000320.1 GCA_016213575.1 Actinomycetota bacterium
GATCGTCTGGGTGAGGTCACCGGCCTCGAGCGCCTTGAGCACCCGGGACACCTCGTCGAACGGGCCGATGACGGCGTCGAGCGTGTTGTTGATGCCGTCGACGATCCGGCGGAAGCCGCCGGCGTGCGCCGAGGCGTCGGCGCGGGTGTCGAGCTTGCCGGCGAGCGCGGCGGTCACGAGGGCGTCGGTGTCGGCGATGACCGCGCGCAGGTTCGAGCGGACCTGCTCGATCGTCTCGTTGACGAACGCCTTCTTGCCGGGGAACCGCTCGAGCGGGGCGTCGAAGTCGCCGGCCCCGAACGCCTTGACGACGCCGAGCGCCTTCTTCTTCACGGTGATGTGCCCGTGGACCATCTCGTTGACGCCCGACGCCACCTCGCGGTACGCGCCCTCGAAGCTGCCGGCGTCGACGGTCACGTCGATGTCGCCGCGGTCGTGCTCCCGGGCCATGTGCGCCATCTGCTCGATGAGCCGGGTCAGGTTCGCCTTCATCCGGTCCATCGCCTGCAACGCCCGGCCGGCCTCGTCGCCGCGCGTGGTGTCGACCTCGAACTCCAGGTCACCGACCGCGAGCCGGTCCGCCGCCGTCGCGAGTTCGACGAGCGGCCGCTTGACCGAGCGCCCCAGCAGGGTCGCCAGGACGAGGACCACCAAGAGGACGAGTCCGCCGGTGATGCCCTGGACCCACAGTGCGGTCCGCCCGGACGCGGCCGCGGCCTCGACGTCGGCGGCCTGCTCCTCGCCGGTCCTGTCGGATAGAGCCTTGAGCCGCTCGGCGGCCGCGGTGAAGATCTCGATCTCGTCGTTGAGGACGAGCTTGTCGGCCTTCGCCTTGTCGGCCGGGGCGCCAGTCGCGTAGAGCGCGGCGATCTGGTCGTCGAGCGCCATGAACTTGTCGAGACCGTCCGCGGCGGCCTGGATGTGAGTCTGCATCGCCGGGTCGACCTCCTCGGTGATCTTCGCGGCTTCCTGGAGCGTCGCGAGGTTCTTCCGGGTCCGCTCGACCGAGGCGAGGAACGCCTTCCGGGAGGCTGCGTCGTCATCGGCGGCCTTGGGGCCCTGCAGTGCCACGTCGAGCGAGTACGCCGTCTGCCAGCCGTTGAAGTCGGCGAAGTCGTACTGCAGCGTCTGCGCCGCCGCCCGGGTGTTCCCCAGGTCGTTGAGCGCGCGTTGCGCTGCCAGTTCCGTGTTCAGCACGGAGAAGGCGATCCCGACGATGGTGATGATCGACACGGCGACGACCCCCGCGAGGGCGTTGAGTCGTGCGGCGATCCCGGCGTTCTTCAACATGACGTGCCCTTCGAAGACAGATTCCGCCACGAGAGGGGTGGACCTCTCGTCTCACAAGATGTCGGCCCTCAGTCCACCCTCCTGTACACGGGCAAGCAGATACCGGAACCCAACTGCTCCCGTGAGGTTCGATATGGAGGGCCGACCGTGGCGCAGCTGCGAAGCCGTGCGCGGTCGACGTCTGACGCCGCGGCCTCACACACCTGACGCGATCGGGAGCGTTGGAGCCGCGGCGCTGTCCGCCTGGTCTGCGTCGGCGCTCCGCTCAGGTGTTCAGCGGGCCCGGGGCTTCGGACCGCGGGATGTGATGGCCTTGGGCGGGTGGTGGTGGGGCGGATGTGGTGCGGTCGCGGCCGGCGTGCTTGGAGGTGTAGAGCGCCTGGTCTGCTCTGGCGAGCAGGTCCTCGGGGTCCTCGCCGGGCTGTAGTTCGGCGACCCCGGCGGAGCAGGTCTGGCCGCCGGGGACGAGCTGGCGCAGCGAGTCCGCGACCCGGGCCGCGGTGTTCAGGTCGCACTGGGGGAGCAGGACGGCGAACTCCTCGCCGCCGTAGCGGGCGAGCGTGTCGCCGGGGCGCAGCTGGTTGCGCCAGGCTGCGACGGTCTGACGTAGGAGGGTGTCGCCGGCTGGGTGCCCGTGGGTGTCGTTGTAGGTCTTGAAGTGGTCCAGGTCGAGCATGACGAGGCTGACGGTGGAGCCGGTGGCCCGGGCGGTGTACACGGCGCTGGGTAGGGCGGTGTCCCAGGCGCGGCGGTTCGCGGCCCCGGTGAGCGGGTCGGATTCTGCGTCGGTGGCGAGTCTGCGCATGAGGTCTTGTCGGTCGAGGGCGACTGCGGCCTCGTCGGCGATGATCTCCAAGGTGGCGAGGTGGCGGTCGAAGTCCACGGGTGCGCTGAACCCGATCGCTAGGACGGCGCGGCAGCGCCCACCGGAGACCACCGGGATCCAGACACCCGCCGTGAGGGGTCGCCCGCAGGCCCGGGACAGCGTTGTCACCGCGTTGCCGTCGATGTCGGGTTCCTGGTCCACGGCCAGGGTGGTCCGGGCCCGGGCGGTGGCGAACACCGACGCGGTCATCGACCGGCTGCTGATCGGCAGCCGCATCCCGAACACATCGGCGCCTGCGGCCGCTGTGCAGACAAGGTCACCGTGACCGTCGTCCTCGAACAGGGTCGCGAGCTCGGCGGACACCACGTCGCGGGCGGCTTCGCAGACCGCGCTGCGGGCGTCGTCGTGCCGCAGCACAGCGGTGGTGGCCCGGCCGATGGCCGTCAGGTGGCTGGCGTGCTGGGCCAGGTGCTCGGTGCGGTCGTACAGGTCGGTGATGTCCTGGAACGTGGCCACCGCGCCGACCTGGTGGCCGTCCGCGTCGGTCACCAGATGCGTGCGCACGGTGTACCGGGCCGGACGAGCAGCGCCAGCCCGCAGCGCACCGGCACGGGCGGGCTGGCTTGGGTGGATGAGGACGTCTCTGGTGACCGCGTCCCCGGTCCGGAGCGTGATCTCCAGCGGTGACTCCGAGAGGTTTGTATCCGTCGACGGCGGGAATGACGTGGGCCCGAGCGACTCCTCGGCGGTGCGGAGCTGCGCGGCGGCGTGGAAGGCACGCACCGAGGCGCGGCCGAAGGCCAGGCTGGGGAACAGGCGTTGCGCGGCCTGGTTCCCGGTGGCCCAGCGGCCTGCGCTGTCCACGGTCACGACAGGGGTGTCGAGGCTGTCCAGGATGGCGCGCAGCTGGTTCAGTGCGCTGTCGCGCGCCGCGGCCAGCCGCGCGGCGTCTGAGCGTTGCCGGGCCAGGCGGCGGCGGACAGGCCCGAACATCAGGAACGTCAGCGAGGCCGCAGCCGCGAACGCAACGGCGAGCACGAGCGCGACCGCACGCGCCCACTGCGCCCGGCCGGCGTTGGCTCGCGTGACCATTGCGGCCCGCGCGGTGTCGCCCTGCGACCGCAGGACCGGGTAGATCCCATCCAGGCTGCCCCTGATCAGCTGCCCCGGCCGCAGATCGCTGTCCGGGTCGGCTGCCTTGGTGGCTTCGTCGGCGAAGTCGCTCGTCAGCGTCCCCAACAGCGGCGCGGCCTGCGCGACGATCTCGTCCTGGCCGCGGAGCTGCCAGGCGGTCGCCCGCTCGGAGATTCGCAGCGCGGACTCTTCGAGCGCGGCGCGCATCCCCGGCACCCTGGCCGGGTTGGTCCGCGGATCAGCCAGCCCAGCGACCAGCGCCTGCGCCCGGCCGGCCTCGGCCACCACCGCCGAGATCTGCGACTCTTGCTGCAGCAGCCGGTCCTGCTCGGTCACCACCTGCACCGAGGCGGTCCCCGCCGCAGCAGTCGCGACGAACAACAGGACCGACACAGCGGCAACCGCCCACGGCAGCCCGGACCGGCTCCCGCTGACCCGTGCCTTCCACTGCCAGCCGCTCATGAACACCTGCACAGTGGACACGTCGGCACCGCAGGCGGTCCAATGAGGAAAGACGTACGCAAGCGAGGCTGGCACCGCTCGCTTGCGAAGCGTCGCCCCCCGTTTGACGTCACGGCGAGGATGGCCGCCCGGGCAGCGCCCGGTCTCCAGACCCACACAGCCCCGGGCGCCATCTCGGCCGTCACGGCCCTGCCGCAACGACCGAGCAGCCCCAGCCAACGGATCCCCTGGACGGCAGAAGCCACCCCGCGGCGGCAGCCGTGTCACCCGTTCGGGGGGTCTGGCCATCACCGGGCCGCACCTACAGTGGCGCAACGTCCGCGCCCTCACGCCTGCCCGGTCCCGTCCGAGCAGGCACGGCCCGGGTATCACCGGGGCCGGTATCCCCCCGAGACGGCCCCGGTGAGGCGACGCCGGGCCTCGACACCGCTTCAGCAAGCAGGCCGTCGAGGCCCGGCCCGTTCCCACCGACCCGACAGTGTCAGCGTCCGCGCCATCAACCGTTCGGGGACCTGTCAGGTCGTCCGGGCACGACGTACATTGTGATCAACCTCTTGGACGTCAGTCCCAGGCTCGTGATGCGCCCGCGTCACGTGCCCGTACGGCCAAGGGTCATCGCCCGGTCAGGTCCACCCCTCGGTGGCCGGGCGTGGGACGGCGCCGGACCCGAGTCGCCCCTGCCGGGCTCCTCGGGTCCGGCCCGTTCCCGCGAGGGCGCCCGAGGTGGCCACGGCCCAGCCCCTGTCGACGAAATCGCTGCCTGACGGCGTTCCCGGTCGTCCCGACCCGTTGGTCGAGCGCGAAGCAGTCAGTTGTGTCCGCCGGCCAGAGTGACAACGGTTCGCCGACCTGTTGCGTTCTATGGGGTGTGGAGGATCAGGTGAACGCGGCAAGTGACGGACGGCCGGGCGTCTCCGCTCCGATTCGGAGTGAGAAGGGAGACGACCCGGGCGGTAGCGTGGACCTCGACCGGAACGGCGGCGGGGCCGACGGCGTCGATGACCGGCATGAGGACCGACACGACGTGCGGGACGCCGAGTTCGCGGCCTTCGTCCACTCCGCCGGGCGATACCTGTTGCACACCGCCGAGTTGCTATGCGGTGACCGGAGGTCAAGTCCCGCGGAGTGGTGTTCGGTTGGACCTTCGAGTTGGAATCGGTTAGAAGGTCGGCCGTCCAGTGCATGCCGGTGCCGCTCGGGTTGGTGATGGGCCTCCAGTCGTCGATGTTGTGGGGCCAGAGGGCGGGGTGCCGTGGTCGTCCAGAAGCCGGTCTCGGCGCCGGTGCCGCGGAGGGCTCCGTTGAGCGCGGCCCGCTCCGCGGGGCCGGGCACGGGGGTGAGCGTCCGCCGTGAAGTGCTCGGCAAGATCGTCGTCCTGAGCAGCGGTCACGTGCGGCGCATGCTTGCCGAGCACGAGGGCCGCTACAACACCCACCGCCCGAACCCTCTCCTCGGCCAAGCAGCATCGCCGCGAGTCCTGCCGCAGTAGCCAGTTTACTCGCCGGGGCATGTCGGCCGACACGACTGGCTCGGCGGCATTCTGTCCGAATACGCACACCCCGCGTGAGGTGCGCCGAGTTTCTGGCACCCACAGGACGTAGGCCGACTGTCACGGACGCAGGGGCCCCAAGACCCATGTGACAGGCCGGTCGGGGTCGGGGTGGTAGCTGCAGGTGGCGCCGGTGCGAATGGTGTCGCGCAGCAGTCTGGCGATGCTCGGCTCCAGCTGTTCGATCCGTTGCAGCGCAGCGGTCACGGCCTTCTGTACCGCCATACGTGCTCGCTCGGCGTCCGCACCGGCAGGTCTGGGGCGCCCACCCAGGCCGGTCGCTGCGGCGATCTCCGCCAGGAGCAGGTCGCGTTCGGCGACGGCCCGTTCGCTCCGTCCATGGTCGGCCCAGGCTCGCGTCTGTTCCAGCTCCTCGTCCAGCTCAGCGATCCGGCGCCGGTACTCGCTCAGCGCACGACGGTCCAGCGCCGGTCCGAGATCCGACTGCGCCACGGTCGGACGGGCAGCGTTACCGTTCACCGCCGCGGACAGCTCGAGCGCGCTCAGCTCGGCACCTGGGCGGCTGAGCAGCAGGTGCAGGTAGCGGAACCCCTTGACAGCGCGCAGCGTCGACGCCCGCCCTTCCGCTCCGACCAGCCACAGGTCATCCCCGCTCGGGGCGAGGACGACCCGCGAAACCGGGCCGGGCCGAGCGCCACCGGTGGACGACTGCAACCGTTCCAGCCACCAGCGGGCGCCGAGCCGCCGGTACCCTGTGGCGGCCCCCGCCGTCCATCGTGGGTCGCGCTCGCGGCCGAGCACCGCGTCGGTGATCCGCAGGTAGTCCTCGACCACCCCGACGAAGGCGACACCGCCGGCATTGACGACGCCTCGGCCGGCGTAGGGCTCCAGCAGCCCACGGCCCGCCTCAGCGACCTCACGGTTGCCCACCCCGGCGGCCACCTCGGTGGCGGTGGCCACTGTCAGCGCCCAGTCGACATCTCGCGTCACCGCGTCCAGTCCACCGGCGACCACCTGGTCGAGCAGGGCCCCTGCCCTGTCCGCCTCGCCGGCTTCGAGCCAGAACAGTGCGGCCTCGGCGAGCACCGACCGGATGCCGTGGGCCGTTCCGAATGCCTCGAAGTCCGCGGCTTCCGCGGCGAGTGCGGCCCGGTCGCCCTTCTGACGGGCGAGCCCGGAGGTCAGCACGTGCACCAGCGCCTCGGTGTCAGGCTCGGACGCGGCCTCGCCGCAACGACGGACCTTTGTCACCTGGGTGGCCGCCGTGTCCAGGTCACCGACCACGAGGGCGTACATCCCGCGGCGAGAGGCGGCGAACATCTGCACCCGGGGTGAGCCGCTCTCCTCGGCCAGTGCGTCGAGCACGCGGAGCTGGCGCCGAACGGTGACCACGTCCAGACTCTCCAGTGCCGTCGTCAGACGCCACAGGGCTGCCGACAGCCTGGTCTGGGGATCGGTCAGCCGTCCGGCCAGCCCCTCCAGCCGGGACGACGTGCGGATCCGCGTCGACAGGTCGTCCGGCCCCCAGTGCACCAGCAGTTCGGCGTCCAGAGCCGCCGCCTCCAACACGGGGTCTGCCATCCGCTCGGCCACGGCCAACGCCTCGTCGGCGAACGGAGCCGCCCGGGCCGGCTCTCCGGCGTAGGCCCAGCACCTGGCCAACTCGACCGCGAGCCGCGCCGCCGTCGCCCCGGACGCCGACAGGTAGGCCTCGTGCAGGTAGCCGGGAGCGAGCAGCGGAGCGCCGAACGGCCTAACGGCAGCGATCATGAAGGCCGCCGTCGCCATTGCCTCGACGTCGCCCGCCGCCCGGGCCCGCTCGAACGCCCGGAGCGCTCCGTCCCGGTCCTCGCCGGTCATGACCACCATCGTAGGTGCCGCCCGATGGCCCACCGTGACATGCACTGGCCGGGACGCCGGTCAGGGCCGAATCAGCTCGACGGCGGCCCTGTGTTCTGCCACCCGGGCGGCCGGCCAGTCGCCCGTGCAGTACACCGCGAGCTCGCGGATCGAGCCGTCCACGACGTCCGCGCGGAACAGTTCGCGGCAGTACCAGTGCTCGTCGTCGGCGTCCCACTCCTCCTCGACCTCGAGAACGAACCCTCCCGACATCACGTCCAACCGGTGCCGCGGCACCCGGCCCACCATAGGATGTCCCGCGGCCCGCAGTGCGATGGAACCCTGCGCGCTGTCGGCCTGCAGACGCCACAGCGGCATCGTGAAGTCGGTGAACAGGTCCGGCGCGAACATCCCCTCGGCAGCGACACCTGTCTCCAGAAAGGCAATGAACTGTCCCGCCAGCAACCGGGCGGTGTCGACGTCGGTGGACGTGTCGGCCGCGGTCCTGGAACTCATCGTGGTCCTCGTGCTCATCGTGCTCATCCTGGCTCCCTGCGTCGGCCGCCCGGGGGCGGCAGGATCGGCTACACCCCCTCAGGCGTGAAACCCGCCGTCACACTGTGAACAGAACTGCCTGCCCGCGAGACCGGACACCCGTCGACAGGGCGAAGGGCTGGCGTCGAGCGCGTGGAGCGCCGCTTGTCGGGTCCGACGTGGCGCCAGGACACTCGCGCAGCGCCCCAGGGACACCTATGCGGCGCGGGACAGGCGTGACAGGATCAGCGCCCCTGCTAAACGAAAGACCAGTCATGGGCCTTGCCTCTGCCGTGACCACGACGATCTTGCCGACGTCTATGCCCGAGCGGTCGCGGACGTTCTACAGCGACCTTCTCGGGCTGGCCTTTCGCGGCTTGGACGCCGACGGCAAGCTGCTGTTCGCTCTGGCCGGGGGGTCCACCCTGGCCCTGATCGAGAAGCCGCCCGGCTCACAGGCGAACCACACCGCCATCAGTTTCGAGGTCGACGACATCGTCGCAGCCATCAGCGACCTGCAGGCATGCGGCGTGGACTTCGACGACTACGACCTGCCCGGCCTGAAGACCGTCGATCACGTGTGCGTGCTCGGCGCCGAGAAGGCCGCCTGGTTCAAGGATCCGGACGGCAACATCCTCTGCCTTCACGAACCGCTCAAGGACTGACTACGGCGGCGCTGCTGGCCCGGCCATCCGGGCCGCACCGGCCGGAAGCCGCGTCCGATGTTGCCCACCGCAGGACGCCGCGCGGCACCACCTCCCCGATCACGCCCGAACGACACGGTTGATGGGCCGGTTGGTGGCCATGCGACTCGACAGCCGTCACACCGCGCGTCCAGCGGACAGCCAGCGGCGTCGGGATCGTTCGTCCGAGCCCGCGGACGTCGATTGCCGCGCGGCCGGCGCCCGTGAGCCCCGACACCGCACGACGCCTCTGCCTGCATCCCCACGATCCCCACCCGGTGCGGGCGTCACTGGAGTACCTGCTTGGCGACGAGGACGACCCCTCGGTGTGCCTGGCCGGTGCCCCCCTGGGCGGGGCCGGCCGGGGGCGTGGGCGCGAGGACGGGAGCGGGGGAAGCGGCGAACGACCCGAGGACGGATCCGTCGGCGTGGCTGAGGACGAGGTGTCGCACGCAGCCGGGTCGGTCGGTGGCGGCGGCCCGGACGAGGTCGAGGACGTGGTCGCTGTCGAGGTCAGGTCTGACGTGGCCGAGGTCGCGCCCGATGAGGGTGTTGCGCTCGCGGGCACCTGCCGCCGCGGCGTTCAGGTACTGCACGACGGTCCGCGCCGGTCGCGCCGTCGCGCTGTCGTCGGTCGCGGCGGGTGTCACGCCGAGCAGCAGGACGGTGTCCTCGACGGCGTCCAGGACGCCGTAGAGGCAGTCCCATGCGGCCTGTGCCCGGGTGTACGCGTCGACGAGAACCTGTTCGGAGCGGACCTGGTCGGTGACGTCGCGCCAGGTGGCCACGATCCGGCTGGTGTCGACGCGGGCGACGAGCAGGTCCATGGTTCCGGACCAGTCGTCGCTGTCGTAGGACGTGCGCAGCTTCTGCACGACGCCGGTGTCGGCGGCACGCCGGAACGCGTCCGGGATGCCGGTGCCTTCCGGGTCGGGCAGCAGCTCGGTCAGGTCGCGCCCGATCAGGTCCCCCGCGCCGGCGCTGTGCGGAGCGGCACCGGCGGTATTGATGGACTCCAGCGAGAAGCCCACTGCGCGGCCCTGGGCGTCGCGGCGCACCAGGTGGACCGCGAACCCGTCGGGACTGACGTCCAGGGCCGCCCGGAGCGTGCGCTCCGAGGCGGACACCTTGGAGGAGGAAAGACTGTGGCCGCCGCTCGGTGCGGCGGCGGATGCCTGGGTCATGGAGCCCTCCGGAGTCTGGGCCTGCGACGCGAAGCGCGACGTGCGGCATGCAGCGGTCAGGCGCGCGGGCGGCGCGGTCCCCGGCAGGTCCAGCCTCTACTGGACAACCCGGCCCGCGGTGAGGCCAGTTGCGATGAAGCCACTATGGACGACGGCCGTCCGCACCGGGTGCAACATGACAGGTGTCGCGGCAGGATCGTGGCTCAGGGTGCAGCCGCGGGGGCGACGACGCCGATGCCGGCACGCTGGCGACGCGTTGGAGTGCTCAGCAGCAGCGAGGATCCGGCTGGTGACCGGGCCTCCGATGCGCGGTCGGTCGGGCGGGACGCCAGGAGGGCTCACCCGTCAAGGCCAGGGCACGGGCGCGTCCGGGTGCGGGGTGGTGAGCTCGACGCCTGCTCGCGCCGCGACCGCCACCGACACCACACCGGGGACCATGGGCCGGCCTCGTTCACGACGTGCCCGACGGCCTCGCACCAAAACGGCTCCTCTCGGCCGTCGCGCGGCACCGGTGACCCTGCGTCCTGGGTCGAAGCACCCATGTCACATCGGCGCTCGGGCGCTCGGTCTTGAGCAGTGTGCAGGCGGGCCCGGGGGGCGCCGGCTCCCGTGATGCCGTCGTGTGGCTACAGCCACGACCGTGTGCTGTCGACGATCCCGGGGACGACTGCAGCAGCATCGGATGCGACAGCGAGGTAGGCATGGACACCAGCAGCCCTGCGGCCATCACCGATGCGCACGGTTCTGCGATCGGCGCCCGCGCTGCGGAGCAGGCCCACATCGTGTTCGTGGACGACGAGGCCATGGTGCTGTCCGGGCTACGCCGGTCCCTGAGCAGGCTGCGTCGTGACTGGACGACGGAGTTCCTCGAGTTCCCGGAACAGGCGCTGACGTCGATCCGGGAACGCGCCGAGGCGGGCCGCCCCGTCGACGTGGTGGTCAGCGACTTCAGGATGCCGGGTATGGACGGGCTCGAGCTGCTCGAGAGCATCCAGCGGTGCAGCCCCAGCACCGCACGGGTCATCCTGTCCGGTCAGGCGGACGCCGACGTGCTCCTGTCGTCGATGCGTCCCTCCCACATGTTCGTGTCCAAGCCGTGTGACACCGATGCACTCGTGCGTGTCCTGGATCGGCTGCTCCGGGTTCGGGCCCTTGTCGAGGACGAGGACCTGCGTGCCCGCCTCGGAGGTGCCAGTGCGCTCCCCAAGGCCCCGGAGATCTACCTCGCACTGCAGCGCCTCAGCCGCGACCCGGCCGCGTCGGCAGCCGATGTCGTGGCCGTCATCGAGCAGGACGTCGCGCTGACCGCCGAGCTCCTCAAACTCACGAACTCCGCGTTCTTCGGGCTCAACCAGCCGGTGACGTCGCCGGAGCGGGCCGTCGGTCTGCTCGGCCTCGACCTCGTGCAGGGCCTGGCGGCGTCCGGTGCCCTCTTCTCTCCTGTCGACGCCGACGCGTCGATCGACGTCGCGCGGGTCCGACAGGTGGCACTGCGGTCGACCAGCATCGTGCGACAGATCGCCCGTGCCGGGGACTGGGAGCGGGACGAGACGTCGGACGCGGCCCTGGCCGCCATGCTCCACGACATCGGCCACCTCGCGCTCGCCACCGGACCAGCCCGGGCCGGCGGTGGAGCCACCCCTGAAGCTGCGCCGGCACCGGCCTGCAGCGTCGCGCGAGCCAGCGCCCTTCTCCTGGCCACCTGGGGGTTCTCCGCGGGGGTCGTCGACCTTCTTCTCGACTGCGACCTCGACGGCGACCTCGCTGAGGGCAGCGGCCGCGGCGCCGGCATGGCCGGTCGGACCGGTCCACAGATGCGCAGCCGCAGTGCGGCGGCGCTGCAGTTCGCCCGCGCCTACGTCACCGATGTCGCGGCGACCACCACAGGATCCGGTGACAGCGCGCAGGCGGGCGCTCCCGACGTCCCGCAGGAGTGGTGGGCGGTGGCCGCGGCGGTCCACGACGCGTCCACGGACGCCGCCCGGTGACCGCGAGGTGGCCTGGTGCCACGGCGCCCGGCCGGTCGCGAGGATCGGGAACGACGGTCCTGGACCGGCTCGTCGTGCTGGTCCCCCGGGTCGAGCTGACGACGCAGTCGTGGTCTCGCCGCCACGCGGCCCTGCGCACGGTGCTCTGGTTGCACCTGGCCCTGGTGACGCTGGTCGCTGTCCTGTCGCACTCGGCCCACGACCACCCAGGACTCACATGGGGTTTCGTCGCCGGGGCCTTCCTGTCGGCAGCACTGGGCCATCTGCCGCAGCGGCAACGCAGCAAGGCGGTCCTGACGTCTGTCGGTCTGCTGCTGTGCGCCGACGCCCTCGTCCATGCCTCGGGTGGACAGACAGACATGCACTTCGACTTCTTCGTCGTGCTCGCTCTGATCGGCCTCTACCAGGACTGGGTGCCCTTCGCGCTCGCTGTCTGCCTGGTCGCGCTCCACCACGGCGTCGTGGGTGTCCTGATGCCGCACGCCGTGTACTCCAGCCCCCTCGCCCAGGCCCACCCCGTGAGATACGCGGCTCTGCACGCCGGCTTCGTGCTGGCGATGTGCGCCGCCCAGGTCGCCTACTGGAGGTACACCGCAGCCGCGGACGACGAGCTGCGCACCGCACGCGCGCACGCCGAGCTCCTGGCCCTGGTCGCGCAGAACACCGACAACGCCGTGGTGATCACCGACCCCGCGGGAGTCGTCACCTGGGTCAACGACGCCTACACCCGGATGACGGGGTACAGCCGCGCCGAGGCCGTCGGTCGCACCCGGCGCAGCATGCTGCACGTCGTGCCGATCGGCGGCGCGGGCCAGCACGAGAAGGACACCACGGGCGACACCGACGCCGGCGGGCCACGAGCCGACGACGCTCTCGCAGGCGAGGTCATCCGCAGAGCGATGGCCGGCGAACCGGTCGAGGTCGAGGTCTTCGCCCGCGACGGGTCGCGGTACTGGATGGACCTTGAAGTACGCGCGATCCACGCCGGCCTGCAGACGACCCCGCACGAGCACGCTGTCGAGCGGGCGCCGACGCACGCGACGAGCACCACCGGCCTGATCGGCATCGAAAGAGACGTCACCGCCCGCCGACGCGCCGACGAACAAGCCCGCGAGGCATCCGCGCACGCGCTCGTCCTGGCCGGCGAGCTGGACGCCGAGAAGCAGGTCCTCAGTGCCGTCCTGTCCTCCCTGCCCCACCTGGTGGCGTGGCGCGACGCCGACGGCACCCTCCAGGGCTGCAACGACATCTACGCCCGCCAGGTCCAGGCGGAGGCCGGCAGCCCGATCTCGGCCGGTGAGAACCGCGAATCCGCGCTCGAAGCTGCGATCGCCGCCGCCGAACGGTCAGTGCTCGCCTCCGGACGCGCCCTGCGCGACCAGGCCGTGACCGTCACCGGACCGATCGGAGACCGGGTCCAGTACCTGCTCACCGTGACACCGCTCGACGAGGACACCAGCCTGTCCAACACGACCACGCATCCGGCGACCGAGCACCCGACCTCGGCCGTCGACGGCTCCCGCAGCGGCATCGTAACCGTCGCCACCGATGTCACCCGCGTCGCCGACCTCGAACGCCAGCTGTCCCAGGCACATCGCCTGGAGTCCCTCGGGCAGCTCGCCGCCGGCATCGCCCACGAGATCAACACCCCGATCCAGTTCATCTCCGACAACACCCGCTACGTCGCCGACACCGTCACAGACCTCTTGGCCGCGCTTGCATCCACCCGCGCGACGTCCATGCCGGTCGGGGACACCAAGGCCGCGTCGCTGCGCGAGGCGGACGGTCCGCAGGACGCCCCGACGCTCGATGAGCAGGACCTGGACCACCTCAGCCGCGAAGTTCCGCAGGCTCTCGCCGAGAGCCTCGAAGGGCTCGACCGCGTGGCCCGGATCGTCCGAGCCATGAAGGAGTTCTCGCACCCCGGACACGGCCTCGCCGACATCGACCTCAACCACGCCATCGAGGCAACCATCCAGATCTCCAGGAACGAGTGGAAGCACGTCAGCGACGTCGCCTTCGACCCCGACCCGCACCTGGGGTTCATCAGCGGCTACGAAGGCGAGCTCAAGCAGGCCCTGCTCAACCTCGTCGTCAACGCGGCCCACGCGATCCGCGAGCGACAGCAGAGCGCCCCCGGCCCGGGCGTCATCCGGATCACCGCTCACCGCCGGCCCACCGCACCCGGCGGGGCCCCGCCTCGCGGCACCATCGCGCCCGGCACCGTCGCGGCCTGCACCGTCCCGAGCGCGGCCGCGTCAGAGGTCGTCGAGATCGCTGTCACCGACAACGGGACCGGGATGACGGACGACGTCTGCCGCCGGGTGTTCGACCCGTTCTTCACCACCAAGCCCGTCGGAAAGGGCACCGGGCAGGGCATGACACTGGTCCACCACGTCATCACCGTCAAGCACGCCGGGACAGTGACGATCCGCACCGCGCCCGGCAAGGGGACCACCATCACCGTGACCCTGCCCACGACCGGACCCGGCCATGACCGCCGCCCGGCCACCGACCTGCCGTGCCCGCCGCAGTAGCACCGCACGCGCTCCGATGCCCCGGCGCCCGACCTGGTGGCCAGCCGCTTCTTCCGAGGCCGCCACCCGAGCGGAAGTGCACCGCGCGCACGGCACCATCCCCTGCGAGGGATCTCTTACCGCGAAGGCCCCGCACGCGCCCACGGGGGATACGGCACGTGCGGGACCGACAGACATCGTGACACAGGGAACTGTCAAGGTCACTGCCTTCGCGGGCACGAAGGCCTCGCCCGGCCAGCAGGCACCCAAGGGCTACGGGAGGCACCCATCACCGTCAGTGGTCTTCACCGACGCGTCACGACCGGTCCGGACTCGACCCGCGCCCGGCGCGCAGCAGTACAGAGCCGCGCGGGACATCAGCGAGAGCCGGGATGCGTGCCGGTCCCAGCGGATCGACGCCCCGGACCGGCCCTGATGACGAGCCGCCCGCGGCGGCCGTCGTGACCGCGGTCGTCGCCGCCACCGCGTCACCGGCTGCGAGGGCGACGACCGCGCGGAGCGCCCGTTCGCTGTCGGGGTCGGCGGGGTACATGAGCTCGGTTTCGAGAGGTCGCGGCTCGCTGACCTGGACTGACGCGGCGGCAGCAGCGGATCTGAGGCACTAGTTGCTGTTCTACGCTCGGTCGGCGGCGTGGGTCAGCAGGGTGCGGACGGCCACGGGACGACCGCGGCGCATATCGCGGCCCCCGGCAAGGGATCGCAAAGGCGGCCCTCTAGTGAGAGATTGCCCTCGTGGACGTGGAGCTGCTTGTGGTGCGGGACTGCCCGAACGTCGTGGCGGCGCGAGAAGTGCTGGCTCGGGCAGCGGACCTGGCGGGAGTCACTGACCTCCATGTGGCAGTCACCGTGATCGGCACCGATGAGGAGGCCCAGCAGCGGGGCTTCGCGGGTTCGCCGACCTTCCTGGTGGAAGGAGTCGACCCCTTCGCCACGCCTGCCGCCGGGGTCGGTCTGGCCTGCAGGGTGTACCCCACGCCCCGTGGGCTGTCGGGCACGCCGGACGTGGCCGCGGTGCGGGATGCGTTACTCGGGGCGTGTACCGGCCAAGCCAGCGCAGCGGGCGACCGATGAGCCAGCTGCGATGCCAGCCGCGCCGGACAACGGTCTTGCGCAGGTGTCGGAACTGGTCATGGGCCTTGGCAGCGGCCCCTGCCTTGGCTTGATCCTCGATCTCCCATGCCCAGTTGCTGATCGCATGGGCACACCCGATGCAGACGGTCACCTCAGGATGCTTGCCCAGGTGGACCATGCGGGACGGATCCGCTATGCGCCCGCAGCACGAGAGCGGTTGAGCGGGACGATCCCCAGCTGCTGGCTGCGCGGACATCTCCAACCCCGCTCCCGAGGCGCCGGGTGAGCGCGATGTCCATCGCAACTTGCACTAAGCGAGCCAAGCCGGGTCAGCTTCGCGCGCTGCGTCCGTCGGCGACCGTCGCGGTAGACGGTGCGCAGCAGACCGTCCCGCCGCCCGGCGCCGCCGCTGAACGGCGTAGCCGTCGACGCGATCACCCGCCCACCGCCCAGGCAGTAAGGCAAATGACCGGATCCAGGTCGTAGGTCAACGACCGCCGAGCGTCGCCGAACGCGATCTGACGGTCACGGACGACCATGTCCCCCATCGGGCCGAAGCCCCGGACGTTGCACGTTGGTTGACGCCCGCGGCGAAGGCGTGGAGGGCGCCACAGAGCTTCGTCGTCATGGCTCGACGGCCACAGTCGTCGCGCCGTCCGGCGAGCTGCTGTTCTCTTCGTCCGCGGCGCGGCGCAGGTCGGCCTCGTCGGTCTCCCGGCGACGTCGCGGCGGTGCGCTCGTCACACCTGGGCAGGCCAGCCGCCGACGATCGGCCGTCTCAAGGGCCCGGTGCGCGCCCCCCGCTCCTCCTGCGACACATCACCACGGCGCGGCGTGTGTGCCTCTAGTGGTCGATCCGCCGCTCAGAACTCCTCGTCCGTGGCGAAGCTGCCCGTGACGGCGACCTGGTAGGCGCTGACTCGGCGTTCGAAGAAGTTCGACAGCTCCTGGACGTCCTGCAGTTCCATGAAGGCGAAGGGGTTGCAGGACCCGTAGAGCGGCTCGAGGCCGAGGTGGACCAGGCGCCTGTCTGCGATGTACTCAAGGTAGGTGCGCATGTCGTCGATGGGCATGCCTGGCACGCCCATTCCGAGCAGGTCTTCGGCGAACTGGGACTCGCAGGCGACTGCTTCGGTGATCATGTCACGGACCTGGGTGCGCAGCTCCGCGTCGAAGAGCTCGGGTTCTTCCGAGCGCACGACGTCGACGACGTCGAACGCGAAGGCCATGTGCATGGACTCGTCACGGAAGACCCAGTTCGTGCCGGAGGCGAGGCCGTGGAGGAGTCCGCGGGACCGCAGGTAGTAGACGTAGGCGAAGGCGCCGTAGAAGAAGAGTCCTTCGATCGCGGCCGCGAACGTGATCAGGTTGAGCAGGAACGCCTTGCGGTCAGCGGCGGTCTGGAGCCGGTCGAGTTCGCTGAGCGAGTCGATCCATCGGTAGCAGAACTCGGCCTTGCGGCGGATCGACGGGATGTTCTCGACGGCGGCGAACGCCTGGACGCGTTCTGCCTCGTCGGGCAGGTAGGTGTCGAGCAGGTTCAGGTAGAACTGGACGTGGACAGCTTCTTCGAAGAGCTGTCGGGACAGGTAGAGGCGCGCCTCAGGTGCGTTGACGTGCTGGTACAGGTTGAGGACGAGGTTGTTCGCGACGATGGTGTCGCCGGTCGCGAAGAAGGCGACGAGGCGGTGGACAAGGTGCCGCTCGGCGGCACTGAGCCTGCCGAGGTCGGCAAGGTCGGTGTGCAGATCCACTTCCTCGACGGTCCACGTGTTCTTGATGGCGTCCTTGAAGCGGTCGAAGAACGGCGGATAGCGCATCGGCCGCAGGGTGAGGTCGAGGCCGGGATCGAGCAGCCGGCCCCTGGCCGCGGAGGAGGTCACGGTGAGGCCGGCACCTATGTGAGGGACGGCCGCGTCCGGTGTCACTTCGAGGGCGTTCACTGGCATGCCTCGCAGGTCTCGGGGTTCTCGAGAGAGCAGGCGATCGCGTAGCTCTCAGAGTCGTTGTCGCTGTCGGGCATCTGCTCAGCGGCGGGCGCCGTGGCAGATGAGACCGCGGTCGAGGCGGCGCGCACGGTCGCCTGCTGGATTCGGGTCGCCGGCCGGGAGCGCAGGTAGTACGTCGTCTTGAGGCCGGCCTTCCAGGCGTACAGGTACATCGACGAGAGCTTTCCGATGGTCGGGGTCGCCATGAAGAGGTTGAGCGACTGGGACTGGTCGACGAACGGCGCGCGTGCGGCCGCCAGGTCGATGAGGGCACGCTGGGGCAGCTCCCAGGCGGTACGGAAAACGCTGCGGTCATGCCCCGGCAGCTCGGTGATGGCCTGCACGGAGCCGTGGTCGCGTTTGATCCGCTCGCGGATGTCCGCGGTCCACAGGCCTGCCGTCTTGAGCCTGCCGACGAGTGCCGCGTTGACCTGGAGGAACTCCCCGGACAGTGTCTCGCGTTTGAACAGGTTGGAGACCTGCGGCTCGATGCACTCGTAGCAGCCCGCGATCGAGGCGATCGTGGCGGTGGGGGCGATCGCCACCAGGAGCGAGTTGCGCAGGCCATGCTCGGCGATCCGGGCTTTGAGCTCCTGCCACCGTTCTGCCTGGCGGACAATGGTTCCGGGCCACAGGTCGGGCTGCAGCGCGCCGGTCGCGGCGCGGGTGTCGCCGAACGCCGGATGCGGTCCGTTCAGCTCGGCGAGCCGGGCGGAGACCTCGAGTGCCGTGAGGTGGATCTCCTCGGCGATCGCCGTGGACAACTCAGCCGCCTCGGTGGAGTCGAACGGCAGGTCGAGGGCGAAGAAGACGTCCTGCAAGCCCATGACACCGAGCCCGACAGGCCGCCATCGCGGGTTGCTGGCGGCGGCCTGCTCGGTCGGGTAGTAGTTGATGTCGATGACCCGGTCCAGGAAGACGACCGCCGTCCGCACTGTGTCCCGCAGTCGTTCCCAGTCCATCCCGGTGACCCGACCGTCGTCCGCGACCGTCAGGTGAGCAGCGAGGTTCACCGACCCGAGGTTGCAGACCGCGGTCTCGTCGTCGGAGGTGACTTCGAGGATCTCGGTGCACAGGTTGGACAGGTGGATCGTCGTCCCGGCGCGCAAGGTCTGGTTCGAGGTGCGGTTCGCTGCGTCCTTGAACGTCATCCAGCCGTTGCCGGTCTGCGCCAGGGTCCGCATCATCCGGCTGTACAGCTCCCGTGCAGGGACAGTGCGCACCACGCGGCCGGATGCCTCCGCGGCCCGGTAGACGGCGTCGAACTCCTCTCCCCACAGGTCGACGAGCTCTGGGACCTCGCTGGGGTCGACCAGGGACCAGTCCTGGTCGGCCTCGACGCGCCGCATGAACTCATCCGGGAGCCAGTTGGCGAGGTTGAGGTTGTGGGTCCGGCGGGCGTCCTCGCCGGTGTTGTCTCGCAGCTCGAGGAACTCCTCGACGTCCGGGTGCCACGGCTCGAGGTAGACGCACGCGGCGCCTTTGCGGCGTCCGCCCTGGTTCACCGCGGCGACCGAGGCGTCCAGTGTGCGCAACCAGGGCACGATCCCGTTGGACGCACCGTTCGTCCCGCGGATCAGCGCGCCGCGGCCACGGACCCTGGACCAGGAGACACCGATGCCCCCGGCGAACTTGGACAGCCGGGCGATCTGCGCGTACCTCTCGTAGATCCCGTCGAGGTCGTCGCGCGGAGAGTCGAGCAGGTAGCAGGAGGACATCTGGGCGTGCCGGGTACCGGAGTTGAACAGGGTCGGCGAGCTCGGCAGGTACGCCAGCGAGGCCATCAGTCGGTACAGCTCGACTGCCTCGGGCGGCGTTCTGGCAAGGCCGCAGGCCACCCTCAGCAGCCAGTACTGCGGGGTCTCCAGGACCAGCCGGCTGCTGGGGTGCCGCAGCAGGTACCGGTCGTAGACGGTGCGCGCCCCGAAGTACTCGAACCGACGGTCGTTGGCCGGGTCCACGGCGTCGTCGAGCTTGCGTGCGTTCGCTGCGACGAATGCCGCGGTGTCGTCGGCGATGAGGCCCTGCTCGTGCCCGACCCGGATGCTCTGGCTGAACGACGCGATCGACTGCCCCCGGACCTCTTTGCCGATGAGCTCGGCCAGCAGGCCTGCCGCCAGCCGGGAGTACTGCGGCTCCTCGGCGACGAGCTCGGCCGCGGTCTGGATCGAGAGCCGGTCCAGCTCCACGGTGGTCGCACCGTCGTACAAGCCGCTGATCGTTCTGGTCGCCACCCGCAGCGGATCCACGTCCGCGAGGTCGACCGCACACCGTTCCACCGCGCGCACGATCTTCCCCAGGTCCACAGGCTCCAACGATCCGTTCCGTTTGCGGACCTGCATGTGATGCCGCGCCGCCGGTTCAGGGCCCATGCGGGAGACCGCCACGCTCAGGTCCGTCGTCCCGGCCTCGGTCGTATCGCTGGTCATTCCTGTCGTACCTGTCGTCACAGCTCTCTCCTCGCGAACCGATGGACGATCCGCGGGCCCGAGGAGCCGGTCGACGGGACGACGTGAACCACTCGCGAACAAGCGGCAACGCGCGCTCCTGCCGATCCGGCACCGTCCCTCGAGGCGCGTGGACCACCTGCACGCCACGCGCGCAGGGTCACCGGCAGGTCTTCGGACTCGCGGGCGCACGCGGCCACCGGGCCACGCACCTACCGGCCGTCGCTTCCCAGGACCGTCGGATCCCAGTGCTTCATGACGGCTGTCGTTCCCACTCACCGCTGCGGGGCAGTCCCGGACTCTCACCGGGTTCCCTATTGCTCCGACCCACCGGGCAGGCGGGCCGAACCGGCAACACAGCACACCATATGCGGGGTGACAGCATGCCGACAGGACCCACATGTTGTGGGCGTGTCGTCTCCGCTCGGAGAGTGCCCGGGACCCTCGCCACCGATGTCGCGAGACACGGCGTTCATGAACCGCCCCGGGTTGCCGACATGTCCTGGTATGGAGAGCCCGGGCCACGAGCCGGACGACGGACAGCCGACACGGCCGGACCGAGTTATCCCGCCATCCGCGGCACCGGTGGCGGTGCCGGCACGGCGTGGCCCCGACGGAGCACGATGTCTTCCGGTCCTGGTGTGCGCAGTCACGGTGGTGCTGTTCGCGGGCAGCGGGGTCGCCGGTGCCGCCTCGGTGTCGGCGGTGGACGTCCAGGAGAGACTGCTCGAGCAGCAGTCCGTCCTGGCCTCAGTGGTGGCCGATGCAGGCCGGGTCGAGGCACTCGTCGCCCAACTGGGTGACCGACGCACCAACCCGACGCACGTTCCCGCGCTGCGCGAGGAGCTGCGGCGCACCGCCGAGCGCCTGGACGCCGCGGGCCGTGCAGTGACGGCTGACGCCGTCCCGGCCGGGCGAGCTGACGCATCACCCGACGAGCAGCGACGGCGCCTGGAGTCCCTGCGGGGAGCAATCCAGCGGTTCTCGGTCCAGGCGGGTCTTGGCGCCGATCCGGACGCCGACCTGAGCCAAGGGCAGTTGCGCCGCGGCAGCCTGGACGGGCTCTACCCGGGGCTGCGCGAACAGGTTGACGCAGCGCGGTCCGCGATCCACCAGGGCGCGCAGCGCCAGCGCGAGGCCTGGCACCGGACCGTGATCGCCGGCCTCGTCGCCGTCGCTGCGGCCGGCGCAGGCCTGGGCTGGCTGGTGCTGGGCCCCGTTCGTCGACGCCTGGTGCAGCAGCGCCGGGGCGCCGAACAGCTCGCCGATGCCCGCCAGCAAGACCTGGCCCGCACGACCGCGATCGCGCGTGCCACCAGCGCCGTGCTGCGGCAGGACGACGCCCGCGCGACCGTGTGCGAGGCCGCCACCCAGCTGATCGACGGCGCTCTGGGGACGCTGTGGGAGGACGACGGGCACGGCGACCTGATTTGCACCGCCGCGGTCCACGCCGACATCTTCGGCATGCGCATGCCGCTCAGCGGCCAGTCGATCACCGCGACCGTGTTCCACACCGCCCGCGCGCGCACCTGCCTCGCCGTCGTGGATGACCCGGACGTCGACACCGACTCGGTGCTGTCGCTGTCCCGCGCCTGCGGCCAGGATCTCACCGCCGGGGTCTGGATACCGGTCGTTGTCGCCGGCCGCTGCCGTGCCGTCCTGGCCATGGGCATCGCCGGCGCCATCGACGCGAACACCCTGGCCCAGCAGCAGCCCACGCTGGAGATCCTCGCATCCGAGGCAGCAGTCGCCCTGGAGCGCCAGGACCTGATGCGCCAGCTCGCCGCCGACGCCGAGTCCGACCCCCTGACCGGAGCGGCGAACCGGCGGGCCTGGGACGTCGCGTTGCCCCGGGCCGTGTTCACCTCCCGCGCCACCGGCGCGCCGGTCAGCGTGATCATGCTCGACTTCGACCATTTCAAGACCTACAACGACACCCACGGGCACCCGGCCGGCGACACCCTGCTGCGTCAGACCGTCGCAGCCTGGCGGCAGGTCCTGCGCCCGGGCGACACTCTGGCCCGGTACGGCGGCGAGGAGTTCGCCGTCCTGCTGCCCGGCCACGACCTGGACAAGGCAGCCCGCACCGCCGACGCACTGCGGCAGTTGCTTCCCGCCGGGCAGACCTGCTAGGCCGGCGTCGCCCAGCTCGCCGGCTCCGAGGACGCCAACGCCCTGCTCGCCCGCGCCGACCAAGCGCTCTACCGGGCCAAGAACGACGGCCGCGACCGCGCCGTCACCGCCGAGCAGCCACACCGCCGACGCTGAATCCCGCACGCCCGCACCTCACCCGCCATGACCGGTGCCGGCTCCACAGCGCTGCCCTTGACCTTTGACCAGGCAGTCCCCGACGGACCGCCCTCACAGTCAGTCGAGCGCGAGGGTGGTGGCCGCCTGGAGTACCTGTCGGGCGATGGCAGGGTCTCCCGTGATGTGCACGGGCAGGTCCGGTGCCGCTGTTCGGTTGGCGAGGAGTCTGCAGAAGGCCGCCGCGTCGGTGACGACGCCGATGTCCGCTGCGGGAGTCTCGTCGCGCAGTCGGAGCTGCCAGGTGCCCCCGCCGGGGCCGGTGAGGACCAGGCGCAGATCGACCGGGGTCTCGATCCCTCTCACTGCTGCGGCGCGCGGCAGGATCGCGGTGGCGAAGTCTGTCATCACGGTGAGTGTCGGGGCGTCCGGGTCGGTGCGGGGCATCCCGAGAGCCCGGCGGATGTCGTTCTCGTGCGTCCAGAGCTCGAAGGTCCGCACGATGCTGAGCGACCTCGTCGTGAGGCGTAGACCGTGGACGGCGACGGGGGCGTCGGGGTCGGCTGCGGCGAGCAGGTCCAGAACGTGGCCGGCCGCGGTCACCCAGTCGTACAAGGTGGCGCGGCCGGGTCGACCGTTCTGCAGCCGCGCGGTGGTCTCGGTGGAGGCGATGTGGTCGGCGGCGGCGGCCCTGGCGTCGCCGGTCAGTGCACCCGCGACGTCGGTCTCGACGCCGATGAGGTGTCCGATGAGGCCTTGGACGTCCAGTCCGCGCAGGGCCGGGATCCGCCACTGCGACTCGTCGAGCGCCGAGAGGACCTGGCGCAGCGACTGCGCCGAGCGGCGCAGCCCCTCGACGGCGGTGATGGGCTCGGTGGCCGGGGTGGCCCGGCCGGGGGTCCTCGCGATGAGCGCCGCGGTCAGCACGCGTTCGCGCAGCCCGGCGGGCGGGACGTGCGATCCGGTGGGACTGCTCACGAGGACTCCAGGAGGTGACGGTCGAGGACTTTCTCCAGGGTGGCCATGGCGGCTCGGATCCGCGACTTGGCCGTACCTTCGGGCAGACCTGTGGCGAGGGCGACCTGGCGGTAGGACAGTCCTTCGAAGTAGGCCAGTTCGACGACGCGCCGTTGGTCGGCCGGGAGCCGATTTACCGCGTCCTGGACGAGCCGTGCCGTCTCTGCGGCGGTCACAGCCTCCGTCGGTGCGGGCACGTCCTGGAGCGGGGTGAGCCGGTGGACGCGTTCGTGCCGGGCGACCCGCCGCGCGTCGCTGCGGATCTGGTCGAGTGCACGGCTGCGGGCCAGGACGACTAGGAAGGTCCGCAGCGAGGCGACGGTGGCGTCGTACCGCTGCGGGTGCGTCCACAGCTGGACGAAGACGTCCTGCACGACGTCCTGGGCGCTGCTGGCGTCGCCGACCACTCGGACCGCCACCCGGAACACCGCGGCTGCATGCGCGTCGTAGGTCTCGGCCAGCGCCTCGTCGTCGCCGGCGGCCAACCGCGCGACGAGCAACGCGTCGCTGCCCTCCACAACGACGACGGTACGGCCCGGCTCCCGGCGCCCACAACAGTCCGTGAGCCGGACCGACCGACGGGGTTCATACGACGGTGGCGACCGGCGAGTCGCTGGGCCCTGAGGCGGTGGGCGCGGCGGCCTGCTCGCGGGCGCTCCGCTGCCGTCGGGCCGCGCGCACGATCGGGCGGGACGACGGGCGGAGCACCCGCCACGCGATGCCGGGGGCCAGCAAGGTGGTTGGGGCCGCGGTCAGGTTGAGGACCCGGCTGAACGCGACGCTCAGCTCATGGTCGCTGGTCGCGACCTCCAGGAGCCGGTCCAGGTAGCGGTCGAGGACCCGCTCCGGCAACGGCTTGTCGGGCATCCCCGGGAAGCGCCGGTCGGCGCCGGTCGCCAAGGCCCAGGGTGCGGCGGTGACGCCGGCGAAGGCCTTCGCGGTCCGGCCGGCCAGGTCGGACGTCCCGGCCCGGAGCAGCTCACGGAACGTCAGGACCTGATGGGCGGCCGAGCTCATTCCCTGCCCGTAGATCGGGTTGAACGAGCAGACGCCGTCTCCGATGACGACGAGTCCTTGCGGCCGGGAGGGCAGCTTGTCCCAGCGTCGCCACCGGCTGGTCGGGTACCGGTAGGCGACCGCGTCCCCGACCGGCTCGCACCGGGCGACGATCTGCGCGATCCCGTCCGTGGGCAGGGACCGCGCGAACGCCAGGTACCCGTCCAGGTCGGCCGGGGGCTGCTCACCGTGCTGGCCGGCGAGGGTGACGGTCCACAGGTCACCCTCCTGCCGCAACGCGACCCCGGCCCGCCCGGACGACGGCCGCGTGCCGACGATGTCGGCGTCCAGGTCGTCGAGCACCCCGGGACGGGACCGGAACCGGCGTGTCATGTAGGCGACCTGGGCGTCCACCTCGACCTCGGGCGGGACGGCGTAGCCGAGGTCACGGAACCAGACCGGCGCCCGGGAGCCCCGCCCGGTCGCGTCGATGACAAGGTCAGCGAGCAGGTCCACCGCGGCCGTGTCCACGGTCGCCCCCGAGGCGTGTCCCGACGCTGCGGCGTCGCTGCTCGACAGGGCGGCTGTGTCGCGGCGGGGCGTGACGCGCACGCCGGTCACCCGGCTGCGGTCGGCACAGGCGAGGACTGCGTCGACGTCATGGCCCCCGACGAAACGAACCCCGGGCACGGCGCGGACCTGCCGGCGTACCTGGGACTCCACCAGGGTGCGGGAAGCGAGCACACCGACCAGGCCCGACGGGCCCTGGGCGAGCTGGTTGCCGCCGATCAGCCAGCGCGACCGCTGGACGACGTCGGCCTGCAGCGCGCCGCGCGAGACGAGCGCGCGCGTGAACCCGGGCAGGATCGTCTCGATCGCCTCGACACCGCGGACCAGCAAACCGTGAGTGTGCCGACCCTGCGGGACTCCACGGCGCGGCACATCCAGCTCGGCGCCGAGGTCGTCGCGATCGACGACCACGACCTCGGCGAAGTGATCGGCCAGCACTCGCGCGGACAGCAGCCCGGCCAGACTGCCGCCGAGCACCACCGCGCGTCCCGTCGTCCCCGGCGACGCACTCGACAACCCGCTCGACGGTGTGCTCGACGTGACCCGCGCCGGAACGGGGTCGGCGGACTGGATCTGCTGACGGTGCAGATGTGAACGCATGACTGCTCCCAGATCGAGGTGAATGGGTTGAACACGGTCGACAGTCATCCGTCCCCGGCATCGGTGACGGATGTCTGTCGACGGTCGAAGCGCACCGGGGCGCCAGAACCGGGGTCGCTGATGTGAACGTCGCCAAACCGCCCGGCGAGCCCCTGGGCGTTCGACCCGGTCCGCCTCGGCGGTCACGAGTGCGACGCCTGGACCGGCTACTACCGGCGCGACTGGCGACTGGTGATGCGCGCGGCGATCGGGATGGTCGACGCCGGGTTCGGTCTGGGCCCCGCTACGACCCTGCTCGGTGCCTGGTGGGTGCTGCGCGCCAACCAGGCGTGGGCGCCGTACCCGGACAACGACCCGGACCGGGCGCGCGCGTTCATGCGCCGGTTCTACGCCCTCGTGCAGCGGGTGCACGGGTTGAGCATCGACCCCACGGAGGCCGCCCGCCTCGAGGTCGCGTGGTGGCACGAGCACCGTGTCCTGCAACGCGAGCGCACCGACGCGGACGAGGCCGCGCTGGTGTCGGCGCTCGCCCAGCTGTACGCCTACGTGTACGCACGCCCCGTCGAGCAGATGGCCGCACCGGCCCACGACCGGGCGCAGGCGATGCGGGTGTCGGACGCCTGGGTGGCGGGCGGCTGCCTCCCCGGCGATCCGCGACTGCGCGAGCAGCGACACCTGCTGGTGCGCTCCTACAGCCGGCTTCTGGACGCCGTCGCCGCGCACGAGGCCCCGTCGAAGCGGTCCACCCCTGGAAGAGAGGTCTAGTGTCATGGAACCGATCTCGCTGCAACCGGTAGAAGGCGTCGACATCACCACCGTGGTCGACAACTCCTCCGACGTCCTGATGCCCGACGAGGGACTGGTCCGTCGCTGGGGGCCGGTCGGCACCGCCGGTCACATCCCGGTGATCCCGACAGAGCTGGCCGAGGGCGGCAAGAGCGTGGACTTCCTGCGCGCCGAGCACGGGTTCTCCGCGCTGATCGAGATCCATTCGTCGGGCAACCGTCGCCGGGTCCTGTTCGACGCCGGGATCACCCCCGACGGGCTGATCGGGAACCTGGACCGGCTGGGGATCTCCCCGGACACCTTCGAGGCCGTGGTCCTCAGCCATGGCCACTTCGACCATGTGATGGGACTGGACGGCCTGGCCCGTCGGCTGGGTCGTCGCAACGTCCCGGTCGTGCTGCACCCCGAGTTCTGGACCCGCCGCCGGATCATCACCCCCGGCGGCGGCGCCTGGGAACTGCCCATGCCGAGCCGCCGCGGGATCGAGGACGCCGGGTTCACCGTCATCGAGGACCGCCGGCCCTCGTTCCTGCTCGACGGGGTGCTCCTGGTCACCGGTGAGGTCGACCGCACCACCGACTTCGAGACCGGTATGCCCATCCACCAGGCCTGCCGCGACGGCGACTGGACGCCTGACCCGCTCATCCACGACGACCAGGCCGTCATCCTCCACGTCCGTGGCAAGGGCCTGGTCGTCCTGACCGGCTGCGGTCACTCGGGCATCGTGAACATCGTGCGCCACGCCAAGGCACTCACCGGCATCGACCGCGTCTACGCCGTCCTGGGCGGCCTGCACCTTACCGGCGGGATCTTCGAGAAGATCATCCCCCGCACCGTTGCAGCACTCGCCGACGAACACCTCGGCGTGCTGGTCCCGGCGCACTGCACCGGCTGGAAGGCCCAGCACGCCCTCGCAGCCGGCCTGCCCGACGCGTTCCGGCCCAACTCGGTCGGCAGCCACTTCGAGCTGTAGGGCCGGGTGCGACGTACGTCAGGACGACTCGGCCGTCCCCGGCTGCTCGCATGACGTCCTGAGGCGGTAGCCACGCTTGACGACGGTCTCGATGACGCTGCGGCTGCCGATCCCGGCACGCAGGCGGGCGACAGCGACCTCGACGGCGTGCTGGTCCTTGGCCCCGGGCATTGTCGCGAGGAGCCGGTGCCGGTCCACGACCTCGCCGGGCGCGCGGGTCAACGCCCTGAGCAGAGCCATCGGGACGGGCGTCAGAGGGAGCGTCCGACCGTCCAGGGTGGCTCCTTGGCCACGCACCTGGAGCAGACCGACGGGAGTGCGGATCTGCCGGATCCGGGTCGACACCAAGTGGTCCGTGACGGCGCGGACGAGCGCGCCGAGCCGGTACCGGTCGGGGACGACGGGGGTGATCCCCTGCTCGACGAGAGGGGCCGCGGTGACCGGGCCGACGGCGGCGGCGACGGTGTCGCCGCGAAGCGCCCGCAGGACGTCGTCCAGCCGGCCTGCGTCGGCGGCGGCGTCGAGGAAGGCCTGACTGCCGGGGGCGCTGGTGAAGACGACCGCGTCGACGGTGCCCGCACAGGTCGCCTCCAGGGCTCGCTGGACGGCGACGGGGTCCGGCGACGGGCCCCACCGGTAGACCTGGATCGGCTCGACAGCCGCGCCGGCGTCGACGAGCCGGGCCAGCAGGTCGGCGTCCGGCAGCCCGTGTTGCTGGACGGCGATCCGCCGGCCGTGAACCCCTTCGGCGAGCAGGTGCTCGACGACCTCGACGGTCGTCTCGGACGACGCGGACCATGCCTCGGACAGGCCTGCGGCGAGCA
>JACRAB010000321.1 GCA_016213575.1 Actinomycetota bacterium
ATGGGCGACGAGGGGCACAACCGCAACCGGGCCGGGACGCTCATGCTCCTGCGCGAGCTGCTGCCCGCGATGATCGACGCGCCGGGCAACGCGTCCGGGGCGGCGGCCGGGCTCACCCAGTCCGACGTCGCGCGCGCCGTGCAGTTCGTCGCCGGCAACGACCACTTCTTCCTCAACCTCGTCATGCCGGCGTGCAAGCTCGCGACGGACGCCGCCCGCGACGTGCCGGGGTCGACCGTCGTCGTGACCATGGCCCGCAACGGCACGGACTTCGGCATCCAGGTCTCCGGCACGGGGTCGCAGTGGTTCACCGCGCCCGCGCTCACCCCGCAGGGCCTCTTCCTCGGGGCCTACGGCCCGGACGACGCCAACCCCGACATCGGCGACTCGGCGATCACCGAGACGGCCGGCATCGGCGGCTTCGCGATGGCGGCCGCTCCGGCGATCGTCCGGTTCGTCGGCGGGGACGTGCCGTTCGCGCTCGCGACGACGCAGCGGATGCACGAGATCACCTGCGCCGAGAACCCGGCGTTCGGCATCCCCGTCCTGGAGTTCCGGGGCGCCCCGACGGGGATCGACGTGACGAAGGTCGTCCGGACGGGGATCCTGCCGCAGATCAACACCGGCATGGCCGGTCGGGTCGCGGGCGTCGGCCAGGTCGGCGCCGGCCTCGTCACGCCGCCCGCCGAAGTCTTCGGCCAGGCGCTGCGGGCGCTCGCGGAGGCGGCGCCGGCGCTCGGGTGAGCGGTTCTCCGTTCGTCGTCCGGACGGACCAACAATGATCATGCGGACGAATCGACGGCGATCATGCGGACGGTGCGGCTGAGGGCAGCATCGTGCGTCGCGCCGCAGGCGGGTTCGACCGCCGGGTGGCGGGAAGTACCCGCCATCCGGCGGGGTCCGCAGCCCGCCGGCCGCCCTCCCGCCACGGGCGTTCTGGTCCCGGGGGCCGTCGTCCCGGGAACCCTCGTCTCAGGACCCCTTCGCGACGATCCCGTACTCGTGGATCTTGCGGTAGATCGTCGCCCGGGACATCCCGAGCGCCGTCGCGGCGGCGACCTTGTTGCCGTTGTTGTCGATGAGGCTGGACACGATGGCGTCCCGTTCGAGGGACTCGATCGGCGTGAGCACCCGGCGCGAGACGGTGCGGACCCGCGGCGGCAGGTCCTCCGGCTCGATGACGCCGGACCGGTGCTGCTGGACGACCTCGCGGAGCACCTGGACGAGCTCGGCGACGTTGCCCGGCCAGCTCGACCGGCTCAGCAGCTGCATGGCGGCCGGTGAGCAGACGACCGCGTTGACCTGCAGCCGGGAGAGCAGGAACGGCACGAGCACCTGCAGGTCCTCGACGTGGTGGCGCAGCGGGGGGACCCGGACCGTCCGCGGGAAGTGGTTGAGCAGCCGCACGAGCTCGCCCGCGGGCTGGGTGACGCCCATCGTCAGGCACACCCGCAGCGCCGTCCCGGCGGCCTTGGCCTGGGACAGCGACTGGACGAGCGCGGAGAGCCGGCGGCCGTGGAGCTGGTCGACGTGCCGGATGACGACGCACCCGGACGTCGCGGCGAGCTCCCGGCGGACGGCGGCCGCCCACCCCGGGTCGCCGGCGTCGTCCGCGTCGAGCACGTGGAACGGCTCGGCGGGCGTCCGGCGGTGGTGGACGGCGCGCAGCACGGCGACCTTGCCGGTGCCGGGCTCGCCCTCGACGACGAGCCACTCGCCGGCGACGAGCGCGGAGTCGACCTGCTGGGCGGCCCGCACCCAGAGCGCGCCGTTGCCGACGAGCCCGGGCAGCACGAGCCGGGCGGGCGGCCGGTTGCGGACGGGCACCGCCCGCGGGACGTCGTCCAGCCGCACCCGTGCGACCCCGCCGGCCCCGAGGCCCGGGGTGCCGACCGCCCGGCAGCGCATCCGTGCCGAGGCGCCGGAGGGGAGCTGGACGGAGACCGTCGCCGTCGTGCCCGTCGCGAGCGCCTCGGAGAGGTGCTGGACGATGACCGACTGGTCCATCGGGTCCAGGGCGAGCTGGGCGTGGTCGTTCATCATGACGACGTCGCCGTTGAGGGCCAGCACGATGCCCGTGCTGCGCCGGCAGGCCCGCAGATAGGCCTGGAGCAGCTGGTACTCGCGCTCGCCGCCGTCCATGAGCAGGGCCTGCCGGATCTGGTCGGACGTCGTCTTCGCGAGCGCGATGAGCAGCTGGCCGGCGTCCTTGCGCCAGCACGTGAGGTCGACCGCGCCGACCGTCTTGCCGCTGATCGGGTGCTGGATCGGGACGGCGGCGCAGGCGAGGTCCTCGAGGTTCTCGGCGTAGTGCTCGTGGCCGAAGACGTGCATCGGCCGGCCGCCCTCGAGCGCCGTCCCGATGCCGTTCGTGCCGACGTACTTCTCGGCGTAGCTGTAGCCCGGCGCGAGCATGACCGAGTCCAGGTGCCGGTCGAGCTGGGAGTCGGCCGACAGCCGGGTGAGGACCGTGCCCTGCGCGTCGGTGAGGATGACGCTGATCGGCTGGCCCTCGAGGTGGCCGACGAGGGTCCGCAGGACGGGCAGCGCGCTGCGTGTCAGCGGGCCGTCGAGATCGGTGTCGTGGCGGTCCTGGATCTGGAGCTTGTCGGCCTCGACGTTCCAGCGGCGCGAGCGCCACCACGACGCCAGGATCGTGTCCCGCACGGAGTCGGCGTCGACCGTCTCGGACGTGAGGAAGCGCTCGCGCATGACGGCGAGCCGGGGGTCGTCCGGCGAGGTCGCTCTGCGGACTGACGTGGGCGTCTTCGACAAGGCACTTGGCGTCTTCGACAAGGCTCTGCCTCCCGTCCCTGTGGTGGTCCAGCGAGGGGTGGCCGGGTGATCCGGCCGCGCCTGGCGTGCGGCCGGTGACCGTGGATCGGAGCCGTGGTGCCACGGCGGCCGACAGCGCCCGGGCCGCTCGCCCGGGATGCCGGAGGGGTCGTCAGGTGGACTGGGACCAGGTGCTGTAGGGGATCACGGTAAGGCGTGCCTTAGGCCGCTCTGTCTCATATTGAGACCGCTCGTCCCTCCTCACAGGGATGTGCTGGCCGGGTCGCAGGGCCCCGCCCGGACGCCGCGTCCACACCGGCGGAGCGGGGCCGGGAGAGGCAGGCAGCGCCATGGACGACCGCACGGACGAACCGGAGACGTACAACCACTGGACGATCGTCAACATCGTCTTCCACCATCTCGCCGGCCAGGGGCTGCACCCCGTCCTCGGCGAGACCGGGAACCCCGGGCAGGCCGCGGCCGACCTGCTCCGGGCGCTCGGGATCGAGCCGGCGCCGGAGGGCGACCGGCAGGTCTCGGAGAACGTGAAGCAGCGTCTCGCGGAGCTGCGCGAGGCCGCGTTCGGCAGCGCCTGACAGTCGGTCCGCACGGGACCCGGCTGTCTCACGTGACGTCTCGCGGCTCGTCTCACGAGGTGTCTCACGAGGTGTCTCACAGGGTGTCTCAGAGTGAGATACCCGAGCCGCCGGATCCGGGATGTGATCCAGGCCATAGGACTTAGGCCCCTTCCCGGGGCCGCGTGCGTCGGGCCGGTCCAGCCTCGAACAGGGGGCCCGGTACCGACACCAGGAACGGCGATCCAGGTCCGGGCGCCCGCCCGGCAGATCACACGAACCGCCGAGGAGTCGCGATGAGTCGCCAGAGTGTGGCCAAGGCCCACCAGAAGATCCAGGAGCTCTCCTGGGAACCGCTGTACCACGAGCCGGTGGCCCAGTACGGCACCGACTACACGTTCAAGAAGGCGCAGAAGAAGGACCCGCTCAAGCAGGTCCTGCGGTCCTACTTCCCGATGCAGGAGGAGAAGGACCACCGCGTCTACGGCGCGGCCGACGGCGCCATCCGGGGCAACATGTTCCGGCAGGTGCAGGAGCGCTGGCTCGAGTGGCAGAAGCTCTTCCTGAGCATCATCCCGCTGCCGGAGATCTCGGCCGCTCGGGCGATGCCGCTGCTGTTCCGCAACGTGCCGAACCCCGAGCTGCACAACGGCCAGGCGATCCAGATGATCGACGAGGTCCGGCACTCGACGATCCAGCAGAACCTCAAGCGCCTGTACATGAACAACTACATCGACCCGGCCGGCTTCAACAACAGCCTGCGCAACTTCCAGAACGACTACTGCGGGTCGATCGGGCGCCAGTTCGCCGAGGGCTTCATCACCGGTGACGCGATCACCGCGGCGAGCATCTACCTGACGATCGTCGCGGAGACGGCGTTCACGAACACCCTCTTCGTCGCGATGCCCGCCGAGGCCGCGGCCAACGGCGACTACCTGCTGCCGACGGTCTTCCACTCGGTGCAGTCCGACGAGTCCCGGCACATCAGCAACGGGTACGCGACGCTGCTCATGGCGCTCGCGGACGAGGGCAACCACCAGCTCCTCGAGCGCGACCTGCGCTACGCGTGGTGGAACAACCACCGCGTCGTCGACGCCGCGATCGGCACCTTCATCGAGTACGGCACGAAGGACCGCCGGCCGGACCGCGAGAGCTACGCGGAGATGTGGCGTCGCTGGATCTACGACGACTACTACCGCTCGTACCTCGTCCCGCTCGAGAAGTACGGCCTGGTCATCCCGCACGACCTCATCGAGGAGTCGTGGAACCAGATCTGGAACAAGGGCTACGTGCACGAGGTGGCCCAGTTCTTCGCCACCGGGTGGCTCGCCAACTACTGGCGCATCGACCCGATGACGGACAAGGACTTCGAGTGGTTCGAGGGCAAGTACCCCGGCTGGTACAACAAGTACGGCAAGTGGTGGGAGAACTACAACCGCCTCTCGACGCCGAACGGGCACCACCCGATCGTCTTCGAGGATGTCGACTACGTGTACCCGCACCGCTGCTGGACCTGCATGGTTCCGTGCCTCGTCCGCGAGGACATGGTCATGGACGAGGTCGACGGCCAGGTCCGCACGTACTGCCACGAGGCCTGCCGCTGGACCGACGCCGTCGCGTTCCGCCCGGAGTACGAGGGCCGCTCGACGCCGAACATGGGCAAGCTCATCGGCAAGCGCGAGTGGGAGACGCTCTACCACGGCTGGAACTGGGCCGACGTCGTCTCCGACATGGGGTACGTGCGTGACGACGGCAAGACGCTCGTCGCCCAGCCGCACCTCAACCTCGACCCGAAGAAGATGTGGACGCTCGACCACCTGCGTCGGTGCCCGCCGCTGCAGAGCCCGAACGTCCTGCTCAACGAGATGTCCCCGGCGGAGCGCCAGGCGTTCCACGCGGACTACGTGAAGCAGGGCCCCGCGGGTCGGCCGGCGCCGAAGGACTGAGCAGAACCCTCCAGGTCAGACCGTCGCGCACCGGGTGCGCAGCGGCGCTCGACCCCGCCGCTGCGCGCCCGTGCCGCGGGCCGTGACCCGGGACGAGGAGCCCTGA
>JACRAB010000051.1 GCA_016213575.1 Actinomycetota bacterium
CCGGCGCGCCGCACCCGGCCCGCAGGACGCCCCGTTCGCGCCGTCCGCGGGGCTCCCGGCGGCAGCCGCCCCGTTCGCGCCCCCGACCCCGGTGGCGCCCCCGACCCCGTTCGCGCCCCCGACCGCGTTCGCACCGCCGGCGCCCGCACCGGCGCCCGAACCGGCAGCGGCACCGGCAGCGGCACCGTTCCAGGCGCCGCGCGCCTTCCGGCCGCCGCAGCCGTACGAGGCGCCCCCGCAGGTCGCGTCGCGGGCCTTCGAGACCCCGGTCCACGAGCCGCCGGTGACCGCCTACCCGGTCGCCGGGCCCGCGCCCTACGAGCCGACGGCCTACGTGTCCGGCTCGCTGCCGCTCGCCCGCCGCCGGCCGCCCGTGGACGACGGGCCGCCGTCCCTGCTCGTCCCGCGGGTCTCCCCAGAGGAGCCCGCCCTGCTGCCGGGCCTGTCCCCGGGCACCACCTACCCCGGCGTGCCGGACGTCGGACACCGCACCCGCAGCACCGCGGCGGAGACCGGCGAGGACCTGCTCGCCCCGCGCCGTTCCGACCGCCGCCGGGACGAGGGCTCGCACCGGACCGGCCCGCCGAAGAAGGGCTCGGCGCCCGCGTCGGCGCTCGGGGCGGCCGTCGAGGTCGTCGTCGTGGTCGCGCTGGCGCTCGTCCTCGCGGTCGTCGTCAAGACGTTCTTCGTGCAGGCGTTCTACATCCCCTCGGAGTCGATGGAGACGACCCTGCTCGTCGGCGACCGGGTGCTCGTCAGCAAGCTCACGCCGGGGCCGTTCGCGCTCCACCGCGGCGACGTCGTCGTCTTCAAGGACCCCGACCACTGGCTGCCGCCGAGCGCGCCGCCGGACGACGGGCAGGTGCGGGCCGCCGTCCGCAAGGCCCTGACGTTCGTCGGCCTGCTCCCGCAGGACTCCGGGGAGCACCTCATCAAGCGCGTCATCGGCCTGCCGGGCGACACCGTGAAGTGCTGCGACGCGCAGGGACGGGTCATCGTCAACGGCGTCGCGGTCGACGAGCTGTACCTCCAACCGGGTGTCGCGCCGAGCGACAAGCCCTTCACGATCACGGTGCCGGAGGGCCGGTTGTGGGTCATGGGCGACAACCGGCCGTTCTCCGCGGACTCGAGGTACCACATGGACCTGGCCGGGGGCGGTACCGTCCCGGTCTCGGACGTCGTGGGCAAGGCCTTCGTCATCGTGTGGCCGTTCGCACGCGCCGGGGGTCTGGGGATCCCCGACCCGGTGTTCGCCGACGTCCCGGCAGCACCAGGGGGGTCATGAGCACCGCGGACGACGAGCGGAACGGTTCGGGCGGCACGCCCGACGGAGGGAGCACCACACCGATGGCCAGAGACGTCTCCGACGCGCCGCGCACCGCCCTGCAGTCGGCGGTGAGCGCGATCACCGAGGTGGTCGTCGTCGTCGCGATGGCGCTGGCGATCTCGCTGGTCGTCAAGACCTTCCTCGTGCAGGCCTTCTACATCCCGTCGGGGTCGATGGAGAACACCCTCCTCGAGGACGACCGGGTCGTCGTCAGCAAGCTCACGCCGGGGCCGTTCACGCTGCAGCGCGGCGACATCGTCGTCTTCAAGGACCCGGACGGCTGGCTGCCGCCGCCGGTCGAGCCCGAGGAGGGCGTCGTCCGGCACGCGGTCCGCGCGACGCTGACGTTCGTCGGCCTGCTGCCGCACGACTCCGGCGAGCACCTCATCAAGCGCGTCATCGGCCTGCCCGGCGACACGGTCGCCTGCTGCGACGCCGCGGGCCGGGTGACGGTCAACGGCGTCCCGATCGACGAGACGTACCTGTTCCCCGGCAACGCCCCGAGCGCCCGGACGTTCTCCCGCACCGTCCCCGACGGCGACCTGTGGGTCATGGGTGACCACCGGGAGATCTCCGAGGACTCGCGGGTCCACGGGTTCGTGCCGGAGTCGGCGGTCGTCGGCAAGGCGTTCGTGCTCGTCTGGCCGCTGTCCCGGGCCACCGGCCTCGGCCGGCCGGACCCGGTCTTCGCGGACGTCCCGGAACCCTCGGCGCCGTGACCGCAGGCACGACCCCGCGCCGCCGGGCGCCCGGCACGGCCTCCCGGAAGGCGAAGGTCACGCTGCCCGCGCGGGGCGTCCCGACCCTGCGCGAGGAGCGCCGGCTGCTGCGCGACGGGCACATGCTCGGCGCCGGGATGGACGAGGTCGGCCGCGGTGCGCTCGCCGGGCCGGTGAGCGTCGGGATCGTCGTCGTCGACGCGCAGGTGCGGACGGCGCCGACGGGCGTCAAGGACTCCAAGCTGCTCGCCCCGGCCGTCCGGGAGGCGCTCGTGCCCAAGGTGCGGCGCTGGGCGCTCGCGCACGCCGTGGGGCACGCCGAGCCCGACGAGGTCGACCGGTACGGGATCATCGCCGCGCTGCGGCTGGCCGGACGCCGCGCGCTCGCCCAGCTGCCCGCCGTCCCGTCGTGCGTCATCCTCGACGGCTCGCACGACTGGCTCACCCCGCCGGCCGCGCCGCCGACCCTCTTCGACCTCGACCTGCTCGGCCGGGAGGTCGCGCCGGACGTCGCCCTCGCCGCCGAGCCGGCCGTCGTGACGATGGTCAAGGCGGACCTGCGCTGCGCGGCCGTGGCCGCCGCGAGCGTCCTGGCGAAGGTCGAGCGGGACGCCATGATGGTCGCCCGCGCGGCCGACCACCCCGAGTACGGGTGGGAGGGCAACAAGGGCTACTCCGCGCCCGAGCACGGCGCGGCGATCCGCCGGTTCGGGCCGTGCGCGCAGCACCGCAGGTCGTGGAGCCTGCCCGGGCAGGGCGGGGAGCCGGACGACGCGCTCGACCTCACCGCGGCGCCCGTCGACGCGCCCGCCGGGGCCGACGCCCGCGCCGACCTCGACCTCACGGGCGCGGACGGGCTGCCGGTCCCGTGACCGGCGGCGCGCCGTCCTTCACCGGCCGCGCCGCCCGGGCCCTGCGCAACCGGTGGGACATCCTGCTCGTCGTGGCCGCCGGGGGCGCCCTCGGCAGCGTGGCCCGCTGGGGCGTGGGGCTCGCCCTGCCGCACGCCGGGCGGCAGTTCCCGTGGTCGACCTTCACGGTGAACGTCGTCGGCTGCCTGCTCATCGGCGCGCTCATGTGGTTCGAGGAGGAGCGCTGGCCGCCGTCGCGGTACCGGCGCTCGTTCCTGCGCACGGGGGTGCTCGGCGGGTTCACGACGTTCTCGGCCTACGGCCTCGACGCGCACACGCTGCTCCTCGCCGGGGCACCCGTGGTCGCCGCGCTCTACGTCGCCGGGAGCCTGGTGGCCGGACTGCTCGCGGTGCCGCTCGGCGCCGCGGGCGGGGCCGGGCTCCTCGCGCTCGCAGACCGGGGACGTCGTCCCGGCGCGGCCGGGGACGCGCAGGCGGACGATGGGGACGACGGCACCGGGCCGTCGTCCGGGCAGGAGGAGCAGCCATGAACGGACCGCGACGCACCGCCGCCGTCCGGCTCACCGTCGTCGTCGGCGAGGAGGACCGGCACCACCACGGGCCGCTCGCGACGCAGGTCGTGCACCGCGCGCACGCGGCGGGCCTGGCGGGGGCGAGCGTCTTCCGCGGGTGCGAGGGGTTCGGCGCCGGCAGCCGGGTGCACACCGCCCGGATCCTCAGCCTCTCCGAGGACCTGCCGCTGTCGGTCGTCGTCGTCGACACCGCCGAGAAGGTCGACGCGTTCCTGCCGGTGCTCGGCGCGCTGCTCGCGGAGTCGGGGGCGGGCGGGCTCGTGACGCTCGAGGACGTCACCGTCGTCCGGTTCGGCGACGATGCAACCGGTGAGGCAGCCGGTGACACAGCCGGTGACACAGCCGCCCACGGCGGGGGAGCGGCCCGGTGACGGCGCTGCTCGTCGTCCTCGGGGCCGCCGTCGGCGCCCCGCTGCGCTACCTCACGGACCTGTGGGTGAACTCGCTGCACGACTCGGTCATGCCGTGGGGCACCTTCGTCGTCAACGTCGTCGGGTCGTTCGTGCTGGGCATCGTCGGCGGCCTGGCCGCGCGCGGCGGGGCGTCGCCGCACCTCGTGGCCCTGCTGGGCACCGGGTTCTGCGGAGCCCTGACGACGTTCTCGACCTTCGGCTACGAGACCGCCGAGCTGGTTCGGCGGCGGGCCTGGCCGTACGCCGCGGGCAACGTCGCCGGCAGCGTGGTCGCCGGGTTCGCCGCGGTCGCGGCGGGGTACGCGCTCACCGCCTGAGGTACCCGGGCGGGCAGCGCGGCCGGGGTGCGGCCGGGCCCGCCGCCGGCGCATCCGGGTGGCGGCTCGGCCGAGCGGCCCGGACTGGTCCATGATGGTCGGGCGCCCCGGGGCGCAACCGGACGCCGTGCCCGACGCACGGCGCGAACGACAGCGGAGCGAGACGTCCCCATGAGCGCCGAGGATCTCGAGAACTACGAGACCGAGATGGAGCTTCAGCTCTACCGGGAGTACCGGGACGTCGTCGGGCTCTTCTCGTACGTCGTCGAGACCGAGCGGCGCTTCTACCTCGCCAACCAGGTCGACCTCAAGGTGCGGTCCGCCGACGGCGAGGTCTTCTTCGAGGTGACGATGAGCGACGCCTGGGTGTGGGACGTGTACCGGCCCGCCCGGTTCGTGAAGTCGGTCCGCGTCGTGACCTTCAAGGACGTCAACGTCGAGGAGCTCGCGAAGAGCGACCTCGAGCTGCCGAAGTCGGGCGGGTTCGCGGGGTAGTCCCGCCCGTCCCCGGCTCTTCCGCAGGGGGCGCCGGGCGTGCGAGCCTCGCCGCCATGGGCGACCCCGAGGACGACCCGACGCACGGCCCGACGCACGGCCGGTACCCGCTGCTGCTGTCGCCGTTCAGCCTGCGCGGGCACGTGCTGCCCACGCGCGCGGTGTTCACCGCGCACACGACGAGCTTCGGCGCGGACGGCGTCCCGGGGGCCCGGGCCCGTTCGTACTACGAGGCGCGGGCCGCGGGCGGGGCCGGGATGGTCGTCATGGAGCCGCTGCCGGTGCTGCCCAACGGTGGCGTGACGCCGCAGAACTACCGGTACGACGACGACGCCTTCGTGCCGGCCCTGCGGGAGACTGCCGCCGCGGTGCGCGCGCACGGCACCGTGTTCGTGAGCCAGCTCTACCACATGGGCGCGAACGCCGACCCGCACCAGGAGTCGAGCGAGCGGTGGGCGCCGTCCGCCGTCCAGGGCCCCGGCTGGCCGGACGCCCTGCGGGCCGTCGACGAGGTCGACCTCGGCCGGGTCGTCGAGGGGTTCGTCGCGGCGGCGCGGGCCGCGGTGGCCGCCGGGGTGGACGGCGTCGAGTGCATGTTCGCCTACGACACCCTCGTCGACCAGTTCCTCGACCCGGGCCGCAACCACCGCACCGACGGCTGGGGCGGCGACCTGCCCGGCCGCGCCCGGCTCGCCGTCGAGATCCTCACCGCGCTGCGCGAGACGGTCGGGCCGGAGCGGCTGCTCGGGGTCACGCTCACCGCCGCGACGCCCGGCTACGCGGACGCCGCCGCGCACCTGGCCGCCGCGTGCGACCTCGACTACGTCGGCGTCGGCAACGGCAACTACGCGTCCCTGCACCTCATCATCCCGCCGATGGAGCTGCCCGAGGGGGTCGGCGTCCCGAACGCGGAGCGGGTCACGGCGGCGCTCGGCGGGCTGCGCGGCGTGGACGGCGACGGCGCGGGGCGCGGCCGCGGGCCGGCGGTCGTCGCGGAGGGCCGGATCGTCCGGGCGGACGTCGCGGAGCGGGCGCTCGCCGCCGGGGCCTGCGACCTCGCGGGGATGACGCGCGCGATGATCGCCGACCCGGACGTCGTCCGGAAGGCCCGCGAGGGCCGCGAGCGGCAGGTCCGCGAGTGCGTCGCGTACAACCTGTGCATCGCGCGACGGCTGCGCAAGTACCCGATCGCGTGCCTGCAGAACCCGGCCGCCGGGCACGAGCACGAGGCGCCGCCGCAGCGGGTGGGGCGGGCGCGGCACGTCGTCGTCGTGGGTGCGGGCCTCGCCGGGCTGGAGGCGGCCCGGGTCGCCGCGGAGCGCGGGCACCAGGTCACCGTGCTCGAGCGGGACGGCGCCGCGGGCGGGCAGGTCCGGCTGGTGGCCGGGCTGCCGCTGCAGGGGCCGTTCGCCGAGCTCGTGCGGTGGCGGGTCGCCGAGCTCGAGCGGCTCGGGGCGCAGGTCCGGTACGGGGTCGAGGCGTCCGCGGCGGACGTCGTCGCGCTCGGTGCGGAGGTCGCCGTCGTCGCGACCGGGTCGTGGCCGCTGCCGGGCGGGGCGGACGGGCCCGAGGCGGCGGCGGACGTCGTCCGGTCGTGGCTGTCGCCGGGTGGTGGTGAGCGGGACGGGGGAGGCAGGACCGCGGTCGTGCTCGACACCGAGGGGCTGCGCAAGGGCCTGGGCACCGCCGAGCTGCTCGCCGCGGACGGCTGGTCGGTGACGCTCGTGCCCGTCGTCGGGCAGGCCGGCTGGATGCTCGAGAACTCGAAGTCGGGGCCGCTCGCGCTGGGCCGGCTGCGCGACCTCGGGGTCCGGCTCGTCGAGGGGTACCGGCTCGACCGGGCGACCCGGACGCAGGCGGCGCTGCTGCGGCGGTACGACGACGAGCCGCTCGTGCTCGCCGCCGACCGGGTCGTCCTCGCCGCCCCGCACACGCCGGTCGACGGGCTCGTCGCGGGCCTGCGGGCGCTCGGCGTCGAGGTGCACGCGGTCGGGGACGCCCGCGCGCCGCGGCTCGTCGAGGACGCCGTGCACGACGGGTACCGGGTCGGCGCGGCGGTCTGAGGACCGCGGCTCCGGCTCGGGGCTGACCGACCGGTCGGGCCCGACCCGTCCACAGTTCCGCCGTTCGTCCCACCGTCCACAGCCGGCCCTCCGCGCCGCCCGGGCGGTCGCCCGGTCCCGGCAGGGTGACGCCCGGAGGTGGTCACCGTGCGGGTGAAGGACGTGGTGGGGGAGTACGGCGAGAAGCTCGCCGCAGAGCACCTGGTCGAGGACGGCATGGTCATCCTCGACCGGCGCTGGCGCTGCGCGATCGGCGAGGTCGACATCGTCGCCCTCGACGGCGACTGCCTCGTCGTCTGCGAGGTGAAGACGCGCCGCAGCGTCGTCGCCGGCAGCCCGGTCGAGGCGGTGACCCGGCCCAAGCTGCTGCGGCTGCGCCGGCTCGCCGGGGCGTGGCTCGAGGCGCACGACGGGCACTGGCCCGAGGTCCGGATCGACGTCGTCGGGGTGCTCGTCCCGCGCCGCGGCGGCCCCGAGGTCACGCACCTGTCCGGGGTGGCGTGATGGCGCTCGGCCGGGCCTGGTGCGTGACGCTCGTCGGGCTCGACGGGCACCTCGTCGCCGTCGAGGCCGACGTCGCGCAGGGGCTGCCCGCGTTCACCCTCACGGGCCTGCCGGACGCCTCGCTCAACGAGTCGCGGGACAGGGTCCGTGCGGCGACGGCGAACGCCGGCTGCCCCCTTCCGCCGCGCCGCATCACCGTCAACCTCGCGCCGGCCGCCCTGCCGAAGACCGGCACCGGGTTCGACCTCGCGGTCGCCGTCGCCCTGCTCGCCGCGACCGAGCGGGTCGACCCGGGGTCCGTCGCGTCCCGGGTGCACCTCGGCGAGCTCGGGCTCGACGGCCGGGTCCAACCGGTTCGCGGGATCCTGCCGGCCGTCCTCACTGCGGCCCGGTCGGGCCGTCCGCGGGTCGTCGTGCCGGTCGGCAACGCGCGCGAGGCCCGGCTCGTGCCGGGGGTCGACGTCGTCGCCGTCCGCTCCCTCGCGGACGTCCTCGCGCTGCACCGCGGCGAGCCGATGCCCGACGAGGAGGGCCCGGTCGTCGGGACGGGCGCCGCACCGCCGGGCACGGACGACGAGGGCGGGGCGGAGCCGGGCGGCGGGGAGCGCCTCGACCTCGCGGACGTCCTCGGCCAGGCCGAGGCCCGGCACGCGCTCGAGGTGGCCGCCGCGGGCGGGCACAACATGTTCCTGCTCGGCCCGCCCGGCGCGGGCAAGACGATGCTCGCG
>JACRAB010000336.1 GCA_016213575.1 Actinomycetota bacterium
CGCCGTGACCTACAGCGAGAAGACCTTGCCCGGGTTGAGGATGCCCGCCGGGTCGAGCGCGGCCTTGACGGCCCGGTGCACCGCCAGCCCGACCGGGCCGACCTCGCGCTCGAGCCACTCCCGCTTGAGGACGCCGACGCCGTGCTCGCCGGTGATCGTGCCGCCGAGCTCGAGGCCGAGGTCCATGATCTCGCCGAAGGCGAGCCGGGCCCGCTCCGCCTGGTCGGCGTCCGCGGCGTCGAAGACGACGTTCGGGTGCGTGTTGCCGTCCCCGGCGTGCGCGACGGTCCCGATGACGACGCCCCGCCGCTCGCCGATCGCGGTGATGCCGTCGATGAACTCGCCGAGCCGGGTCCGGGGGACGCAGACGTCGTCGACGAGCGTCGTCCCCCAGGCCTCGAGCGCCGTGAGGACGGCGCGCCGGGCGGCGAGGAGGAGCTCGCCCTCGGCCGGGTCGTCGGCCTCGACGACGTCCGTGGCGCCGCACCGGGTCGCGACCTCGCCGATCGCGGTCACCTCGCGCGCGGCCACCTCGCCACCGGAGTCGGACTGCCAGATGAGCATCGCGGCGCAGTCCTCCGGCAGGTCGCTGCGCAGGTACTCGTTCGCGGCCCGGATCGAGACGGCGTCCATGAGCTCGAGCAGGCTCGGCACGTGCCCCTCGGCGACGACCGCGGCGACGGTGTCGGTCGCCGCCCGCATGCTCGCGAAGAGCGCCGCCGCTGTCCGCGGCCGCTGCGCGGCGGGGCGGAGCATGAGCGTCGCCTCGGTGATGACCCCGAGGGTGCCCTCGCTGCCGACGAAGAGCTTCGTGAGGTCGTAGCCCGCGACGCCCTTGACGGTGCGCCGGCCGGTGCGGAGCACCTCGCCCGAGGCGAGGACGACCTCCAGGCCCATGACGTAGTCGGTCGTCACCCCGTACTTCACGCAGCACAGGCCCCCGGAGTTCGTCGAGAGGTTGCCCCCGATCGAGCAGAACTCCCAGGACGACGGGTCCGGCGGGTAGTACAGGCCCTTCGCCTCGACCGCCCGCGACAGGTCGGCGTTGAAGATGCCGGGCTGGGTGACGACGAGCCGGTTCGCGGTGTCGATCTCGAGCACCTGCGTCATCGGCGCGGTGCTCACGACGATGCAGCCCTCGATGGCGTTCGCGGCGCCGGAGAGCCCGCTCAGCGCGCCCTGCGGCACCACCGGGACCCCGAACCGGGTCGCCGTCCGGAGGGCGTGCTGGACGTGCCCGGTCTCCCGGGCGAGGACGACGGCCGCCGGGACCCCGGCCGGGCAGAACATCGCCCGGTCGTGCCGGTAGGACTCCATCCGTGCCGGGTCGGTGACGAGCACGTTCGCCGGCAGCCCGGCGGCGAGGGCGGCGACGACCTCGGAGGTGGGCGGCGACGACACCGGCGCGGCAGACATGCGACTCACCCTAGGTCGGCCGGGGCCGCAGCGGCAGAGCGGCCCGGCTGCGGCAGGATTCGGGGCGTGGACGCCCGTGGACGCCTCGACCCCCTCGACGCCGCCCTCGTCACGCTGCTCGCCGAGGAGCCGCGGACGAGCGTGCTCGAGGCCGCGCGCCGGCTCCAGGTGGCCCGCGGCACCGTCCAGGCCCGCCTCGACCGGCTGCAGCGCGAGGGTGTCGTCACCGGCTTCGGGCCGGACGTCGACCCGGGCGCCCTGGGCTACCCGGTGACGGCCTTCTGCTCGGTCGAGATCCGGCAGCGGGCGGGCGACGAGCCCGGGACGCCGGGCCGGGCGCGGACCCCGACGACGCACGACGCCGTCGCGGCGCACCTGGCGGGAGTGCCCGAGGTGCTCGAGGCGCACACCGTGACCGGCGCGGCCGACCTGCTCGTGCGGGTCGTCGCCCGGTCGAACGCCGACCTCCAGCGCGTCATCGACCGGGTGCTCGAGAGCCCGCACGTCGTCCGGCTGTCGACGACGATCGTGCTCGCGACCCCGCTGCCGCACCGGACGCTGCCGCTGGTCCGGGCGACGGCGCAGGAGCAGCCCGTGGACCGGCCGGGAACTCATCCGTTCGGGTGATCACCCGAACGGCTCAAGGTTTCGCCCCGACCTGCCGACAACGGTCCGGACACCGGTCACGGATCGCGGACGGCGGGAGGACGCATGCTGGTGGTGGTGGCGACGACCCTGCTCGCCCTGGTCGCGACGGGGGCAGCGGTCGTGGCGTGGACGGTCGCCGTCCGGCGCGCGCAGGAGGCCCGGCAGGCCGTGGCGACGGCCGCCGCGTACCGGGCCGTCTTCGACCACGCGCTCGTCGGGATCGCGGTGCTCGCGGCGGACGACGCCGGGCCCGCCCCGGTCTGGCGGGTCGAGGACGCCAACCCCGCGTTCGGGCACCTGCTCTGCCGCGAGGTGGCCGGCACCGCCTGGCCCGACCTGCTCGCCGCGGGCGACGCGGACGACGCCGCCCGCACGCTCGCCGCGCTCGCCGACGGGCGGCTGTCCGCCTGGCACGGCGAGCACGCCGTCGAGATCGCCGGGCGCACCCGGAGCATGCACGTCTCGATGGCCCCGCTGCCGGCCCCGGCCGGCGGGCCGCGCCGGCTCGCCGTCCACGTCGTCGACGTCACCGACCGGGTCAGCGAGCAGACCCGGCTGCGCGACCTCGCCCTGCACGACGCGCTCACCGGGCTGCCGAACCGGGCCCTGCTCGCCGACAGGCTCGACCTCGCCCTCGCCGGGACCCGGCGCACCGGGGGCCGGGTCCTCGTCGCGTTCTGCGACCTCGACGACTTCAAGACGGTCAACGTCACCTCCGGCCACGCCGCGGGCGACCACGTCCTCGTGACGGTCGCGCACCGGCTGCGGGAGGCGGTCCGGCCGGCCGACACCGTGGCCCGGGTCGGCGGCGACGAGTTCGTCGTCCTGTGCCCGGACGTGCCCGACGAGGCGGTCGCCCACGACATCGCCGGGCGGCTCCTCGCGGCGCTGCGCACCCCGGTGCTGCTCGACGGCACCGCCTGCCACCGGGGCGGGAGCATCGGCGTGGCGCTGTCCGCCGCGGGCCGCGGCACCGACGCCTCCGCCCTGCTCCAGGCCGCCGACATCGCGATGTACCGGGCGAAGCGCTCCGGCAAGAGCGCGGCCCACCTGCTCATCCTCGCCGACGACGAGGACGTCTTCGTCGACGGCGTCGTCGACGTCCGGGGCGCGGACCGGCTCAGCGCCTGAACCCGCCGGCCCGCCCGGCCGCCGCGACGCACCGGCGCCTTGCCGGTCGTCGCCGCGAGTGCTTGAGTCGACGGATGGCCGTCGAACCGCAGGCCCCGCCCCACGTCGTCCGCACCGGCGACGCGACCGCCCCCGACGCCCCGCCGCACGTCGTCCACCGCCCCGCGCCGGGGACGACGCACGAGGTGACGAACCAGCCGCCGCCGCTCGAGGGCTACGACGTCTACGCGGCCGACCGGGTGCTCGTCGAGGCCGTCGAGCGGGAGGGCGCCGGCTGGGCCGGGGCGGACCTGCACCGGCTCGGCCGCCGGGCCGGCAGCGCCGAGGCGGTCGCGCTCGGGTTCGCCGCCGACGTCCACCGGCCCGCGCTGCGCACCCACGACCGGTACGGCCACCGGGTCGACGAGGTCGACTTCCACCCGAGCTACCACGAGCTCCTCGGCACGAGCGTCCGGCAGGGCCTGCACGCGGCGCCCTGGGCGGCCCCGCGGCCGGGCACGCACGTCGCCCGGGCGGCGGGCTTCGTCGTCTGGAGCCAGGTGGACGCCGGTACCGGCTGCCCGGCGTCCATGACCTACGCGTCCCTGCCGGTGCTCCGCGCGGCCCCCGGGCTCTTCGCGGGGTGGGGCCCGCGGCTCGTCTCGCGGCACTACTCCCCGGCGCACGTGCCGCATCCCGACAAGGGCGGGGCTCAGGCCGGGATGGCGATGACCGAGAAGCAGGGCGGCTCGGACGTCCGGGCCGGGACGACCCGCGCCGTCCGCACCCCGGCCGCCGACCACGACGGCGCCGAGGCGTACCGGCTCACCGGCCACAAGTGGTTCTGCTCGGCCCCGATGTCGGACGCCTTCCTCGTGCTCGCCCAGACCCCCGGCGGGCTCACGTGCTTCCTCCTGCCGCGGGTGCTCCCCGACGGCACGCGCAACGCCGTCCGGCTGCAGCGGCTCAAGGACAAGCTCGGCAACCGGTCGAACGCCTCGGCCGAGATCGAGCTCGTCGACACCCTCGCGTGGCGCGTCGGGGAGGAGGGCCGCGGCGTCCGGACCATCGTCGAGATGGTCGCGCTGACCCGGCTCGACTGCGTGCTCGGGACGGCGGCCCTCATGCGGCAGGCCGTCGCCCAGGCGACCCACCACGCCGCACACCGCTCCGCCTTCGGCCGCCGGCTCGCGGACGCCCCGCTCATGCAGGCCGTGCTCGCCGACCTCGCGGTCGAGTCCGAGGCGGCGACGGTGCTCGGGCTGCGCCTGGCCGGTGCCGTCGACCGCACCGAGCGCGACCCCGACGACCACGAGCAGGCGCTGCGCCGGATCGGCACCGCGGTCGCCAAGTACTACGTCTGCAAGCGCGGCTCCGCGGTGACCGCCGAGGCGCTCGAGTGCCTGGGCGGCAACGGGTACGTCGAGGAGTCGGTGATGCCGCGGCTGTACCGCGAGGCCCCGGTGAACTCGGTCTGGGAGGGCTCGGGCAACGTCAACGCGCTCGACGTGCTGCGGGCGCTCGCCCGGACGCCGGCCGTCGCCGACGCGGTGCTGCGCGAGATCGACCTCGCGGCCGGCGCCGACACCCGGCTCGACGCCGCGGCGGCGTCGCTGCGCCGCGACCTCGGCGCGCTCGTGGCGTCCCCGGACGCCGTGACGTCGTCCGCCGTCGAGCGCGGCGCCCGCCGCCTCGTCGAGCGCACCGCGCTCGCCCTGCAGGGCAGCCTGCTCGTGCGGCACTCCCCTGCCGCGGTCGCGGACGCGTTCTGCGGCAGCCGGTTCGGCGACGGCGGCCTCACCTTCGGCACCCAGCCGGACGGCGCGGACCTCGCCGCGATCGTCGCCCGCCACACGCCCGCGCTGCCCTGACGCCGGCGGGCCGCCCCGCCCGCCGGCGCCGGTCAGACGCTGTGCCGTACCGGGGGCAGGACACCGCCGTGCCGCGCCCGCAGGACGGCGGTGAGGTCCGTGCGCAGCGCCTCGATCCGGCGGGCGCCGATCTCCCGCGCCCACCCGGCCTCGAGGTCCGCGTAGATCGACTCGACGTCCTCGAGCAGCGCCGCCCCGCGCGCCGTGAGGTGCAGCAGCACGACCCGGCCGTCGTCCGGGGACGGCCCGCGCCGCAGGAAGCCCTCCGCGACGAGCCGGTCGGCGAGCTTCGTCGCCGCCTGCCGGGACGTCCCGGTGAGCGCCGCGACGTCCACAGCGGAGGTCGGCCCCTGCCGGGCGGCGAGCAGGACGTACCCGTCGCCGGGGCGGACCTGCGGCCAGCCTGCGCCGGCGAGCCGGTCGTGCAGCCCGGTGAGCAGGTCGTCGAGCCCGATCGCCAGCAGCCGGGCCAGCGGCACCGGGGCGTCGGGCGCGTCCGCAGCCGTCACTGCGCCCACGGCGGGGTGAACGGCTCGCCGCCGGGCAGCACCGCCCGGCCGCCCACCGGCATGCAGCACAGTGCGCGCAGCGGCTCGTCGCCGGCCGCGGAGAGCGCGAAGGGCACACCGGGCGGGACGACGATCGCGTCGCCCGGGCCGGCCTCGAGGCGCCGGCCGTCGAGCAGCACGTCCGCCCGGCCGGCGAGCACGACGAAGACCTCCTCGCGGGTCAGGGTGTGCGGCTGTGCGTCGGTGCCGGGCTCGATCTCGACCTGCCAGACGCTCGTCTCGCTGCTGCCCCGGCTCGGGGAGACGAGGGCGGTGAAGGCGGCACCCGGGAGGTGGTGGGTGGCTGCGGCGGGTGCGGTGATGACGGGCACGGTGGGCTCCTTCCACGAGCGGTCCCGCGGGCGCGGGCACCCGACGACCGGGTGCGCTCCCTCTGCGGGACAACGGGTCCAGCGTCCGACCCCGAGAACAGATTGTCAATCTGGTTGACGATTTCTCTTCCGGGTCCGGCGGTGCGAGCATGGCCACCGTGACCACGCCGGCCCCCCGCGCCACCCCGCCCGACCCGCGCGACCCGCTGGGGCTGGCCGCCGACGCACCCCTGCTCGACGGCTGGCTGCGGTTCGACGACGCGGTGCGGGCGGGCGCGGTGACGCCGTTCACCATCCCGGGCCACAAGCAGCGCACCCATCTCGTCGGGGACGTCGTCCGCGGGGACGTCCCGCTCTTCGCCGGGGTCGACACGATGAAGCAGACGGGCGGGCTGCTCGCCGAAGCGGAGCGCCGGGCGGCGACGCTGTGGGGCGTCGACTGGTGCCGGATCTCGGTCGGGGGCGCGACGCACGGCAACCAGGCGGTCGCCCTCGCGCTCGGCAGGCCGGGGCAGGAGGTCGTCGTCTCCCGGACGCTGCACCGCTCGCTGCTGCTCGGGATGGTGCTCGCCGGGCTGCGGCCGGTGTGGGTGCGACCGGCGATGGACGCCGCGACCGGGCTGCCGGCGGCCGTCCCGGTCGACGCGGTGCGGGCCGCGCTCGCCGCCCACCCGGGCGCGTGCGCCGTCGTCCTCGGCGACCCGTCCTACGTCGGCACGGTCGGGGACGTCGCCGGGCACGCCACCGTCGCGCACGCGGCGGGCGTCCCGCTCGTCGTCGACGCCGCGTGGGCCGCGCACTTCGGCTTCTCCCCCGCGACGCCGCGGCACGCCCTCGCCGACGGCGCGGACGCCGTCGTCACGAGCGCGCACAAGACGCTCCCGGCCTGGAGCCAGGCCGCGTTCGTGCTCGCCCGGACCACCCGCGCGGGCGGTCTGCTCGACCCCGACCGGCTCGAGCGCGGCTTCGAGGCGACGCACACGACGAGCCCCGCGGGCGCCGTCCTCGCGAGCGCCGACGCCTCGCGGGCCCTGCTCGAACGGCACGGCGCCGACCTCGTCGGGCGGCTCGTCACTCTCGTCCGGGGTGCCCGCGACCGGCTCGCCGCGGTGCCCGGGCTCGCCGTCCTCGACGACCGCCCGGACGACCACCCGGACGGGCCGCTGCGCGTCGACCCGGCCAAACTCGTCGTCCTGCTCGCCGGAACGGGCGCCCACGGGCACGCCGTGGAGGCCGACCTGCTCGCGGCCGGCATCACGCTCGAGATGGCCGACCGCGACGTCCTCGTGCCGATGGTCACGCTCTCGGACGACGCCCACACCGTCGGCCGCCTCGTCGACGCCCTGGTCAATACGGTCGGGCGGCGCCGCGGCGCGCCGCGGACGGTCACCCCGTCGCCGGCCTGGACCGTCGAGCCCGCGACCGCGACCGACCCCCGGACCGCGTTCTTCGCGCGCCACGAGACGGTGCCCGCCGACGCCGCGGTCGGCCGGGTCAGCGCCGAGCTCGTCGCGCCGTACCCGCCGGGCGTCCCCGTGCTCGCCCCCGGGGAGACGGTCACCGCACCGGCCCTCGACGCGCTGCGGGCGACCCTCGCCGACGGCGGCCGGATCGCCTACGCGGCGGATCCGACGCTCGCGACCCTTCAGGTCGTCGAGCAGCCGGCCGACACACCTCACGTTCAGAGCGCGATCAGTAGTTGAACGGTTGACAGCCGGCCCGACGGGCCTGAGGGTGTGACCAGCGTCCGCACAGCGGTCAGATGTCCGCTCTGCGTCGCACTGCTCGGAGACGCGAAGACGCATCGAGACGAGGGCGGGAACCCATGACCGACGCCACCACGACCGGCGCCACGACGACGACGGCGGCCGGCGACCTCGACACCGACGTCCTCGTCGTCGGGTCCGGGCCGGCCGGGGCCTCGATGGCCCTGCTCCTCGCGACCTACGGCGTCCGGGTGCGGATGATCACCAAGTACGGGCGGCTCGCCGACACCCCCCGCGCGCACATCACGAACCAGCGCACCGTCGAGGTCTTCCGCGACCTCGGCATCGAGGAGCGCCTCATGCGCGAGGCGACGCCGTGGGACCTCATGAGCAACACGACGTTCTGCACGAGCCTGGCCGGCGAGGAGCTCGGGCGGGTGCCGTCGTGGGGCACCGACCCGCGCCGGCACGCCGACTACGTCCTCGCGAGCCCGTGCTCGATGGTCGACGCGCCGCAGACCATCGTCGAGCCGATCCTCGTCGGGCAGGCCCAGGCCCGCGGCGCGAAGGTGCGCTTCGACAGCGAGTACGTCAGCCACACCCAGGACGCGGACGGCGTGACGACGCTCGTCCGGGACCGGCTCACCGGTGCGGAGCACACCGTGCGCTCGGCGTACCTCGTCGGCGCGGACGGCGCGCGCAGCAAGGTCGCCGAGGACCTCGGGCTGCCGTTCGAGGGGCCGGGCGCGGTCGCCGGCGCGCTCGGGATCATCTTCGAGGCGGACCTGTCGCGCTTCGTCGCGCACCGCCCGTCGGTCCTCTACTGGATGCTCCAGCCCGGTGCCGAGCGCGAGGGCGTCGGGCTCGGCGTCCTGCGGATGATCAAGCCCTGGACCGAGTGGATGCTCATGTGGGGCTACGAGGTCGCCGCCGGGCCGCCCGAGCTCACCGACGAGCTCATCCGCTCGCTCGCCGTGGCGCTCGTCGGCACCGACGACTTCGAGATGCACGTGACGTCGCGCTCCCCGTGGACGATCAACCACCACTTCGCGACGACGGTCGCCAAGGGCCGGGTGTTCTGCGCCGGGGACGCCGTCCACCGGCACCCGCCGACGAACGGCCTCGGCTCGAACACGTCGATCCAGGACTCCTACAACCTCGCGTGGAAGCTCGCGCACGTCGTCAAGGGCCTCGCGGCGCCGGCCCTGCTCGAGACCTACGACGCTGAGCGGGCGCCGATCGCGCGCCAGATCGTCGAGCGGGCCAACCTGAGCATCGCCGAGACCGGCAAGATCCTCGAGGCGCTCGACCTCACCGACACCTCGGACCCGGCCAGGCTCGAGGAGCGGCTCGCCGCGCGGCGTGCGCCGGGCGCGGACGGCGCACGCACCCGGGCGGCGATGCGGGAGGCGATCGCGGCGAAGTCCTTCGAGTTCAACGCGCACGGCGTCGAGCACAACCAGCGGTACGCGTCCGCGGCGGTCGTCCCGGACGGCACGCCGATGCCCGAGCCCACCCGGGACCCGGTGCTCTACGCGCACCCGACGACGTGGCCCGGCGCCAAGCTGCCGCACACGTGGGTGACGGTCGACGGTGTCCGGACGTCGACCCTCGACCTCGGCGGCAAGGGCCGGTTCACCGTCTTCACCGGGATCGGCGGAGGCGCCTGGGCGGACGCCGCGCAGCGCCTCGCCGGCGAGCTCGGGCTCGACCTGCCCGTCGTCGCCATCGGGCCCGGGCAGCCGGTGGACGACCCGTACGGCACGTGGGCGGACCTGCGGGAGATCGACGACGACGGCGTGCTGCTCGTGCGGCCGGACCTCTACGTCGCGTTCCGGGCGCGCTCCTGCCCGGAGGGCGGCGGCGCGTACGACGCCCTCGGCGGTGCGCTGCGGGCCGTGCTCGGGCGCCCCTCGCGGCCCGGCTACGATCCCGCCCGTGACGCGATGGGCGCAGGTGGCGGGCGGCGGCGCCGAGGGGTCGGACGGCGCCCGCTACCAACAACGGTTCGACGCGATGGCCGCCGCCGGGCAGCACGTGCACGGCGAGGCCGACCGCTGCGGCGCCCTCGTGCCGCCCGGCGCGCGGGTGCTCGACGCGGGCTGCGGCACCGGCCGGGTGGCCGTCGAGCTGGACCGGCGCGGCTACGCGGTGGTCGGGGTGGACGTCGACGCCGGGATGCTCGCGCACGCCCGGGACGCCGCACCGCACCTGCCCTGGGTGCGCGCCGACCTCGCGGACCTCGACGCCGCGGTGCTCGAGGCCGCCGGGCACGGGCCGGGCGACGGGTTCGACCTCGTCGTCGCCGCGGGCAACGTCGTCCCGCTCGTCGTCCACGGCACGGAGGCCGCCGTCGTCGCGCGGCTCGCGGCGCTGCTGCGGCCCGGTGCCCCGCTCGTCGCGGGCTTCGGGCTCGACGCCGCCCACCTGCCGCTCGAGACCGCGCCGTTCGGCCTCGCCGAGTACGACACGTGGTGCGCGGCAGCGGGTCTCGTGCTCGCCGAGCGCTACGCCACGTGGGACGGCGAACCGTACGCGGGCGGCGGCTACGCGGTGAGCGTCCACCGCCGAGCCTGATCTCTGCGCACCGCCGATTCGGTCGCCGGACGTGGCTCGCGGCCATGCGGACTTTGGAATCTTGACGAGCACACCACGACGGTGGAACGTCGTTGGTGCGAGGCCAGCGCAGTCGTTCAGTCTCTTCGTAGAACGGGGCATGCGATGTCCAACTCGATGCGTGTGATGCTGTTCGGGATCGGCGCGCTGGTGATCTTCTCCGGCGTCTACTTCCTCTTCGACAGAGGAAAGCACGGTGGTGCCGGGAAGTACCGGCCATTCAACATCACCTTCGCTCGACTCTACGGATTGCTTACCGTCGCCGTGCTAGGCACCGTCCTGGCGGTCACCTCGACCGAGGCCAATACATTCACCGGGTCTGCATTCACGCTCCTGGGAACCGTGGCGGGCTACCTTGCAGGCGCTAAGGCGACTGCGGGCAGCGGCACGACAGGAGCCCCGGACACCGGCGGCGGGACGAAGACGGACGGCTCCACCCCGGATCCCCAGCGCGCGCAGCCACTCACCGAGGAACACCTCTGAGGGCAGACCGTTCAGGAGAGCCTCAGATCCGCCCGCCGCCGTTGCCCTCGGAGAGCCGGTTCGCGAGGTAGACCGGGATCACCGACGCCACGACGAGCGCGGCCGCCACGACGTTGACGACGGGTGCCTGGTTCGGCCGGAAGAGGTTGGCGAAGATCCAGATCGGCAGCGTCTGCAGGCCCGCGCTGATCGTGAACTGGGTGACGACGATCTCGTCGAAGCTCAGCGCGAACGCGAGCAGGCCGCCGGCGAGCAGCGCCCCGCGCAGCTGCGGGAACGTCACGTGGAGGAACGTCTGCAGCGTGCTCGCGCCGAGGTCGGCCGAGGCCTCCTCGAGCGTCGTCCCGGTGCGCCGCAGCCGGGCGAGCACGTTGTTGTAGACGACGACGATGCAGAAGGTCGCGTGGCCGACGACCACCGTGAGGAAGCCGAGTGCGACGCCGCCCGCGCTGAACGCCGAGTTCAGCGCGATCCCCGTGACGATGCCGGGCAGCGCGATCGGCAGGACGACGAGGAAGCTCACCGTCTCCCGGCCGAACCAGCGGTACCGGGCGACCGCGAACGCGGCCATCGAGCCGAGCACGAGCGCCAGGGCCGTTGCGGCCAGGGCGATCTCGACGCTCGTGAGGAGCGCCTCCCGGGCGCCGGGGTTGGACGCCGCGCGCGACCACCACTGGGTCGTGAAGCCGGACGGCGGCCAGCCGAACGTCTTGCTCGGGTTGAAGGAGTTCACGAGGACGACGAGCAGCGGCACGTAGATCACCGCGAGACCGCCGAAGGTGGCCAGGCGCAGCAGGAGCCGGGCGCGGGCGGACAGGCTCATCGCGTGCTCCTCACGGGCTGCGGCACGGGCTGCGTCACAGGTCGCGTCACAGGTTGTCCAGCGCACCGGTGCGGCGCACGAGGGCGAGGTAGAGCAGGATCGCGACGACCGGGAAGACCGCGGCCGCCGCGGCGAACGGGAGGTTCCCCGCGACGCCGATGTTGTCGTAGATGACATTCGCGAACATCTGCGTGCTGCCGCCGACGATCTTCACGGCGATGTAGTCGCCGAGGGTCAGCGAGAACGTGAAGATCGAGCCGGCGACGATCGACGGGAAGAGCAGCGGCAGGACGACGCTCCGGAACGTGCGGCCCGCCGTCCCGCCGAGGTCGCCGGACGCCTCGAGGAGCGAGTCGGGGATCCGCTCGAGACCGGCGAACACGGGCAGGATCATGTACGGCAGCCACAGGTACCCGAGCGTGATCGCGGTCGCGGCGACGCCGAAGCCCGGGCCGCGGCCGCCGACCGGCCCGAGCGCCCAGTTCACGACGCCGTCCTCGGCGAGCATCGTGCGCCACGCGTACGCCTTGACGAGGTAGCTCGCCCACAGCGGGGTGAGGACGAGCGCGACGAGCACCTTGCGGGTGCGGGGCGAGGCCACCTTGGCCATGTAGAAGGCCATCGGCAGCGCGACGAGGGTGTCGACGACGGTCACCACGGCGGCGATGCCGAGCGTGCGCAGGGCGACCCGCCGGTAGACGTCCTCGGTGAGCAGCTCGGTGAAGTTCTGCAGCGACGGCGTGCGGTCGAGCACCGCGACGAAGCCGCCGGTGTCGAGCCGCCAGAACGCGGTCACGAACATCACGGCGAGCGACCCGAGGTACGCGACGACGAGCCAGAGCATCGGGGCGGACAGCAGCCCCGCCAGCCGGAGCCGCGGGTGGCGGTGGAGGAACGAGGACGCGCGCACGGCCGCGGAGGGCCTGCCGGGCAGGCCCTCCGCGGTCGGCGTGGAGGTGGTCACGGTCGTGCGACGCCCTTCGGGACGGTGCTTCTCGGTCGGACGGCGGTCAGCCCTTGATGTCGGTCCAGGCCTTGGTCCACTCCGAGTAGTCCTTGCAGACGTTGCCCCGCTCGTCACCGCAGCCGGCGAGCGGCGTCGTCCAGTACGCGATCTTCTCGGCGTACGCCGCGTCGGTCGCGTGGTAGGTCTCGCAGTGCTTCTTGTCCGTCGTCAGGTCGCACGCCTTGACGTTGGCCGGCGCCTCGCCGAACCACTCGGCGACCTGGGCCTGGGCCTGCGGGCCGGCGATCCAGTCCATCCACTTGTACATGCAGTTCGGGTTCTGCGCCTTGCTGGCGATCATCCAGGTGTCCGACCAGCCGGTCGCGCCCTCGGTCGGCAGGACGGTGCCGATGTCGGCCTTCTTGCCGGCGGTGACGAGGTTCGCGATGACCTGCCACGACGTCGTGAGGACCGTGTTGCCGGACTCGATCGACGCGGTCGCCTTCGTGTAGTCCGACCAGTACTCGCCGACGATGCCGCGCTGCTGCTTGAGCAGGGCGACGGCGGCGTCGAACTGGGTCTGGTCGAGCTCGTAGGGGTTGGTGATCTTCAGCTCGGGCTTGGTCGCCTTGAGGTAGAGCGCCGCGTCGGCGATGTAGATCGGCGAGTCGTACGCCGAGACCTTGCCCTTGTACGGCGAGGCGGGGTCGAAGACGGCACCCCACGACGTCGGGGCCGGGTCGACCACCTTCGTGTTGTAGAGCAGCACGTTGGCGCCCCAGCCGTGCGGGATGCCGTACATCTGGCCGCCGACCGAGTTCCACGCCTTGTCCTTGAGGAACGGCGCGATGTCGGCGTAGCTCGGGACGAGCGAGGTGTTCACCGGTGCGACGTCGCCGCCGTAGATGAGCCGCAGGGTCGCGTCGCCGGAGGCCGAGACGCCGTCGTACTGGCCGGTCTTCATGAGCGTGACCATCTCGTCGGACGTGTTGCCGATCTTGACGTTCACCTGGCAGCCGGAGGCCTTCTCGAACGGCGTCACCCAGTCGACGGCCTTGTCCGTCGTGCCGTCCTCGGCGTAGCCGGCCCACGCGATGAGGTTGAGCTTGCCCTCGCCCGCGCCGACGGCGTCCGCCATCGGCACCGCCGGCGGCTTGGCCGCCTCGGCCGCGCTCGAGGCACCTCCCGTCGCGCTGCCGCCGGTCGCGCCGCCGCTGCTCGACCCGCCGCACGCGGCGAGCACGAGCGTCACGGCGCCGATGGCCGCCGTCGTGAGGATCTGTCGTCGTCCTCGCATGGTCTCTCCCTGGGTCACGTCCCCACCTGGCCTGGTGGGACATCTGGTCGGTCTCGGTGGTCGGTCTCGGTGGTCCGGTCGGTGGGGCGGTCTCGACGGGTGGGTCACAGCGGCGTCGCGGACGCGCTCTCGTCGTCCGGCAACCGGGACGCGTGCTCCCGGGACCACGCGAGCCGCACCCGCGCACCGCGCAGGCCCTCGGTGTCCAGCGAGGACGTCCGCTGGTTCTGCCGCTGGACGACGAGCGAGTCGCCCGCGTCGAGCCGGGCGACGATGCGGGTCGTGGCGCCCGCGTAGACGACCTCCTCGACGACGGCCGGCGCGACGGTCTCCCCCGCCACCGGGTCCTCGCCGTCCGCGAGCAGCCGGATCTTCTCGGGCCGGACGCTGAACAGCCCGGCCTCCCCGAGCAGCGCCTCGGACGCCTTGGCGTGCAACAGGTTCGAGGTGCCGACGAAGCCGGCGACGAACGTCGTCCGGGGGTGCTCGTAGATCTCGGCGGGGGTCCCGACCTGGTCGACCCGGCCGCGGTTGAACACCACGATCCGGTCCGACATGGTGAGCGCCTCCTCCTGGTCGTGGGTCACGAAGACGAACGTGATCCCGACCTCGCGCTGGATCTGCTTGAGCTCGACCTGCATCTGCTCGCGGAGCTTGAGGTCGAGGGCACCGAGCGGCTCGTCGAGGAGCAGCACCGACGGCCGGTTCACCAGGGCCCGGGCGAGCGCCACCCGCTGCCGCTGGCCGCCGGAGAGCTGCCCGGGGGCGCGCTTGTCCATGCCCTCGAGCCGGACGCCGGCCAGCGCCTCGAGCGCGCGCTCACGACGCTGCGCGCGGGGCACCTTCTTGACCCGCAGGCCGTACTCGACGTTCTGGAGCACCGTCATGTGCGGGAAGAGCGCGTAGTCCTGGAAGACGGTGTTGACGTCGCGCTCGAACGGCGCGGTCCGTGTGACGTCCGCCCCGCGGAGCAGGACCTGGCCGCCGCTCGGCGTCTCGACCCCGGCGATCATCCGCAGCACCGTCGTCGTGCCCGACCCGGAGGGGCCGAGGAGCGTGACGAACTCGCCCTCGGCGATGTCGCGGTCCACGCCGTCGACGGCGACGACCCTGGCACCGCCGCCGACCCCGGGGAACTCCTTGCGCAGGCCGCGCAGGCTGACGACCGGCGCGGTCGCACCGGCGGGTTGGCTCACGCAGGTCTCCTCGGGCACGGGCGGGCCCGCCGGGCACGCAGGGCCGACGGGGGCCGGACGTCTCCGGCAGACTCGCAAGATACGGCCCGCACCGACGGATCCGCCGCACGAGGTCGGTCACGGTTGCGTTACGAGATGTCCACAGGGCGATCCGCGACGAAATCCGCAGGGGATCGCCACGGTGATCGACGGAACTCACCGCGAACCCGTGTCGCGACGGCCTGCTCCTGGTGCACACTGGCCCCATGACGACGCAGCGTTCGCTGTTTACGTGGTGGCCGGGCTCCTAGGGCGGTCACCACCTCGTCGCACCCTTGCGGCCGCCCGGTTCCGGGCGGC
>JACRAB010000332.1 GCA_016213575.1 Actinomycetota bacterium
CCTCGACGGCCGTCCGCCCGGCGAAGGTCAGCGGCCGCACCGTGCCCGGCCGGGCCGTCGGGAGCGACCCGGCCTCCTGCGCCGGCAGCGCGACGGTCGCGGCGGTGACGACGAGCGGACGGCTGCCGTAGACGTTCGACAGCGTCAGCCGCAGCGCCGAGCCCCCGACGCTCGTGTGCACGCGCATCCGCGCCGTCCGGGACGCCAGGCCGCGCGCGGCGACCGTCCCGGCGCGGGCGGGCTGCGGCACCGACTGCCACGTCCGGACCCAGGGCACCTCGGCGACCGGGGCGACGGACGGCGTCACGGCCAGGGGCACGGACGGCGTCACGGTCGGTGCGGGGACCGACGACGCGGCGGCGGGCCCGGCGACCGCCCGGAGGGCCACGACCGTGCCGCCGGCGAGCGCGAGCAGAGCGACGACCGCCAGCGCCACCGCCCCGGCCCAGCGCCGCACCCGCCGCCGGGGCGCGCGGGCAGGGACCACCTGCCGTGCGTCGTCCGGTCGTTCCACGCCACCCCCTTGGCCGTCCGGGACCATCCTGCCGTTCCTCCCCCTCAGGCCGCTCTCAGGGGGTCCTGCGCACAATGGCGCCATGAGCGAGCGCCCCACCGGACCGGCACCGACGGCAGCCGACCGGACCGCCCCGCCCGGGACGCCGGAGGAGGACTCTGCCACGAAGCAGGCCCGGAGGCGGGCCACCGCCGAGGTGTGGATCGTCCTCGGGCTCTCGCTCGGGCAGTCCGCGGCGTACTCGGTCATCAGCCTCGCCGCCAAGCTCACCGCCGGCCGCCCGCTCGCCCAGCAGACCGCGACGCTCAACGCCTCGCGGAGCGCGCGGCCCTACCTCGACCTCGTCTACCAGCTCGCGGACGTCGTGTTCACCCTCGTCCCGGTCGCGCTCGCGCTCTGGCTGCTCGCCGAGGGCGGCCGCAACGCGTTCCGGCTCGTCGGGTTCGACGTCCGCCGGCCGTGGCGCGACCTCGCGGAGGGCGCCGTCCTCGCCGCCGTCATCGGGCTGCCGGGCCTGGTGCTCTACGTCGTCGGCCGCGAGCTCGGCATCACGGCACAGGTCGTCGCGTCCGGGCTCGCGCCGTACTGGTGGGCGGTGCCGGTGCTCGTCCTCCAGGCGGTGTAGAACGCCGTCCTCGAGGAGGTGGTCGTCGTCGGCTACCTCGTCACGCGGCTGCGCGAGCGCGGCTGGACGGTCTGGGCCGTCGTCGGGTGCAGCGCCGTCCTGCGCGGCTCGTACCACCTCTACCAGGGCTTCGGCCCGTTCGTGGGCAACGCCGTCATGGGCGTCGTCTTCGGGCTGTGGTTCGTGCGCCGCAAGCGGGTCATGCCGCTCGTCGTCGCGCACACGCTGCTCGACGTCGTCGCGTTCGTCGGGTACCAGCTCTTCGCGGACCGGCTCGGGCTGTAGCCGTCCGCCGTGGACCCGCCTGCCGTGCGGCGGCGGGCGCAGTGGATCTGCACGGGACGCCGTCCGGACGCATGCTGGCGGGTGTGAGAGCAACCTTCTACAGCGAGTACGGCGGCCCCGAGGTCCTGCGGACCGGGGAGCTGCCCGACCCCAAGGTCGGTCCCGGCGAGGTCCTCGTCCGGGTCCGGAGCGCATCGGTGAACCCTGTGGACTGGAAGGTCATGGCCGGCGGCCTCGACCCGGTCATGGACGCGGTCTTCCCGGTCGTGCCCGGCTGGGACGTCGCGGGCGTCGTCGAACGGGTCGGCTTCGACACCCCCGAGGTCTCGGCCGGCGACGAGGTGGTCGCCTACGCCCGCAAGGACGTCGTCCACGGCGGCACGTTCGCCGAGCTCGTCACCGTGCCGGTGCGGGCGATCGCCTACAAGCCGAAGTCGCTCGACTGGGACGCCGCCGCGGGCCTGCCGCTCGCCGGCCTCACCGCGCAGCGGGCCCTCGCGGCCGTCGGCCTCACGGACGGCGACACGGTGCTCGTGCACGCGGCCGCCGGTGGCGTCGGCGCGCTCGCCGTCCAGGTCGCCCGCGCGCTCGGCGCCCGGGTCATCGGGACGGCCTCGCCCGCCAACCACGACTTCGTCGCCGCGCTCGGCGCGGAGCCCGTCGCGTACGGCGACGGCGTCGTCGACCGGGTGCGCGCCCTGGCCCCGGCCGGTGTCGACGCGGTCGTCGACCTCGTCGGCGGCGTCCTCGACGTGACGACGGCCGTGCTCCGCGACGGCGGCCGGCACGCGAGCATCGCCGACGGCTCGGTCACCGAGGCCGGCGGCCGGTACGTCTGGGTCCGCCCCGACGGGCCCGGTCTCGCGGCCCTCGCCGACCTCGCCGACGGCGGCCACCTCAGCGTCCCCGTGGCCCGCACCTTCGGCCTCGACGAGGTCGCCGACGCCTTCCGGCTCAGCATGGAGGGCCACACCCGCGGCAAGATCGCGCTCCGCGTGAGCGAGTAGCCGGGCCTGCGTGCCCGCTGAGGCGCGCTGCCCGGGTGTTTGCTCTGCCCTCACATGTGAGGGCAGAGCAAACCGTTCGGGGGACGACAGCCGACCGGCACCCTCACATGTGAGGGCAGAGCAAACCGTTCGGGGGACGACGGCCGACCGGACGGCGGATCAGGCGGCGGATCAGGCGGCGGAGGCGCTGTCGCGGGTCTGGTCGGCGGCGACCTTCTCGCGGGCGGCCTCGCGCTCGCGCGCCTCGGCGTCGCGGCCCTCAGGCCGGACAGACCCGGTCGGCCCGGCCGGCACCTGGTCCTCGGTGACGACGAGGTGCGGGCTCGCGTGCAGGTCGTAGCGGACGTGCACCCCGCGGGCGAGCATGAGCCAGGCGACGCAGAGCAGGGCGGTGACGAGGGTGACGATGCCGCCGAGGGCGATCGTCCAGCGGGCGCCGAAGGTCTCGCCGACCCAGCCGATGATCGGCGACCCGATCGGGGTGCCGCCCATGAACACCGCCATGTAGAGCGCCATGACGCGGCCCCGCATCTCCGGGGGCGTCGTCATCTGCACCGTGGAGTTCGCGGCGGTCATGAGGGTCAGCGACGCCAGCCCGACCGGGACCAGGGCGATCGCGAAGAGCGTGTACGTCGGCATCACCGAGGCGACGAGGGCGAAGACGCCGAAGGCCATCGCCGCACCGAGCACGAGGCGCAGCCGCGGGTGCTCGCGTCGGGCGGCGAGCAGCGCACCGCCGAGCGAGCCGATCGCCATGATGCTGCCGAGCAGGCCGTACTCCCCCGCGCCCTTGTCGAAGACGAGCCGGGCCATGAGCGCCGTCGTCAGCTGGAAGTTCAGGCCGAACGTGCCGACCATGCCGACGACGACGAGGATGAGCAGGATGTCCCGCCGGCCGCGGACGTACCGCAGCCCCTCGCGGACGGCGCCCTTGCCACGCACGCTCCGGGTCGGACGGCGCAGGTCCGCGACGCGCATCCGGGTCAGCGACAGCAGGACGGCGCCGAAGGTCGCGGCGTTGATGAGGAACACCGGACCGGTGCCCAGCCAGTGGATGAGCAGACCCGCGACGCCGGGGCCGAGCAGCCGGCCGGCGTGGAACGAGGCGCTGTTCAGGCCGACGGCGTTCGGCAGCACCTCGACCGGGACCATCTCCGACACGAACGCCTGCCGGGCCGGGGCGTCGATCGCCGCCACCAGGCCGAGACCGAACGCGAGCGCGTAGACCATCCACAGCTGCGCCGTCCCGGTGACGACGAGCAGGCCGAGCACGAGCGCGAGCAGGCCGGACGCCGTCTGCGTGGCCATCAGCACGCGGCGCCGGTCGAGCCGGTCGGCGACGGCGCCCGCGACCGGTGCGAGCAGCAGCGCGGGGGCGAACTGCAGGCCGGTCGTGATGCCGACGGCGACGCCGGAGTTCTCCGTGAGGACGGTGAGGACGAGCCAGTCCTGGGCGACACGCTGCATCCACGTGCCGGTGTTCGACACGATGGCGCCGGCGGCCCAGATCCGGTAGTTCGGGATGCTGAGCGAACGGAAGGTGGGACTCACGAGGCGGCGATCCTCCTCAGGATCTCGCTGGCGGCGGCGAGCGTCTCGCGCTCGGCGGGGGTGAGCTCGGCGAGGCGCCGGGCGAGCCAGGCGTCCCGCCGGCGGCGGGTCTCGCGGATGGTCGCGGTGCCCGCGGCGGTGAGGGCGACGACGACCTGACGGCCGTCGGCCGGGTGCTCGCTGCGCGTCACCAGCCCGAGGTCGGCGAGCGCCGCGACCGTGCGGGTCATCGACGGCGGCTGCACCCGCTCGTAGGCGGCGAGCGCCCGCGGGCTCTGCGGCCCCTCCCGGTCGAGCAGCGCGAGCACGGAGTACTGGGACTCGGTGAGGTCGGCGTCCGCCTTCTCCGCGCGGATCCGGCGGACGGTGCGCATGAGGGCCGGGCGCAGCTCCGCGGCCAGCCCGGCGGGCCGGCACTGCTGCTTGCCCGGCTGCCTGCCCGGGCGCGGGACGACGGTCTCCATGATGCTTAGCCTAACTCATTAGTCTTGCTAAGTATTTCCGTGAGGTCTTGCCTCACCCGCCCGGAGCAGCGACGATCGGCGCATGATTTTCATCGTGGTGCGCTGGCAGATCCGCCCCGAGCTCGCCGACGAGTGGCTGTCGATCGTCGGCCCCTTCACGGAGGCGACGCGGGCCGAGCCCGGCAACCTGTTCTTCGACTGGTCGCGCGACGTCGACGACCCGACGCGCTACACGCTCGTCGAGGCCTTCGCGGACGGCGACGCCGGCGTCGCCCACGTGCAGTCCGACCACTTCAAGGCGGCGATGGACACGCTGCCCGACGCGGTCGCGGCGAAGCCGGAGATCATCAACGTCGAGATCCCCGGCCAGTCCGGCTGGTCGGAGATGGGCGAGATCACGCCGCGCTGAGGGTTGAGGCGGCGCGCGCCGGGCACGGCGCTGGGGACAGCCCGTCCCCGAGCACGGAGGAAGCGCCCTGATGACCGACGTCAAGCTCGCCGTCCTGTACTACTCGTCCACCGGCACCCTGCACGGCATGGCCGAGCGGGTCGCCGCCGCCGGCGAGAAGGCCGGCGCCGAGGTGAGGCTCCGCCAGGTGGCCGAGCTGGCACCGCAGGAGGCGATCGCCTCGAACGCGGCGTGGAGCGATCACTTCGACCGCACCAAGGACGAGCCCAAGGCCACGGCGGACGACATCGTCTGGGCGGACGCCGTCCTCTTCGGGACGCCTACCCGCTACGGCAACGTCGCAGCGCAGCTCAAGCAGTACATGGACACCCTGGGCCCGCAGTGGCAGGAGGGTCTGCTCGCCGACAAGGTCTACGCCGGGTTCACCGCGTCGATGACGGCCCACGGCGGCCAGGAGTCGACGTTGCTCGCGATGTACACGACGTTCCACCACTGGGGCGGCATCATCGTCGCTCCGGGCTACACCGACCCGACGAAGTTCGCCGACGGCAACCCGTACGGCGCCTCGCACGTGACGGGCCCGGAGAACTCCGACCCGCTGACGGACGTCGACCACGCAGCCCTCGACCACCTCGCCACCCGGGCCGTCACGGTCGCCGGCCGGCTGAAGGCGGGCGTCGCCGCGGCGGCCTGACGACCGCGCACCACCGGCCGCCGGCCCCGACAGGGGCGGCGGCCGTCCGCGTCCGTGGCCCCTGACGGCGCGTCCGCGCTCGGGACTGCCCGCCACAGCAGCACCGCGAGCGCGGCGGTCACGGGGACCCACACCTTCTCGACCGTGGACGGTGAGGCGGCGTTCATCACCGCGCCGAGCACCATGAGGCCGGAGGCGCCCCGGAGCACCCGGCGGCGCGTCGCCGGTCGGCCCAGCCGACCCACCGCCACCGCGGCGAGCGGGCCGTAGACGACGAGGGTGCCCGCACTCGCGACCCGCAGCCCCGCGGGCAGCACCCCGGGATGCGTACCGCCCCAGGCCGCTGCGCCCCACGGCGCACCGGCGGCGAGGGCGACCTGGAACGCGGCTGTGACGGCGAGCAGGGCCGCCGCGGCGACCCCGGACCGGACGCCGGGGCGAACGCCGTCGCGGACACCGGGAGGGGGCACGGGCGGGCTGTCGACCATGCCTGCCATCAGAACATATCTGCCAGATATCTACAACCTCCGACCGGTACGGCGCATGCGCCGTAGAGTCCGGGCGTGGCCCGCTCCTCGCGCACCGACGTCGCCGTGCTCGGCGCGCTCTCGGTGCAGCCGATGAGCGGCTACGCGGTCCGGGCGGCGATCACCGAGACCCTGGGCCACTTCTGGAGCGAGAGCTTCGGGCAGATCTACCCCGCCCTGGCCCGGCTCGAGGCCGCCGGCCTGGTCCGCGCCGCCGCCGACGGCCGGACGTCGGGCCGGGTCTTCGAGATCACAGACGACGGGCTGGCCCGGCTGCGCACGATGCTCGCCGAACCGGACGAGCCGGCACCGCCGCGCAACGGGCTGCTCCTGCGGCTGTTCTTCGGCCGGCTCCTCGGCCCCGACGTCTGCCGCGACCTCGTCCGCGACGTCCGGGTGCGCGCCGAGGCCTCGCTCGCGACCTATGCGGCACTGCGCCGCGAGGTCGAGGCCGAGCCGGACGCCGGCAACCGGGCCTACTTCCTCGTCACGGTGGCGGCCGGCGAGCACGGCGCCCGGGCCCAGCTCGCCTGGGCCGACGAGGCGCTCACCCTGCTCGCCGCCGTGGACGACCGCGACCCGCATTGACATGCAAGTAAATGCTTGCCTATGGTCGGGCCGTGGGTGACGTCTTCAAGGCGCTCGCCGACCCGACCCGTCGGGCGATCCTCGACGAGCTGACCGACCGCGACGGTCAGACCCTGTTCGAGCTCTGCACCCGGCTGGCGGTCCGGCACGGCCTGACGTCGTCCCGGCAGGCCGTCTCCCAGCACGTGGACGTCCTCGCGGCCGCCGGGCTCGTCACCCGCCGCCGCGACGGCCGGTACACGGTCCACCACCTCGACCCCCGCCCGCTGCGCGCGCTGCTCGACCGCTGGCCGCAGCCCCCACCACCCCAGGAGCAGACATGAGGATCGCCCTGACGAGCGTGTGCGTCGACGACCAGGACCGCGCGCTGCGCTTCTACACCGAGGTGCTCGGCTTCGTGAAGAAGACCGAGGTGCCGCTCGGCGAGCACCGCTGGCTCACCGTGGTGTCACCCCAGGACCCGGACGGCGTCGAGCTGCTCCTCGAGCCGGAGGGGCACCCCGCCTCGACCGTCTACAAGGCCGCGCTCGTCGCCGACGGCATCCCGTTCACGGCGTTCGCCGTCGACGACGTCGAGGCGGAGCACGCCCGGCTCGTCGCGCTCGGCGTCCGGTTCACCCAGGAGCCGCTCGCCATGGGCCCGGTGACGACCGCCGTCCTCGACGACACGTGCGGCAACCTCATCCAGATCGCCACGATGCACTGAGCCCGCCGGGGCGGGCGCCGACGCGGGTCAGAACCGCGGCGGCTGCCGCCCGATGATCGGCATGACCTGGGTGATCGGCAGGTGCATCTCGTCGCTGTCGCCGTGCCCCCGGCCGGGGCCGGGCGCGGACTGCGGCGCCGACGGCGCGGCGGGCTCGGCGTGCCGGGGCGCGAACAGGTCGTCCGCCGGCGGCACGTACCCGCCGGACGGGAGACCGTGGCCGGGATCGGCGTCGCCGTAGCCGCTCCAGCGGGCGGCGACCGGGTCGTCGGTCCGGCCCGCCGTACCGTTCGTCGCGGCGCGCGTCCGCCCGTTCGCGGAACCGTTCGCGGAACCGTTGAGGGAGCCGTTCGCGGCGCCGTTCGCCCCGACGAGCACAGGAGGCGGCGGGGGCATCCGGGACGGCGCGGGAGCCGCGGCCTCGGCCGGCGCCACCGGCAGCGGCGTGACCGGCAGCGGTGCGCCCTGGGCCGCTGCCGCGGCGGCCGCCGCGCGGCGCGCCCGGGCCAGCCGACGGTCGAGCCACGTCACGACGAGCTCGTGGACGCCGGGGGCGGTCTCGGGCCCGGGGCCGCGCAGCTCGTGGTCGGCCTCGGGGACGACGACGCACGCGTGGTCGGTGTGGCCGACCGAGCGCAGCGCCGACAGCACGGCCTCGACGTTGCGCTGGACCGGCACGCTGAGGTCGGCGGCCCCCATGAGCGCGAGCACCGGGCACGTGACGGCCGACAGCTCCGGCGCCGGGTCGACCCCGACGAGCCGGGTGAAGAGCGGGACGTCCTGGGCCGTCAGCTGCGGCATGAGCCGGTACCAGGCGGCCGAGCGGCAGGCGGCCTCGGCGTAGAGCACCTCGTCGGCGTCCGCGCCGTCCGCGAGCCGGCGGAACCGCTCCCGGAGCACCGCGACGGCGAGACCGATCTCGTCGGTGCCGACGCCGTGCCGCTCGAGCCGGCGGCCGAGCCGGTACTGCTCGACGGCGACCGGCTCCAGGACGGGGACGGACAGCAGGACGAGCCCGGCGAACACCCGCGCGAAGGCCTCGGCCCGGATCCCGGCCCAGCCGGACTCCCCGACGACGAGCAGCGCGATCGCGTCGGCCGCGACGTCGTTGCGGGCCGCGAGCACCTCACGGGCCGCGAGCACCTCGCTCGCCCGGTCCCCCACGACCTGGCGGCGCCAGTCGCCCGTCGAACGGCCCGCACCGGGCGCGTCGTAGGCGAGGCTCGCGATGCCGGCAGCGGCGAGGCGCTGCTGCCAGGTGCACGCGGCGGCGCCGGCCTGCGGCGGCCGGACGAGCAGGACGGCGGGGTGCGGACCGGGCCACGGGGGCAGGACGACGTCACCCACCAGCCGGTCCATGCCGTGCCAGAAGGCGACCTCGCTGCTCACGGGGGCGAGAAGCACGGCGAGATCGTATGCTGCGGTGACTGCCCGTGTTGGCACAAGTCGAAGAATTCCCTGGTCGACTCCCCCGCTGATCACCAGACGTGACGAGACTGACACGCAGACCTGTCGGCGTCGACGACGGGGCGGGCCCGCGCGGCACAGCGGGCATCCCCTCAGGGGTCCGACCGGACCACCCGTTCGGCGCACGCGCCGGGGCACCGGCACGCGGTAGACCTGACGACGGGACGTCGAACGCCTGTTCGACGTCCGGGTCGAGCGCCGAGACAGGGTCGAGCCGTCGCGGTCGCGGGCCGGCAGCACGCCGTCCGCCACCGCCGTGAGAGGCAGGCCCGCGTGCCCGACCCCGTCCAGCCCGTCCCGCCCTTGCGGCCCGTCCGGCCGGCGCGCGCCCGGGGCGACG
>JACRAB010000322.1 GCA_016213575.1 Actinomycetota bacterium
AGGCCGAGGCCTCCCGGGTGCCGGACCTCGAGCGCGAGCTGGCCCGGGCCGGCCGCGCGACGACGACCCGCACGCTCGGCCAGGTCGTCCAGCAGGCGGCCGGCCTCACCGAGGACGCGCTGCCGCCCGCGCCGGTCTCGCCCGCCGTCGGGCTGACCATGCCGGACGCCGCGACGCCCGCCTCGACGAACCCCGCCTCGACGAACCCCGCACCCACGAACCCCGCACCCGCGAGCCCGGCCCAGCCCGCCCCGACCGCGGCCGCGGGGACCGGCCACGCCGGTGCGGTCGCGCTCGCCGAGGCCCCGGCGCCGGACCTCGAGGCGGCCCGCCGGGTGCTCGGCGTCCCGGTGCGGCTCGACGACCTCAAGCTCGTCGAGGGCGTCGGCCCGAAGATCGAGCAGCTCCTGCACGCCGACGACATCCGCACGTGGCACGACCTCTCGCAGGCCGGGGTCGACCGGCTCCGCCGGGTGCTCGAGGACGCTGGACCGCGCTACCAGCTCCACGACCCGGGCACGTGGCCGCAGCAGGCCGAGCTCCTCGCCCGTGGCGCGTGGGAGGGGTTCCGCTCGCTCACCGAGTCGCTCAAGGGCGGCCGGGTCTGAGCCGTGCCGATGCACGTCGTACGAACGGGTCGGGCGCGCGGCGCCCGGCCCGTTCGCTCGTGATGACGACCGCGACCCCGAGCACCGCGACGGCACCGCCGACGAGCACGGACGGCGTGGGGCGCTCGTCGATGACGGCCCAGCCGAGCAGCACCGCGACGACCGGGTTGACGTAGGCGTACGTCGAGACGAGCTGCAGCGGCGCGTGGTCGAGCAGCCAGAAGAACGCCGTGTAGGCGACGAGCGACCCGACGAACGTCAGGTAGGCGAGCGCGACCCAGCCCTCGGCGGCGACGTCCGCGGGCCGGAACCCGCGCAGCTCACCACGGGCCGTGCCGAGCACCGCCATCATGAGCCCGCCGAGCAGCATCTGGTAGGCGGCGGACACCAGGGCGTCCGCGGGCCGGTCGAGCCGCGGCGTGAGCAACGAGCCGGTCGCCCAGCCGAGCGTCCCGAGCACGACGAGCCCGACGCCCCACCAGGCGACGTCGGCCGGGTGGCCGCCCGGACGCGCGAGGACCGCCGTCCCCGCGAAGCCCACGACGGTGCCGAGCCAGGTCATCGGCCGGGTCCGCACGCCGGCCACGAGCGCACCGAGGACGACGACCCACAGCGGCATCGTCGACACGAGCAGGGCAGCGAGACCGCTCGGCACCGTCTGCTCCGCGACGGCCACGAAACCGTTGCCCACGACGAGGAACAGCAGGCCCGCCAGCGCGAGCGAGCCGCACTGCCGCCGGGTGACCCGGACGGCGGCACGGCCCGACCGTCCGACGAGCACCGCCAGCAGGATGACGCCGGCCGTCGAGAACCGGACCCCCATCGCGACGAGCGGCGGCAGCCCCGCGACGACCACGACCCGGATGCCGAGGTACGTCGAGCCCCAGACGAGGTACACCGCGAGCAGCGCGGCCGTCACCCGGACGGCGGACACCGGCGCGGGGCCGGGTGACGCAGCGTCGACCACGTCTCGTCCTTTCGTGGGGTTCGGGGCCGCAGGCCTGCCACCCGCGCCGGGCCGAGCCTAGGCTCGCCGCGTACGCCGGGGGGCGGTCCGGACGGGGGTCCGGGCACGGAAAGGGCGGTGGACCGATGGTCACCCCCTCACCCGTCAGGGTGTCGCTCCTTCAGTCGCATTCGGCGTGCGTCGATACCACACGTAGGCGCGGTGCCATGTCGCGCACCCTGCGGGACGAGTGAGGAAGCGATGGCGAGCAGGACGATCCGGGAGGCGGCCCCCGGCGGGCGCGTCGTCGGTGTCGTCGTGCCCACCTTCCTCACGGCCGCGGTCGCGAGCGGCTCGGCGCTCGCCCTGGTCCTCACCGGCAGCGTGACGATCGGTGGGCTCGGCGCCCTGCCGAACGGGCCCGGCGGGGGCGGGTCCGCCGCCGCGCTGCCCCGCGTGCAGGCACCGGTCGGGGTCTCGGCCCCCGCGACGCCCGGGGTGCGGCCCCGGGCGACGCCGCGGGCGACACCGACAGCGGCCCCGGACGACGAGGACGACGACGCGGCCGTCCCCGTGACCTTCCGCCGGCCCCCGGCGCCGACGACCGTGCCGGTCCCGCGGACGACGCAGCCGCCCGACCCGGAGCCGTCGCCGAGCGACGTCCCGACGCCCGTGCCGACGCCCGTCCCGACCACGACGGACGGTGGGGTGGGCGCTGGTGAGGACGGGCACCACGGCTCGGACGACGACGACGACCACGACGACGGCGACCACGACGGCGACCACGACGGCGACCACGACGGCGACCACGACGACGACGGCGACGACGACGGCGTCGACGGGCACCCGGCCCGGGGCCCCAAGGCCTGCGGTGCCGTCCGGCCGGCCGGGCACCAGCGGAGCACCTGCCCCTCGCCGGTGCGGGACCGCCGGCACCGGGACGGCGGCCCCGAGGGCGACGACGACCGCGGGGGCCCACGGCGGGACGACCCGAAGCGGTCCGGCGACGAGCGGCCCGGCGACTCGAAGCACGACGACAAGCGCTCGGACCGGAAGAGCTCGGACCGGAAGAGCTCCGACCGGAAGAGCTCCGACCGGAAGAGCTCCGACCGGAAGAGCTCCGACCGCTCCGGCCGGCACACGGATCGGCGGAGCGGGTGACCGTCGTGCTCGCGGCAGGTCGCGCGGGTTGCCCCGGTCGGTAGTTTGGCGCTGTGCTGTCCGCAGCAGCACACGGCGACCGCACAGCCCACCAGGCGACGGCGGGAGCCATCCCGACGTGCCGTGCGCGGAGACCCCGCAGCGGCCCGACCGTTGGAGCGCCTGTGACCGTACCCGTCGTCGGAGGGCCCGGGGGCCGGCCCCCGCAGCCTCCGCTCGTCCAGCTGCTCACGCCTGAGGGCGAGCGCGTCGAGCACCCCGACTACAGCATCGACGTCACCCCCGACGAGCTGCGCGCGTTCTACCGCGACCTCGTCCTCGTCCGCCGGGTCGACGCCGAGGCGACCGCCCTCCAGCGCCAGGGCGAGCTCGGGCTCTGGGCGAGCCTGCTCGGCCAGGAGGCCGCGCAGGTCGGCTCCGCCCGCGCGCTCGCGCCGCAGGACTACGTCTTCCCGACGTACCGCGAGCACGGGGTGGCCTGGTGCCGCGACGTCGACCCGGTGACCCTGCTCGGCCTCTACCGCGGGGTGAACCTCGGCGGCTGGGACCCGGCCGAGCACAACTTCCACCTCTACACGATCGTCATCGGCTCGCAGACCCTGCACGCGACCGGCTACGCGATGGGCGTCCAGCGCGACGGCGCGGTCGGCACCGGCGACCCCGCCCGGGACACCGCCGTCATCGCCTACTTCGGCGACGGTGCGACCTCCCAGGGCGACGTCAACGAGGCGTTCGTCTTCGCGAGCGTCAACAACGCCCCGGTCGTCTTCTTCTGCCAGAACAACCAGTGGGCGATCTCCGAGCCGAACGAGCGCCAGACCCGGGTGCCGCTCTACCAGCGGGCCGCGGGCTTCGGGTTCCCCGGCCTGCGCGTCGACGGGAACGACGTGCTCGCCGTCCATGCCGTGACGAAGGCGGCGCTCGACCGTGCGCGCCGGGGCGAGGGCCCGACGTTCGTCGAGGCGTTCACCTACCGGATGGGGGCGCACACGACGTCCGACGACCCGACCCGCTACCGGATCGAGGCCGAGGTCGAGGAGTGGAAGCTCAAGGACCCGATCGCCCGCGTCAAGGCGCTGCTCGCCCGGACCGGGCAGGCGGGCGAGGAGTTCTTCGCCGAGGTCGAGGTCGAGGCGGACCGGCTCGCCGAGCACGTCCGCAGCGCCTGCCTCGCGATGCCGGACCCGGAGCCGGTGTCGATGTTCGACCACGCCTACCGGGACCCGCACCCGCTCGTCGACGAGGAGCGGGCCTGGTTCGAGGAGTACCACGCCGGGTTCGAGCCGGCAGCCGCCGCCGGGGAGGTGCAGCGATGAGCCCGCGGACGACGACGATCGCCAAGGCGGTCAACGAGGGTCTGCGCCGGGCGATGGAGGACGACCCGAAGGTGCTCGTCATGGGCGAGGACGTCGGCCGGCTCGGCGGGGTCTTCCGGGTCACCGACGGGCTGCAGAAGGACTTCGGCGAGGACCGCGTCATCGACACCCCGCTCGCGGAGAGCGGCATCATCGGGACGGCGATCGGCCTGGCGCTGCGCGGGTACCGGCCGGTCTGCGAGATCCAGTTCGACGGGTTCATCTACCCGGCGTACGACCAGATCGTGTCCCAGCTCGCGAAGATGGGCTACCGCTCGGGCGGGAAGCTCAGCCTGCCGGTCGTCGTCCGGGTGCCGTACGGCGGCGGGATCGGTGCCGTCGAGCACCACTCCGAGAGCCCCGAGGCGTACTTCGCGCACACCGCGGGCCTGCGGGTCGTCACGTGCTCGAACCCGGCCGACGCGTACTTCATGACGCAGCAGGCGATCCGCAGCGACGACCCGGTCATGGTCTTCGAGCCCAAGCGCCGCTACTGGGACAAGGGCGAGCTCGACCCGGCCGCGGAGCCGCTGCCACTGCACGCCGCCCGGGTCGCCCGGCCCGGCACCGACGTCACCGTCGCCGCGTACGGGCCGATGGTGCGCACGGTGCTCGAGGCGGCGACGGCGGCCGGGGCGGAGGGGCGCAGCCTCGAGGTCGTCGACCTGCGCTCGCTCTCCCCGCTCGACCTGGACACCCTCGTCGCGTCCGTCGAGCGCACCCGGCGGCTCGTCGTCGTCCACGAGGCGCCGACGTTCCTCGGGCTCGGCGCGGAGATCGCCGCCCGGGTCACCGAACGCTGCTTCTACCACCTGGAGGCACCGGTGCTGCGGGTCGGCGGGTTCCACCTGCCGTACCCGGCGAGCCGGCTCGAGGAGGAGTACCTGCCCGACCTCGACCGCGTGCTCGACGCCGTCGACCGCGCACTGGCGTTCTGAGAGGAGCGGATCATGTCTGACATCAAGCAGTTCCGGCTCCCGGACGCCGGCGAGGGCCTCACCGAGGCCGACATCGTGCACTGGAAGGTCGCCGTCGGCGACACCGTGAAGGTCAACGACCCGATCGTCGAGATCGAGACGGCGAAGTCGCTCGTCGAGCTGCCGTGCCCGTTCGCGGGTGTCGTCACGGCGCTGCTCGTCGACGAGGGAGCGACCGTCGAGGTCGGCACGCCGATCATCGCGGTCGACACCGCGCCCGGAAGTGCCGGACCGGCCCCGTCGGTGGAACCGGTGGCCGGGGCCAACGGGCGGACCGCCGTGCTCGTCGGCTACGGCCCGCGGACGACGTCCGCCGCCCGCCGCCCGCGCCGGGCCGCTGCCGCCCCGCAGCAGCCGGTGACGGTCACGCCGGAACCCGTTGCGGCGCAGCAGGAGCCCGTCGCGGCGCAGCAGGAACCTGGTGCGGCGCAGCCGGCACCCGCGCACGCGCTCGCGAAGCCGCCGGTCCGGCTGCTCGCCAAACAGCTCGGCGTCGACCTGACGACGCTCGCACCGTCCGGGCCGGGCGGCGTCGTCACCCGGGAGGACGTCGAGCAGGCCGCGCACCCGGCCGGGCCGGCGTCCGGCGTTGCGACGCAACGGGTCACGGCCGCGGAGCGGGAGACCCGGATCCCGGTCAAGGGTGTCCGCAAGCTCACCGCCGACGCGATGGTGACCTCGGCCTTCACGGCCCCGCACGTCACCGAGTGGGTGCAGGTCGACGTCTCACGCACGATGAAGCTCGTCGACCGGCTGCGCGCGGACCCGTCGTTCGAGGGCGTCCGGGTGGGACCGCTGCTCCTCGTCGCGACAGCGCTTCTCGTTGCCGTGCAGCGGTATCCGGAGATCAACGCGACGTGGGACGAGGCGGCGCGCGAGATCGTCGTCAAGCACTACGTGAACCTCGGCATCGCCGCCGCGACCCCGCGTGGGCTCGTCGTCCCGAACGTCAAGGACGCCGACCGGCTCGGGCTGCGTGACCTCGCGGTCGCGCTGAACGCGCTCGCGGCGACCGCCCGCGAGGGCCGCACCCCGCCCGCCGACCTCGCCGGCGGCACGGTGACGATCACGAACGTCGGTGTCTTCGGCGTCGACGCCGGGACGCCCATCCTCAACCCGGGCGAGGCGGCGATCCTCGCGGTCGGGCAGATCCGCCGGATGCCCTGGGTGCACAAGGGAAAGGTGAGGCCGCGCTGGGTGACCACCCTCGCGCTGAGCTTCGACCACCGGATGGTCGACGGCGACCTCGGGAGCCGAGCGCACGCCGAGGTCGCCGCCCTCCTCGAGGACCCGGTCCGGGCGCACTGGTGAGC
>JACRAB010000323.1 GCA_016213575.1 Actinomycetota bacterium
GAGGTCGTCGACGAACCCCTCCGCACCGGCCTGCTCCGGTGTCCACGCCGCCGCCCCGTCCAGGACCGCCAACGACGCCGCGAACGACCCCAGACCCGGCGACCCATCGAGAACCACCCGCCGCTCGACAGCGGCCCGCCGGTCATCGGCAGCGACCTGCGCGTAGAGGGCCGCCAGGTCGGCATCCCACTCTCGCTGCGCCGCAACAGGGTCGGCCCACCAATCGTCGACCCGTGCGTCCCCGTGATCGGCGGCGAACCAGCGCTCCACGTCTTCGTCGTCGGGTGGACAGTCCGCCAGATCAGCAGCCGTCAGCCGGATCTCACCACCCAGCGGATCCACCGCGACCAGGTCGTCGAGGCCGGCGTCACCGACCCCGGCTTCACGCTGCGACACTCGCTCGACCATGATCCGAGCCTACTGCAGAATGATCACATTGTCGAACGTTTGTTCGATTCATGCTTCGGTCGGCCCGCCGGGTCACCAGCGACAGAACCCACCACACCGGTACGACAAGACCCCGCCCCACCTGCCCCCGACCACACCAGCAGACGGACAAACAGGGAGAGAGAACCAGCGGCAAGCAGGTCAGACAGAAGCCGAGTGCATGCCGGTCACGGTCAGCCCCGCAGGCGCCCCGTCCTCGTGCACGACGTCAACGACGACCGAGTCCCCGTCCCGGATCTCCCCCGCGAGCAACGACCGGGCCAGCCGGTCGCCGATCTCCCGCTGCACGAGCCGGCGCAGCGGCCGCGCCCCGTACGCCGGGTCGTAGCCCTCGAGCGCGAGCCACTCCCGGGCGGCCGGGGTGACCTCGAGCTCGAGCCGCCGGTCGGCGAGACGCCGGGCGAGCAGACCCACCTGGATCTCGACGATCTTCGCGAGCTCCTCGGTACCGAGCGCGTCGAAGATGACGACGTCGTCGAGCCGGTTGAGGAACTCCGGCTTGAAGGCGGTGCGGACGCTCGTCATGACGGCGTCCTTCTTGCCCTCGTCGGACAGCGTCGGGTCGACGAGGTACGCCGAGCCGAGGTTGCTCGTCAGCACCAGGATCGACGAGCGGAAGTCCACGGTGCGGCCCTGGCCGTCGGTGAGACGGCCGTCGTCGAGCACCTGGAGCAGGACGTCGAAGACCTCGGGGTGCGCCTTCTCGACCTCGTCGAGCAGGACGACGCTGTACGGCCGGCGGCGGACCGCCTCGGTGAGCTGGCCGCCCTCCTCGTAGCCGACGTACCCGGGGGGCGCGCCGACGAGCCGGGCGACCGAGTGCTTCTCGCCGTACTCGCTCATGTCGATGCGCACCATGGCGCGCTCGTCGTCGAAGAGGAAGTCCGCCAACGCCTTCGCGAGCTCGGTCTTGCCGACACCGGTCGGACCGAGGAAGAGGAACGAGCCGGTCGGGCGGTCGGGGTCGCTGACCCCGGCGCGGGCCCGACGGACGGCGTCGGAGACGGCGCGGACGGCGCTCGTCTGGCCGATGAGCCGGCGGCCGAGGTGCTCCTCCATGCGGAGCAGCTTCTCGGTCTCGCCCTCGAGCAGGCGGCCGGCGGGGATGCCGGTCCAGGCGGCGACGACGTCGGCGACGTCGTCCGGGCCGACCTCCTCCTTGACCATGGGAGCAGCCGTTCCCGTTGCGGGGCCTTCCTTCTCGGCCTCCTGGGCCTGGGCGAGCTCCTTCTCGATACCGGGGATCTCGCCGTAGAGGATCCGGGACGCCGCGGCGAGGTCACCGTCGCGCTGGAGCCGCTCCGCCTGCGAGCGCAGGCTGTCGACGCGCTCCTTGAGCTCGCCGACGCGGTTGAGGCCGGCCTTCTCGGCCTCCCACCGCGCGGTGAGCGCGGCGAGCGCCTCGGCGCGGTCGGCGAGGTCGGCGCGCAGCTTCTCGAGCCGGGCCCGGGAGGCCGGGTCGCCGTCGCCGGCGAGGGCCATCTCCTCCATCTTCATCCGGTCGACCTGGCGGCGCAGGGCGTCGACCTCCTCGGGCGAGGAGTCGATCTCCATCCGCAGCCGGGACGCCGCCTCGTCGACGAGGTCGATCGCCTTGTCGGGCAGCTGGCGGCCGGTGATGTAGCGGTGCGAGAGGGTCGCGGCGGCGACGAGGGCGGCGTCCGCGATCGAGACCTTGTGGTGCGCCTCGTAGCGCTCCTTGAGCCCGCGCAGGATGCCGACGGTGTCCTCGACGGACGGCTCGCCGACGTACACCTGCTGGAAGCGCCGCTCGAGTGCGGCGTCCTTCTCGATGTGCTCGCGGTACTCGTCGAGCGTCGTCGCGCCGACGAGACGCAACTCGCCGCGGGCGAGCATCGGCTTGAGCATGTTGCCGGCGTCCATCGCCCCCTCGCCGGACGCACCGGCGCCGACGACGGTGTGGAGCTCGTCGATGAACGTGACGACCTGCCCCTCGGCGGCCTTGATCTCGCCGAGGACGGCCTTGAGCCGCTCCTCGAACTCGCCGCGGTACTTGGCGCCGGCGACCATCGCGCCGAGGTCGAGCGAGATCAACCGCTTGCCGCGCAACGACTCCGGGACGTCCCCCGCGACGATGCGCTGCGCGAGCCCCTCGACGACGGCGGTCTTGCCGACGCCCGGCTCGCCGATGAGGACGGGGTTGTTCTTCGTGCGGCGGGAGAGCACCTGGACGACGCGGCGGATCTCGGCGTCGCGGCCGATGACCGGGTCGAGCTTGCCGTCCCGGGCCAGCGCGGTGAGGTCGTTGCCGTACTTCTCCAGGGCCTGGAAGGTGCCCTCGGGGTCGGGGCTCGTGACCCGGCCGGTGCCGCGGACGCCGGGCAGCGCGGCGAGCAGGGCGTCCTTCGTGGCGCCGGCCGCGGTGAGCGCGGACCCCACGGTGCCCTTGTCGGACGCGAGACCCACGAGCAGGTGCTCGGTCGAGACGTACTCGTCGCCGAGCTCGCGGGCGACGTCGCCGGCCGCGGTCATCGCGGAGTAGGTGCCCCGGGCCAGGTTCGGCGAGCTGACGCTCGAGCCGGACGCCGCGGGGAGGGCCGCGAGCGCGCGGTCGGCGGTGCGGCGCAGGGCCGCGAGGTCGGCACCGACGGCGCCGAGCAGGGCGGGCGCGACGCCGTCCGACTGGGCGAGCCGGGCGTCGAGGAGGTGCGCGGGCTCGACCTGCGGGTGCCCGTCCGTGGACGCGCGGCGGACCGCGGCCGTGAGGGCCTCCTGGCTGCGGGTGGTGAGCTTGAGATCCATGTCCTGGTGCCTTCCGGTACGGCGCGACGAGGGCCGTTCGGTTCAACGGGAGCAGACTTGAGTCTGTTCCGCTCAACTTTAGCGCCCGTCCGACCACCTGGTATCGACCGAAAGCCTCCGTGACCGGAGGGCATGACCGATTCGTGATGACTCTTCGCCTACGTCCCGTTGCGCACACGTGATGATCGGGCGCGGGTTCTGCCCAACCGTGCACCGAGTCGCTATGGTCGCGCTGTGAGCGACCAGCCTTCGGCGTCCCGCTCGACCGGCCGTCCCGGGCACCGGCCCGGCGCCCGGCCCGTCCCGCCCCGCCCCCGGGAGCCGTGGGGCGAAGGAGCGACTTCCGTGAACGAGAGGGTGTTCGGCCCGATGGACGGTTCGACCGAAGGTCTGCCCGGACTCGTCCTCCTCCCCGAGCAGGAGACCGGGCCCGCGGAGCGCACGTCGAAGATCGCCGTGGCCGCGCTCGTCACCGGCATCGTCGGCCTCGTCCCCGTCTCCGTGCCGCTCGGCATCGCCGGCCTGGTCCGCACCAAGCGCCCCGGGGTCGGCGGCCGCCGGCTCGCGCTGACCGGCCTCGCGCTGAGCGGGCTGTGGACCGTCGCCGTCCTCGCCGTCCTCGTCTTCGCCGTGTTCCTCGGCCAGCAGCTCACGGCGCCGTCCGGCGACACCCCCGCCGACCCGGCCGCCGCGGCCGCCCAGGACGGCCTCACGAAGAGCGGTGCCGAGGTCGAGCAGGGCGACTGCCTCCTCGCCTGGGACGCCACCACGCTCACGGCCGACGCCGACCCCGACGTCGTCGCCGTCGACTGCACCGGCCCGCACCAGGCGCAGGCGTTCGGCGAGGTCGACCTCTCCGAGACCTACGCGGACTCCGCGGCCTACCCCGGCCCGGCGGCGCTCGTCACGAGCAGCCAGGAGGGCTGCCGGCTGCAGGCGCCGACCGCCCTCGTCGAGTCCGCCACGACGATGCCCCTGAGCGGCATCCCGCCGACCGCGGCCGACTGGGCCGAGGGCTCGCGGACCGTCCTGTGCCTCGTCGTGTCGGGGTCCGCCGACCTCACGGCGTCCCTCACCCCCTGACGGCCCGCCGCCCGGCCCGGGCCCGGCTCGACGCGCACGCGGCGCCCCGACGGGATATCCGGGTGACATGACGAGCGACGAGCCGGACCCGCGCGCCGAGCCGCTCGTCCTCGCGGCCGCCGCGCACGAGCCGACGGGCTGGTTCGACCTGGCCCGGGTGCTCGCGATCCTCGCCGTCGTCGTCGTCCACGAGACGAGCGGGGAGGTCGGCAGCCGGGACGCCGGCGACCCGGCGACCGCCGCCTGGTGGACGGCGAACATCCTCGACTCGGCCTCCCGCTGGTGCGTGCCGGTCTTCCTCATGGTGAGCGGCGCGCTGCTCCTCGACCCGCGGCGCACCGACCGGCCGCGGGACTTCTACCGCCGGCGGATGGGCCGGATCGGCGTCCCGCTCGTCGTGTGGACGGCCGTGTACCTCGCCTTCCGGTCGTTCTACCTCGGCGACGACCTGGACGCCGGCCAGGCGGCCCGCGACGTCGCCGCCGGCACGCCGTTCCTGCAGCTCTACTTCCTCTACGTGCTCGTCGTGCTCTACCTGCTCACGCCGTTCCTGCGGCTCGTCGTCCGGCACACGACGCACCGGATGCAGGCGGCGTTCGGCGCGGTGCTCCTCGGGCTCGGTGCGCTCGACCAGGTGCTGTCCTCGTTCCTCGACGTCGGCGGCGCGTCGGCGGCGACCCGGTTCCTCCCCTACGCCGGCTACTTCACCCTCGGCTGGCTGCTGCGGGACGTGCCGCTGTCCGGGCGGGCCGTCCGGGGCGCGGCAGCGGCGTTCGCCGGCTCGGTCGTCGCGACCGCGGGGCTCGTCGCGGCGAGCGCCGCCTTCGTCGGCTGGGGCAACCCGGGCCGCTACCTCTACGGGTACCTGTCCCCGACGGTCGTCGTCATGTCGCTGTCGGCCTACCTGCTGCTGCGGGCCTGGGGGCTGCGGCACCCGCCCGGCACGCGGTGGGCGCCCGGCCGGCGGACGGCGGCCCTGTCGGCGCTGACGTTCGGCGTCTACCTCGTGCACCCGCTCTTCTTCTACCCGCTGCGCCGGCTGTGGCCCGCCCCGCAGGCGTGGCCGATGTGGGTCGGCGTCACCGCGGCGCACCTGGCTCTCACGGTCGCCGGCTCGCTCGCGCTGACGTGGGTGATCCTGCGGGTCCCGGTGCTGCGCCGGGCGATCTGACGCCACCGGGACCTTCGGCGACCGCAAACGCTTTCAGATGCTGGGACCCTGGTACCTGGACCGGGCCACCCCGGCCTGGCACAGCGAAGTGGGTCCACCGTGCACGACGTCTTGCTCTTCCTCGGCGAGCAGCCCCTGGTCCTGCTCTTCGGTCTCTTCTGCATCGGCTCCGCGCTGGGCGCCGTCCGCATCGCGGACGTGGCGATCGGCCCGGCCGCCGTGCTCTTCACCGCGATCGCCGTCTCGGCGGTCGCCACCGCCAACGACGTGAAGCTCGCCGTGCCCGAGGTCGTGGGGACCCTCGGGCTCGTCCTGTTCACGTACACGATCGGGATCATCAGCGGCCCGACCTTCTTCGCCGCGCTGCGCGGCGGCTGGCGGCCCATCGTCACCGTCACGGCGACGCTCGGCGCGGTCGCCGGCGTCGCGGCCGCGCGCGGCAACGCGCTCGGGCTGCCGTTCCCGACGATCGCCGGCACCTTCGCCGGCGCCCTGACGAACACCCCGGCACTCGCCGCCGCGACCGAGCGCTCCGGCGACGCGGCCGCGACGACCGTCGGCTACTCGATCGCCTACCTCTTCGGGGTCGTCGGGATGCTCGTCGCGACCGCGACCGTCCTGCGCCGCCGCGTCGGCGGCAGCCAGGCCCGCGGCCTGACGAACCTCACGATCCGCGTCGAGCGCACCGACGAGCCGACCGTCGCCGAGGTCGTCGACCGGCGCGGCGGCGAGGTCGTCTTCTCCCGCGTCATGCACGGCGAGCCGCACACCGACCACGTGCTGCTCGTCGCCGAGGACGACGAGACCCTGCGCGAGGGCGACCTCGTCACCGTCGTCGGGCCGCGCGACGTCGTCGACGCCGTCGCCCGCGAGCTCGGCCACCGCTCGTCGCACGTGCTGCAGGCCGACCGCCGCGACCGCGACTTCCGGCGGAGCACGTTGTCCCGCAAGGAGCTCGCGGGTCGCACGGTCGACGACCTGGAGCTCGGCGAGAAGTTCGGCGCGGCCATCACCCGGGTCCGCCGCGGCGACGTCGACATGGTCGCCGCCGACGACCTCATCCTCCTGCCGGGCGACCGGCTGCGGGTCATCGCCCCCGTGAAGCGGATGAAGGAGGTCTCGTCGTTCCTCGGCGACTCCGAGCGCGGCCTGTCGGACATCAACCCGGTCGGCCTCGCCCTGGGCCTGTCGCTCGGGGTCCTCATCGGGACAGCGCACATCCCGCTGCCCGGCGGCGGCTTCGCCATCGGCGCCGCGGGCGGCACGCTGCTCGTCGGGCTGGTCTTCGGCCGCCTCGGCCGGGTCGGTCCGCTCGTGACGTCGCTCGCGCACCCCGCGGCGTCCACGCTCTCGACGTTCGGGATGCTCGCCTTCCTCGCCTACGCGGGGACCCGGGCCGGCGGCTCGTTCACCTCTGCCGTGACGTCGAGCCTCGGCTGGCGGATCGGCCTCCTCGGCCTGGTCCTCACCTCGCTCACCGCGGTCGCCCTGGCCGTCGTCGGCACCGTCGTCCACAAGATCGACCCGACCCGGCTGGCCGGCGTCCTCGGCGGGGTGCAGACCCAGCCGGCCGTCCTCGCGTTCGCCAACGAGCGCACCGGGTTCGACACCCGGGTCGCCCTCGGCTACGCCCTCGTCTACCCGGCCGCGATGATCGTCAAGATCGTCCTCGCCCAGATCCTCGCCGGCGGCTGACCCGCGCCGCACGACGAGCCGGAGCCGTCCGGCGCGCGCCCCGGGTGGGCAGGCGCGCGCCGGACGTCCGTCGTCCGGACCGCTCCACCAGGGCCGGCCCGGCGGACCGCTCAGTCCTCGAGCACGGCGAGCCCGTGGAAGGTCGCCACCCAGCGCATCGGCTGGTACTCGCCGTACGCCAGCACCGCGAGCAGCGGGCTCGTGCAGCCGGTGCACCGCAGCCGGACCGGGAGGGCGAGCAGCCCGAGGTCGTCGACGACGGCCCGGAAGTCGCCCGTGCCGTGGACGACGAGCCCGTAGGCCGCGACGAGCGCGTCGACCCACGGTTCCCCGGACCGCGCAGGCAGGGCCTCGGCGGAGAGGACGGTCGCGACGTCGAGGCCGACGGCCGCCTCGCACGCCGGGCACGCGAGCGGGAGGACGGTGGGCGCGGTGAGGGTCTCGACGCCGTCGCCGTCGTGGACGACCGGCGGCCCGCCCGCCGCCCTCCACGGTGCGAACGGGAGCGGGCCACGCACGACCCGGCCGGCGAGACGCAGCGGTTCCACCGGACCATCCTGGCGCGCGAGGATGGCGCGGTGAACGACCGCGCCGCCGACGTCTACACGTTCGGCACCACCCCGGACGCCGCCCACCGGCTCGCGCTGCTGGCCGATCTCTTCGCGCCGCCGACCCGGGACCTGCTCGCCCGGTGCGTCCCGCCGGACGCCGCGCGCCCGGTCCGGCACGCCGTCGACCTCGGCTGCGGGCCGGGGCACACGACCCGGCTGCTCCACGCGGCGACCGGCGCGGCCCGGACGACGGGGGTCGAGCGGTCGGCGGAGTTCCTCGCGCTCGCCCGGCGGGAACTGTCGGACGGCGGGTCGGAGGGCGGGTCGGACGACGGGTCGGACGGCGTGACCTACGTGGAGGCGGACGCCACCCGGGCGCCGCTGCCGGTCGACCCGGCGGACGTCGTCCACGCCCGGTTCCTCCTCACGCACCTCGCCGCCCCCGTCGAGGCGCTGCGGACCTGGGCCGGGGCGCTCGCGGACGGCGGCCGGCTCGTGCTCCACGAGGTCGCCGCGCTCGACAGCGCGGACCCCGTCCTGCACCGCTACTACGGCCTCGTCGCGGACCTGCAGCGCCACCACGGCCAGGCGCTGGACATCGGCGACCGGCTCGGCGCCCTCGGCGCCGCCGCAGGGCTGACCGTCGAGCACGCCGCCGTCGTCGCCTGGCAGCCCGACACCGCCCGGATGGCCGCCCTGCACGTCATCAACCTGCGCACGTGGCGGCACGACCCGTACATCACCGGGTCGACCGACCCGGCCGACCTCGACGCGCTCGACGCCGGGCTCGTCGAGATCGCACGCGGCCGGCCGTGCGCGCCGGTCGAGCAGTCGCTCGGCGAGGCGGTGCTCACGCTCTGAGCGCGGACCGGTCCGACCTGCGACGGGTCACCGACCGGGCGACGAGGGCCGCCGTCACCGCGGTGGCTGCGGTCGCGGCCAGGATCGCCGCGGCGCGGCGCGCCGCCTGCGCCCGTGCCGCGTCGGCCGCCGCCCGGAGCTCGCCCGCCACCGCGGCGAGTGCCTTGTCGAGCGCGGCCGACCGCTGCGCGGTGACCTCCGCGAACCTCTGCACGCTCGCCGAGCGGGCGGCGGCCGAGGGCTCGAGCGTGGTGGCCGTGCGTCGGACGGCGTCCCGGACCTCCGCCATCGCGCCGGCGTCCGACCCGGCCGCGGCGTCGACCGCCGCCGGGTACGGCCGCAGGCCCGCGAGCGCCGCGACCGCGGCGTCCTGGCGCCGGACGGTCTCGA
>JACRAB010000329.1 GCA_016213575.1 Actinomycetota bacterium
AGGCCGGCGCGGAGCCGGCCGGTGCGGGTGCCGAGGCCGATGGCGTCGGCCGCGTGCGCCGTCCCCGCGGCGAGCGCCGCGACCGGGCCGGCGCCCGCCCCGACGAGCTCGGCGAGCGACCACGGCAGGACGCCGTGCCGCTTGTCGGGGTAGATCCCCGAGTCGGAGCCCGCGACGAGCCGGACGCCGCCCTCGACGAGCGTCCGGACGTGGTCGACGATGCCCTCGGGGGTGATCCCGGTGCGGTCCATGACGGCCCGGATGCTCGGCGGGTAGGTCGAGCCGGGCACGTGGCCCTGGGTCGGGCAGACGACGACGCCGGACGCCGCGAGCCGGGCGACGAGGTCCGGCGGGGCGTGCATGCCGGGTCGGTCTCCGCCGACGCACGTGCAGTGCTCGATGCCGTCGACCCCGGCCTGCAGGCACAGGTCGACGGCGGCGACGGCGTGCGCGTGGGCGGTCACAGGCAGCCCGGCCGCGTGCGCGGCCCCGACGACGAGGCGCAGGTCGTCGAGCGGGTACTGCGGCTTGGTGACGTCCGTCGTGGCGGTGATCATGCCGCCGCTCGCCATCACCTTGACGACGTCGGCGCCGCGCGCGGCGCGTTCCCGGACGGCTGCGAGCAGGGCCTGCGGGCCGTCGGCCTCGCCGCCCATGTTCCAGCAGTGGCCGGCGGTCACGGTGACCGGCGGGCCGGACGCGACGACGGTCGGGCCGTCCGGGTGGCGGCGGTGCCGGTCGACGACCGTCCAGTGCGCGTCCCCGAGGTCGCGGACGGCGGTCACCCCGGCGGCGAGCTGTTCGGCGAGGGACCGCTGGACGATCGCGTCGAGGTCGTCGTCCGTCAGCTCGGGCAGCTGCTCGAGCGCCCGGGGGCCGGAGTCGCCGCACAGGTGCGTGTGGGTCTCGACGAGCCCCGGCATCAGCGTCGTGCCGGGCAGGTGGGTGACCGGGCAGCCGTCGGGCACGGCGGCGGAGGCGGGCTCGACCCCGACGATCGCGGTGCCCTCGACGAGGACGAGCGCGCCGCCGGGCAGCATCCGGGTGCCGTCGAAGGCGTGGTCGGCGCGGTAGGCGTGCAGTCCGGCTGCCGGACGGTCTGCGGGCACGGCTGCCTCCCGGGGGACCGGAGCGGGAAGCCGTCAGCCTACGTGCGCGGCGTTCGCGACGGGAGCTCTCGGTGCGACGGCAGGCGGGGGAGGCGGTGCCGACGCGGCGGCCGCCCGTGCGGCTGCCTGGGCCTGCGCGGCTGCCTCGGCCTCGGCGTAGCCCTCCGGGGCCTGCTCCTCCTGCGCCGTCCACTCCGCGCGGAAGTCCGCGTGCTCGCGGTAGGGCGCGACGAGGGCGAGCAGGACGGCGGTCGCCTGCCGGCGCTCGCGGCGCGTGACCTCGACACCGGGTCCGGCGCACACGGTCCGCGCGCACAGCTCGACGACCGCGCGCCGGGCCTCGAGCTCGGTGAGCGCGCGCGCCGGGTCCATCCCCTGGATGTAGACGCTGTCCGCGGCCATCCGCAGCCGGGTGATCGCGGTGTCCGGCATCGCGGTGAACCGGGCGACGAGCGTCCACTGGCCGTGGACCGCGTCGCCCTCGGTCCGGGCGGACCGGACCTGGACGACGTTGTCGCCCTCGAAGTGGTTCTGCACCAGCCACCACGGCCCGGGAGATGCGGACCGGACGGTGGCCTCGTCCTCGTCGAGGCGTGCCCGGAGGAAGTCGACGAGCTCGTGGCCCATGTCGCCTCCTCGGGTCCGGCACCGGTGCGGTGCTGCGGCGCCGGGTCCCGGCGACCGTCCTTCGGGTCACCTGTCGGCGGCTGCTCCCCGGACCTGAGGGGTCAGGCGCTGTAGCGCAGCCGCCGCTTGCCCGCGATGCCGAGGATCTCCTCGTACGTGCTCCGCAGGCTCTCGGCGATCCGGACCCGCTCGCTCCAGCGCTCCTCGGTGTCGGACCGGGGGGCCGGGGTGGAGGCGGCGGTCGCGAGGGCCGCAGCGAGGTCGTCCGCGCGGGCGGCGGGCCCGCCGTCCCGGCGGTAGGTGAGGCACGGTCGCTGCGCGGCGGCGAAGCTGTCCTGCGCGAGGACCGCCCAGGTGCCGAGGTCTGCGCAGGCCTCCGGCCAGATCGAGTGCGCGCCGGGGAGGTCGGGGACGACGGAGACGTCGAGGCCGGCGAGGTGGTCCCAGAGGGCGCCGTCGCTGAGGCGGTCGTGGAGCACGAGCCGGCCGCCGGCGGACCGGACGGCGGCCTCGACGTGCTCGTAGGCGTCCGAGCAGCTGAGGGCCCCGGCGTCGCGCACGGTGCGGTGCGCGTGGACGACGAGGTCGGCGTTCGGGGTGCGGCGGACGGCGTCCGCGAGCGCCGTGACGAGCTCGACCTGCTCGGTGCCGCCGAGCATGCTGCCGAGGTGCGTGCCGACGCGCAGCCGGCCGCGGCCGGAGGGGTGCGGGACGGGCCGGTCCTGGCGCATGCGGACGAAGTTCACGACGTGCGGGTGCGGCAGGACGACGGGCTCGACGTCCCAGCGCTTGCGCATCTGCTGCGCGGCGGGCTCGGTGAGGGTGACGACCGCGTCGGCGGCGGGGACGAGCACGTCGAGCTGATCGGCGAGGCGGGCCCCCTCGGGGGTGTCCGGGTCGCCGAGGTTGTAGCCGGTGACGACGAGCGGGGTGCCCGAGCCGCGGACGAGGTCGACGGCGGCGCGGACGTCGTCCGGGTGCTGCCCGGGGCGCAGGCCGAGCACGTGCACGACGTCCGTCTCCGGCAGCCGCGCCCGCAGCCACGCCGTGGAGAAGGCGCCGCCGCGGCTCGGGCCGCCCGCCCAGCCCACGGTGGGGCGGTGGACGGCATCGACGCCCTCGGGGTTGGCGAGGTGGCGGACGTACAGGCCGCGCCCGGGCAGGGGCGCGACGCTGATCCGGCGACGGCCTTCCCACAGGACGGTCGTGGCACGTTGGCGGGGCGCTCGGGGCATGGCTGTGCTCCTTGGGGGAGGGGCGGTCTGCGCCGGTTCACCGTCGACCGTCGCGACCAGACCTTTCCCAGCCGACCCGTGTCTCAATCCTGATTCGTCAAACTCAGATCATCTTTCTGGTCGGGGCGCCTCGTGTTGCGGTCCGGCGGGAGGCGTCCGACGATCCCTCTCGTCCACGACCGAAGGAGTACGACGTGACCGACTCGATGGTGTCCGCCCCGGCGCTGTCCGACGCCTCGACGCCCGGCGGTGCGCCGTCCGCGGGGTCGCCGTCCGGCCCTAGGTCACAGGCGGAGCCCGCGCCCGGGCTTGGCCTGTCCGTCGAGACCCTGGTCGTCTCCGCGCCGGAGAGCGACGGCAGCGGCACGGCGGAGTGGGCCGTCGTCCGGGTCGACGGCGAGATCGACGTCGCGACCGGCCCGGAGCTGCGGCGCCGCCTCATCGAGCTCGTCGACGAGGGGGTGCGGCACGTCGTCCTCGACCTGTCGACGGTGCCCTTCCTCGACTCGTCGGCCCTCGGCGTCTTCGTCACCGGGCTCAAGCGGCTCCGGATCGCCGGCGGCACGATGCGCCTGGCAGCCTGCCGGCCGCCGGTCCGCGCGGTCCTGAAGATCACCTCGCTCGACCGGGTGTTCTTCCTCTACCCGTCGGTCGAGGCCGCGCTCGCGGACGAGACGGAGTACACCGCGCCGACGGGGGCGTGACGCGGACGGCTGCCCGGCCGGTCAGTGTGGTCGGGCGAGCCGCGTCACGAGGTCACGCAACCAGGGCTCGGCGACGGTCGGCTCCCCACCGGCAACCCGTGAGAGTGCCTGCCGGACAGCTGCCGACCGGCCCGCCTCGACCAGGGCGACGGCCTCGGCGAGGGCGTCGCGCCGGAGCCGCTGGCGCCGCTCCTCGAGCGTCTCCGCCGCCGGTCGCCCCGCCTTCTTGGCCGGTGGCGCGGTCGGCCTCGGCTCCGGCTCGACCTCGGGATCGACGGTCCACCTGTGCGGGGGAAACGTGCGGGTGAGCTTGGTCTGCTGGTCCGCCAGGTAGCTCCACGTGTCCCGGTGGACGGAGACGTTGAGGACGCCGCGCGCCGGCAGCTCGGACGTCCACGGCGCGTGCTGCTGCCACCGGAACGTGTTGGGGCTCGTCTGCTCCCTGGACGTCACGCCGACGAACCGGAGCTTGCGGCGAGCGGCGTTCCGGTCGACGTGCTCCTCGACGACCCAGTCCCGGACGATGCCGTAGAGCTCGGTGAACGTGGACCCGCGGTGCACGACGTCCACGAAGGTTGTCGGGCGGCGGCGCGTCACGATGGCTGAGGGGGCCGCGTCGATCTCGGTGAGGATGTCCCGGACCCTGCGGATCTGGGCCGGGGTGAGATCGCTCGTCCGGCCTCCCCATCGTCCTCGTGGGACGAAGGGCCGGGCGAAGGAGACCGGCAGGCGGGCGAGGGACGGGGCACCGGTGATGCCGGAGAGCGCGCCGCTCAGCAGGTCGAACATCGAGTCGAGCGACCTGCCGACGAAGACGAGATGCCCGCCACCGCTGCGGGCGAGTACCTTTCCCGCGGCCGGGACGAGCTCGTCGAGGAACCACAGCCGGGGCGGCGTCGTACCGTCGAGCAGAGACCCGAGCCGGTCGGGGGTGACCAGGTCCCAGCGGTAGGGAAGCTCTGCGGGGTCGGCCATCGGCAGAAGCGAGGCTCCTCTGGTTCGTCAGTAGAGCTTGTAGGCGGCCCGGGACACCCGGAAGCCGTGGTTCGAGCCGTCGACCGTGAGGCACTCGACCCCTGAGGTCCGGCTGATGCAGAGGATCGAGCCGACGAGCACGGCCCGGCCGTAGCCGAGCGAGGCGGGGCCGTCGGTCGCGACGTCGCCGACGCAGGCGAAGCGGGCCTTGCCGGCCCCCTGGGTGACCTGGACCGACGAGCCCCAGTCGAGCTCGCAGTCCGCCGGCTTCGGCGGGTTCTTCCAGGTGTGGTCGATGACGTCGCAGCGCGCGCTGCCGGGGTCGGCGCCGTCGGAGTCGCGGACGGCGCAGAGGATCCGCCCGGACGGGCTGCGGAACCCGACCTGGCCGAACTGGGCCATCCCGGCTGCGACCGGGTCGACGAGCGTCACACCGAAGGCCTTCGCGACGCCGAGCGGGTCGTCGGGGTCGACGTCGCCGCGTTGGACGGGGCCGATGCTCGGGTCGTCGGAGGGGTCGTCCTGCGCCGGGTCGTCGGTGGCGTCGTCCGAGGCCTGCGCGTCGTCGGAGGGGGTGTCGTCGTCCGTGGCCGTCCCGTCGTCCGGGTCGACCGTGGCGCTGCCCGGGGCGACCCCGACCGTGCCGATCGGGGCCGGCCCCACGGTGGCCTCGGTGTCGTCGTCCGACCCGAGGACGGAGCAGCCCGCCAGCAGCAGGGCGGCGGTGGCGGACAGGACGGCGACGCGGACCCCCGACAGGCGCATGCGGCGGAGTATGCCAGTCGATCACCGCGACCATTCGGTGCGGCGGCGGGGTGCATCCAGAATTGACCGGTTCCAGAATCCGACGAAACTGGGCGAACTGTGTCGAATTGAGAGGCTGATGCGCGAATGACGACGACAGATCCCCGACAGGCAGATCCCCGACAGGCGCCGGACGCCGTCCAGGCTGCCGGCGCGCAGCCGTCGCAGGACGGGCAGCGGCCGTACACGACGACGGACGGCGGGGTGCCGGTCGCGAGCGACGAGTTCTCGCTCACCGTCGGCCCCGACGGTCCGGTGCTGCTCCAGGACCACTACCTGCTCGAGCAGATGGCCAACTTCAACCGGGAGAACATCCCCGAGCGCCAGCCGCACGCCAAGGGCGGAGGTGCCTTCGGCACGTTCGTCGTGACCGGTGACGTGAGTGCGTACACGCACGCCGCGGTGTTCCAGCCGGGCACGCAGACCCAGACGCTCGTGCGCTTCTCCACCGTGGCCGGCGAGCGCGGGTCGCCCGACACCTGGCGCGACCCGCGCGGCTTCTCCGTGAAGCTCTACACGAGCGAGGGCAACTTCGACCTCGTCGGCAACAACACCCCGGTGTTCTTCGTCCGCGACCCGATGAAGTTCCAGCACTTCATCCGCTCGCAGAAGCGGCGCCTGGACAACAACCTGCGCGACCACGACATGCAGTGGGACTTCTGGACGCTGTCGCCCGAGTCGGCGCACCAGGTGACGTGGCTCATGGGCGACCGCGGGATCCCGCGGTCGTGGCGCACGATGAACGGGTACTCGAGCCACACGTACTCGTGGGCGAACGCTGCCGGTGAGAGGTTCTGGGTCAAGTACCACTGGCGCAGCGACCAAGGCATCGACTGCCTGACGCAGGAGGAGGCGGACCGTCTCGCCGGCTCGGACGGCGACTACCACCAGCGCGACCTCTACTCCGCGATCGAGAACGGTGACCTGCCGTCGTGGACCCTCAAGGTCCAGGTGATGCCGTACGAGGACGCGAAGACCTACTCCATCAACCCGTTCGACCTCACGAAGGTGTGGCCGCACGGGGACTACCCGCTCGTCGAGGTCGGCCGGATGACGTTGGACCGCAACGTCTCCGACTACCACACCGAGATCGAGCAGGCCGCGTTCGAGCCGAACAACCTCGTGCCGGGCACCGGGCTCTCACCGGACAAGATGCTCCTCGCGCGCGGGTTCTCCTACGCCGACGCGCACCGCGCCCGGCTCGGTGTCAACTACAAGCACATCCCGGTGAACCAGCCGAAGTCGCCGGTGCACGCGTACTCCAAGGGCGGGGCGATGCGCACCGTGAACGCCGCCGACCCGGTGTACGCGCCGAACTCGTACGGCGGCCCTGCGGCCGACCCGGTGCGGGCCGGCAGTGCCGGGACCTGGGAGTCGGACGGCGACATGGTGCGTTCGGCGTACACGCTGCGGGAGCGGGACGACGACTTCGGCCAGGCCGGCACGCTCGTCCGCGAGGTGATGGACGACGCGCAGCGCGACCGGCTCGTGTCGAACGTGTCCGGGCACCTGCTCCAGGGCGTGTCGGAGCCGGTGCTGCTGCGCGCGTTCGAGTACTGGCGGAACATCGACAAGACGATCGGCGACCGGATCGAGGCCGCCGTCCGGGCGGGGTGACCTGCCGTCCGGTCTGTCGTTCGTGCGTGGCGCCGGCCCCCGTCCCGTCCGGGACGGGGGCCGACGTCGCTCCGGGGTCTTCGTGCGCCGAGGTCTCAGTGCACGGGGGTCCCGCCGTTGACGGCGATCGTCTCGGAGGTGATGTAGCCGGACTCCGCGCTCGCGAGGACGACGTAGGTCGGTGCGAGCTCGGCCGGCTGGGCGGCCCGCCCCATCGGGGACTGCTCGCCGAAGGAGGCGACCTTCTCGGCGTCCATCGTGGCGGGGATGAGCGGCGTCCAGACGGGGCCGGGTGCGACGGCGTTGACCCGGACCCCCTGCTCGGCGAGCTGCTGGCCCAGCCCGCGGGTGAAGTTGACGATCGCGGCCTTGCTCGTCGCGTAGTCGAGCAGGTTCGGCGACGGCGTGAACCCCTGCACGGACGCGGTGTTGATGATCGAAGCACCCGGCTGCAGGTGCGGCAGTGCGTGCTTGCTCAGCCAGAACATCGCGTAGACGTTGGTCTTCATGACCCGGTCGAGCTGCTCGGTCGTGATGTCGGCCAGACCGCCGTCCTGCGACATCTGGTAGGCCGCGTTGTTCACGAGGATGTCGAGGCCGCCGAGCTCGGCGACCGTCGTCCCGACGGCCTTCTCGCAGAACGACTCCTCGCGGAGGTCACCGGGGATCCGCACGCAGCGGCGCCCTGCCTCCTCGACGAGCGCCGCGGTCTGCGTCGCGTCGCTCTCCTCGGCGTCGAGGTAGACGATCGCGACGTCGGCGCCTTCGCGCGCGTAGGCCAAGGCGACGGCCCGGCCGATGCCCGAGTCGCCTCCGGTCACGAGGGCCTTCCTGCCGGTCAGCCGGTCGGTGCCCCGGTAGCTGTCCTCGCCGTGGTCGGGCGTCTCGCGCATCTCGTCGGTGCGGCCAGGGTGGGCGATCTGCTCGCCCTCGTCCGTCGGTGCGCCGGTCTGCGCGCTCGGGTCGGTGGGGGTGAACTGGTCCTGCCGGGGCTGCTGGTCCTGCGGCTTCATGGGTCGGCTCCTCGGGTGTCGTCGGGATCCTCGTGCCGTGCCCCTCCGGGTGCGGGTCATGCCTGGTGCGGTCTGTCGGGCGCCGTGGCGACTGTTCGTGAGTGATGGTGACTCACGCAAAGTTGTTGCGCAGGAACGGGTCTCGCGAGGGTCAGACTGTCGGACCCCGTCCCTAGTGTTGGTTTCGTGAGCAGCGACGAGCAGGCACGTAGTGGGGTGCCCGGCAGGGAGCCGGACACCTCGATGCCGGCTGGTCATGACTCGTCGCGTGAGCACCGGGCGCTTCGCGACGAGCGCGACGAGGAGTCGCTGCCGGTGCATGACCTGTTCGCGGGGATCGCTGCGATGGACGCCGCGACCGCGGTCGTGCTGGACGCGGCGCGGTGCGCGTGGTCGCTGTCGGACAGCGAAGCCCGCGACGCGGTGGAAGCGTTCACCCGGGCCATGGCGTCCGCGGAAGCGGCCCGGCTGGCGGTGATCAAGGTCCTCGACGAACGCCCCGAGGCGGTCCCGGGGGCGAGTGAGGGGAAGGTCGCGGCGGCGTTCCTGACCGGCCGGTTGAACGTGGACCCGGGCAGGGCGACCGCCGACGCGCGGGCGGCGCACGCGTTGGACGCGGACTCCGGGTCGCTGCCGCAGGTCGGTGCTGCGTTGGCGGCCGGTGAGATCACCCGCGAGCACGCCGACGCCTGTGTACGGGCGGTGTCTCGGCTGCCGAAGCGGCTGCGGATCGTGCTCCTCGAGGACGAGGCCACCGGTGAGCTGAAGTCCGGGATGGAGATCGCCGACGCGTTCCTGGCCGAGCAGTGCCGGCGGTTCCCGGTCCGGGCGATCCACCGGCTCGTCGACGAACTGGTCCGGGTCCTCGACCCCGACCGGGAAGAAGACTTCGACGAGGACGCCCACCTGCGCCGCGGCCTCTCCTTGGTGAAGGACTCGACCGGGATGGGCTCACTACGGATGACCCTCACGCCCGCCGACACCGCGGTGCTGTCCGCGATGCTCTCCGCTGCCGGCAAGCCGCGACCGGCGCAGCAGGTCCTCACCGTCGACGACACCGGCACCGAGCAGGTCACCCTGGTCAAGGACGACCGGACCGTCGCGATGCGCAGGTACGACGCCGTGATGGCCTTGCTCCGTGCAGGCCTCAACAGCGGCACCGGCGGTGAGGCATCTCCGTTGGTCAATCTGCTCGTGACGGCAACGGTCGAGCAGGTCGCCGCCGCAGGCGCGGCCGCCGACCAGGTCCGCCGGCGGGCCGCGACGGCTGCCGGTGCGGATACGGGCAGGGATGCGCGGATGGATGCGGCGCCTGACGCCGGCATCGATACCGACGCGCCCGTCCCAGAGACGTTCTTCGACAACGGATCCGGGGACACAGCGGCACATCGGGTGGGACGGGCTGCGGGGTTCGCGACGCTGCACCGGCACGGACCGATCGGGTCCCACCTGCTCGCCTATCTCGCCTGCACCGCAACGTTGACGAAAGTCCTGCTGGACAGCAACGGAGCACCGCTGGACGTAGGCCGGGCCCACCGGCTGGCGACACCCGCACAACGCAAGGCGCTCGCAGCCAGGGACAGCGGGTGCGTGATCCCGGCGTGCCCGGTCCCGCACGAAGGCACCGACGCACACCACATCGTCCCGTGGGAGCACGGCGGTGCGACCGACCTGAACAACCTGGTCAGCCTGTGCCCGAACCATCATCAGCAGGTCCACGCCGGACTGTGGGTGGTCCGGGTCATCGACGGGATCCCCCTGGGTACGGCCACCGTCCTGGATCGACCCCGAACGCCGCCCGACCCGCAATCTCCACCACCAGACGCACGCCGCCGCACAACGGATCGGACAGCAACTACGTCTCGCCCTCGACGACGACGCGGACGCCCGCGGCCTGGGTCCGAATCGGACAGGGCTCACCCCGATCGACCTCACCCCGCCGATCTGGACCCAGGTCCCTCCCGACGACACCTGGAAACGCTCCGCCTGAACCGCGAGCGAACGCTGGACGCAACCCCGTGGGCCCGTGTGCGCGGCTCGAAGACGGTCCCCGGCCGTTGTTCCGTCAGCCGCACGAACGGACGGCGGCCACCAGGACGTCGAGGGCCTCGGGGTGGTTCTCCACGAGACCGCTGCTGTGGTCGGTCGTGCCGGCGACCTCGGTCTGCCCGCCCGCCGCGGCGGCCGTGGGGGCCAGCCGGGCCAGCTCGCGGGCGGTGTCGCGGAACCTCGGCGTACCGGCCTCGACGACGGTCCACAGCGGGGCGTCGAGCCGCTCGAAGGTGCCGACGGGGACATCAGGAACAGCCGCCGGGGAGACCAGTGCTATCGAGCACACGTCCTGCGCCCGGGCCGCCGCGGCGAGGGCGACCGGTGCGCCGGCCGACGACCCGGCGTAGGTGACGCCGGAGCGGCCGCGCGGCGCGAACCATGCTGCGGCGCGCAGGACGTCGTCCGGCGGGTCCGCTGCGTCGGTCTGGGCCTGCGAGCTCGAGCCGACGCCGCGGCGGTCCGGGAGGAGGACCTCGGCGTCCGCGCGTTCCGCGAGCGTCACGGCGATGTCGAGCCAGTCGCACAGGGTCTGGCTGCCGCCGTGCACGAGGACGACGGAACGCACCGCCGTGGGCCGGCCGACGGCTGCGGCACCGAGGTCCGCGCCGTCCGAGCCCTGGAACGTGACGCGGCGGGCGCCGGGCGGGACGGCACCGCACTCGTCGGCGAGCGAGCCATCAGGCGCCACAGCCGCGCCACCCACCGCACCGCCGCCCACGACCCCGCACCCGGCCAGCCCCACCACCCCGGCGATGCTCGCGGCGAGTACCGATCCGCGGCCCGGCAGACCCCGGAACCGGTACGTGCCGCGAGCACGAGCGGTCAGCCGGACCATTCGCCGCGGACGTGACCGACGTGGTGGCGCATCGCCGCGGCGGCGGCCTCGGCGTCACCGGCGGCGACGAGGTCGAGGATCGTGTCGTGCTCGCGCGCGGTGTCACTCAGGGTGCCGCGCTCGGCCAGGCGCGGGAGGCCGTAGAGCCGGGAGCGGTCGCGCAGCCGCATGACGGTCTCGGCGAGCACCGGGTTGCCGGTGAGCTCGAGCAGCCCGGCGTGGAACTCCCGGTCCGCGCGGACGTGCCCGACGACGTCCCCCGACCGGGCCGCCTCGACGATCCGGCGGGCCACCGGACGCAGCCGCTCGACGGCGGCGCGGCGCTCGGCCTCGGGACGGCGCGCGGCCCGGGCGGCGGCCTCCGGCTCGAGCAGCGCACGGACGTCACCGGTCGCGTCGAGCTCGGCGGACGACAGCGCGGTGACCCGGAACCCCTTGTTGCGCACCGGTTCCATCAGCCCGTCGCGGACGAGGTCGAGGAGCGCCTCGCGGACGGGCGTGGCCGAGACGCCGAACCGCTCGGCGAGGGCCGGGGCGGAGTAGACCTCGCCGGGAGCCATCTGGCCGGCGACGACGGCGGCCCGCAGGCTGTCGGCGACCTGGTCCCGCATCGTGCCGCGGACCGGGAGCACCGGCAGCATCGCGGCGACGCCGTCCGGCACGCTCACGACGCGCCGCCGCAGGGTCTCATCGCAGCCCTCCGAGCGGGATCCCGCGCGCTGCCGTGTCACCGATGAGCCGGTCGAGCGCCTCCCCCGCGACGACGAGGTCCTCCCACGCCTCACCGACGCTCTTGAAGAAGCGAGGCCTGCCCGGCACCGGCTGGGTCCAGCCCTTGACGAGACCGGGCAGGTCGCCGGCGATGACGTCCGGGCCCACCTCGCCGTCCCGGATCGGCATGATGACGTCGCCCGCCTCGCGCAGCGCGGACTCCTTGCCCTCGACGACGACCGTCGCCCGGGCGACGAGGTCCGAGTCGACCTCGCGGGCGTCCGGCTCGTGGCTGCCGACGGCCACGACGGTCGCCTCGTCCCCGAGCCAGCGCGAGTCGAAGACCGGGTACCGGGACGTCGTCGCGCAGACGACGACGTCGGCCGCCCGGATCGGCGCCTCGAGGTCGTCGGGCAGGTCCGAGCCGGCGACGACGTCCGCGCCGATCCCGTTCTGCGCGGCCCACTGCGCCATCTCGACGGCCCGACCGCGGTCCCGGCCGACGACGGTCACGTGCGCGACCTGCCGGACGGCGGCCACCGCCTCGACGTGCCCGTACCCCTGCGGGCCGGTGCCGATGACGACGAGCCGGACCGGTCCCTGGACGGCGAGCCGGCGGATCGCCACCGCCGACACCGCCGGGGTGCGCAGGCTGGTCAGCGCGACACCGTCGATGAGCGCACGCGGCGACAGCGTCACGGCGTCCATGAGGACGTACACGCCCTGGATCCGCGGCAGGCCGAGGTTCCCGTTGTCCGGCGCGACGGTGACGAGCTTGACCCCGACGTAGCGCTGCGTCGCCGCGGGCATGAGGAGCACCTGCCCGGCCCCGGTGAGCACCGTCGTCCGCGGTGGCGTCGCCCCCGGGACCCCGCCGTCGAGCAGCGCCGCCTCGAGGGCGACGACGGCCGAGGTCATCGGGACCAGCCCGCGGAGCTGGTCGGCGTCGATGAGGGGCAGGTCGCGCAGTGCGGGGGCGGCGATCATCTCAGCGGGAACCCTTCGCCGGTCTCGTCGTGGGGACGGGGACGAGCACGCTCACGGGTGCGGGCTCAGCGTGATCGTACGGACCGAGGAGTAGAAGTCGAGGGCCGCGAGGCCCTGCTCGCGCTGCCCGTAGGACGAGTCCCGCTCGCCGCCGAACGGCGCCCAGAAGTCGACCCCGGTCGTCGGGGCGTTGACCTTGACCATGCCGGTCTGGACGCCGCGGACGACCTCGAGGATCTCCCCCCTGTCCCGGCCGTGGACGCTCGTCACGAGCCCGAAGTCGACGCCCTCGGCGAGCGCGACCGCCTCGGCGACGTCCGCGGCGCGCTGGACGACGGCCATCGGGCCGAACGTCTCCGTCGTCGCCACGGGGTGGTCGGCGGCGATCCCGTCGAGGAGGGTGGGCGTGACGAACCAGCCGTCGCGGTCGACGGCGGTGCCGCCCGCGAGCACCCGGCCGCCGGCCGACGTGACGGCCGCCGTCGCGTCGAGCACCTTGCTCCGGGCCGCCGGGGCGATGACCGGGCCGACGAGCACCCCCGCCTGCGACGGGTCGCCGGGCTGCAGGCCCCGGACGGCGGCGACGAGCGCCTCGATGACCGTGGCCGCCCGCTGCTCGCCGCCGACGACCACGACACGGCGGGTGGCGGTGCACTTCTGGCCCGCGAAGCCCATCGCGGCGCCGGCGATCTGCGCCGCGGCGACCCCGGGATCGGCATCGTGCAGCACGATCGCGGCGTTCTGGCCGCCCATCTCGGCCTGCACGTGGACGCCGCGCTGCGCCGCCCGGGCGACGACCTGGCCGCCGACACCGACCGAGCCGGTGAAGCTCACGACGTCCGCGGCGTCGCAGATCGCCGTCCCGGTCTCCGCACCGCCGGGCAGCACCCGGAACAGGTCCGCCGGGAGCACCCCGGCCAGCAGCTCCGCGAGCCACAGCGCGGACGCGGTGGCGTCCGGCGACGGCTTGAGCAGGACGGCGTTGCCCGCCGCGAGCGCGGGCGCGGCCTTCCACAGCGGGATCGCGAGCGGGAAGTTCCACGGCGTCACGAGACCGGCGCCCCCGTGCGGGCGGCGCTCGGTGTAGAGCAGCCCGGGCAGGCTCGCCGGGAGCGTCGCCCCGAGCGGGGCGTAGGCGGCCTGCGCGTAGTACTCGAGGATCGCGACGGCCCGGCCGACCTCGCCGACCGCCTCGACCCGGGGCTTGCCGAC
>JACRAB010000330.1 GCA_016213575.1 Actinomycetota bacterium
ACCTCGCCGCCGACGTCGTCGCCGGCCGCACCGACCCGTGGGCGGCGTCCGACCGGCTGCTCGCGGACCTCACCACCGGCTGAACCACCGGCTGTCCCCTCGACCGGGGCTCGGCCCGGGCGGGCGGGTCAGTCGCTCGGGCGGTTGGCGAGCCAGCGCAGGCCGAAGGCGGAGTCGCCGGGGCCGACGACCCGGTTGCCGCCGAGCTGGCGGGCCTCGTCGAGGGCCGAGTCGGCGGCGATGAGGAGGGTCTCGGCGTCCGTGCAGCGCTCGTCGAGGCCGGCGACGCCGACGGTGAGGGCGAGCGGCGGGAGGCGGTCGGCGACCTCGGTGCGCAGGGCGTCGGCGAGCAGGAAGGCGTCGTCCGGGCCGATCCCCGGCAGGACGACGGCGAAGACGTCGCCGCCGAGGCGGTAGACCCGGTGCGGGTGGCGCTCGTGGAGCAGGGCGGCGACGTCGGCGAGGAAGGCGTCGCTGCGGCGGCGGCCGAGGGTCGAGGTGACCGCGTCGAGGCCGCCGACCTGGGCGACGAGGACCGACAGCGACTGCTCGTCCTGGCGGACGGCGGACACGAAGGCCTCGAGGTCGACGGGGAAGGCCCGGCGGGAGCCGGTGCCGGTGAGGTCGTCCGTGCCGGACAGGTGCACCTCGTCGCGGTGCCGGCGCAGCAACCTGCGGCCGCCGAGCAGGAGCATGAGGGGGACGGCGCCCAGGGCGCCCAGACCGAAGACCACGAGGAGGCTGCGGCGCAGCGCCGCGGACCGGCTGCGGGCCTCGTCCTCGTCCAGGGTGACCTGGAGCCCGACGACCTCCGTCCGGAGCCGGACCGGCACCGTGACGACGAGGACGTCGCGACCGCGGAGCACCGCGGCCCGGACCGCGGTGGCGTCGCCCGGCGGGGCGTCCACGACGGTGGCGCCCTCGATGCCGCGCTCGGCCAGGTCGGTGACGTCCGCCTCGAGGGCGGCGCGGTCGCCCGGGCCGTCGGCGAGCCGGGCCTCGGCACCGGCGGCGACGTCGACGACGCGGCTGACGGCGTCCCGCTCCATCGCCCGGACCGTGAGCCGGTCGGCGAGGACGGACTGCAGGCCGGCGGTCACGAGCCCGGTCAGGAGCACCGCGAGGACGAGCCGGGTCGCGAAGGACCCTGCCCGTCGTGCCCATGCCGCGTGACGCATCCGGCCCTCCATGGCGATGCTCGTCGCGGACCGTCCTGGTCCGCGGCTCGCGGGCCGTCGTGGCCCGCTCGGTGCGTGAGCCGTCCTGGCTCACGCGAGACCTGTCGGCGGTCGGGCCGGTTGTATGAGGGTCCACCTGGGTGGCGCCCGAAACACTCACGCAACGTCGAGCACGCGCTCACGCGGCGTCGATGGCGGGCGTCGCGTGGGTCACAGCGGGCGTGCTCCTGCCGCAGCGCGCCGAGATGTGGGTCATGAGCGCTCGGTTACTGTCGTGACCATGCTCGTCGCTTTCTCCGTGGCCCCCTCGGGCGTCGGCGACTCGGTCAGCGAGGCCGTCGCCGATGCCGTCCGCGTCGTCCGCGAGAGCGGCCTGCCGCACCGCACCGACTCGATGTTCACGACGATCGAGGGCGACTGGGACGCGTGCATGGACGTCGTCCGGCGGGCCGTCGAGGCGTGCCAGGCGCACGGCGACCGGGTCTCGCTCGTCCTCAAGGCCGACATCCGGGCCGGGCGCACCGGGGAGATGCAGGCCAAGCTCGACCGGCTGGAGGCCGCGATCGAGCGGCACGAGCCGCCCGCCGAGCGGCAGGAGGCCGTATGACGGCCGGCCGCGGGGTCCTCGTCGCACGGCTCGCGGCAGCGGTCGCGGCCCTCGTCGGGCTCGTCCTGCTCGTCGTCGGCGCCACCCGTGGCGGGTCGGACGGCGCGGGGGACCAGGTCTCGGCCGGCACCACCCGTCTCGACGGCGTCGTCGCCGTGACCACCCGCCCCGACGTCCTCGCCGAGGGTGCGAGCCGGATCCGGCTCGGTGCGTCGGCGAGGACCTCCGGGTCGACCGTGTTCGTCGGCGTCGCGCGTGCGGACGACGTCACGGCCTGGGTCGGCGACCTCGCCCGCGTCGACGTGCTCGGCGCCGGCGAGGAGGGCACCCTCGACATCGCCCGCACCGGCACGACGACGACCGCCCCCGACCCGGCTGAGGCCGACATCTGGGCCGCGTCCGCCTCCGGCCAGGGCGCCGCCCGGCTCGACTGGATGCCCGCCCCCGGGCCGTGGAGCGCCGTCGTCGTCGCGGGGCCGACGCCCGGCGGCCTCGAGCGGGTCGACGTCGGCTGGGTCCGCCCGGCCGGCGGGTCCTCCGCCCCGGCGTTCGTCGCGACCGGCCTCGTGCTGCTCGTCGCCGGCGCCGTCGCGCTCCTCGTGCTGCGCCGGCGGGGCGGCAGCCCGGACGACGAGTTCTACGACGACTTCAGCGGCTACGACGACGCGGACGACACCGGCGACACCGACGACACCGACGACCGGGACGGCACCGGCACCCCGGGCGGGCCGGGCGCCGGCGGCAGCACGAGCACCGGCCCCGACCCGGACGCGACGACGACGATCCCGCGCGTGCACGGCCGGCGCCGGGCCGGGACACCGCCGTGGGCCCGCGTCGTCCCGCTCGCGCTCGCCCTGTCGCTCGGCGCGACGGCCTGCAGCAGCGGCTCGTCCGGCGGGACGGCGACCGCGACCGGGTCCGCCACGGCCGCGGGGACGACGTCCGGCGCGTCCGCCGTGCCCTCCTACCCGGCGGTCCTCGTGCCGCAGGCGGAGAACGTCCTCGACAAGGTCG
>JACRAB010000044.1 GCA_016213575.1 Actinomycetota bacterium
CTCGCCGAACGCGGCCCGTGCGCCGAGGACCTCGAGCACGACCTCGCCGGGCTGCGGGCGATGCTCGCCGACCCGAGGTCCGTCGTCGGCGAGGCCTACCTCGCGGCGTCCGAGCACGTCGCCGGCCGCGAGCGGTCCGGCCGGGCGGAGATGATCGCCGAGATCGAGGCGCTCACCGCCGAGGACGTGCGGCTCGCCTTCGCCGAGGCGCTCTCCGACGCGTACGTCGTCGTGCCGGACGGCACCCGGCCCGCGGTGCCGTTCGCGCAGATCCCCGGCTGCGCGGCGTCCCGTGCCGTGCCGGAGGGGGCCGACGTGCTCAAGCGGCGGCGCTTCCGCTCCGCCGCCCCGGCCGGGACGGCGCTCTTCACGCTGCCCGACGGGATCGGCCTGCGCGACGAGGACGGCGACGTCCACATCGTCCGCTGGGCGGACTGCGTGGGGGTCGGCGTGGAGGACGACGTGCGGGTCGTCACCGGCCGGGACCGCTGCTGGGTGCTCGTCGACCCGGCGGACTGGCGGGACGGCGAGCGCGCCGTCCGGCACGTCGACGCCGGGGCCGACCCGGGGCTGCGGTACGCGCTGCGGCACGACGACGGGGTCGCCGAGCTGCGCCTCATGGGCTGACCGCCGCGGCGGCCGGCCCGGCGGGCCGACAACGGCGGGACGGCGGGCACCGGGCGACCGGTACCCTGGACGCTCGTCCTGCACCTGCCCAATGGAGTGACCTGTGGCTGCCAAGCCGTCGTCCGAAGCCCGCCTCGAGGCCGTCGTCAACCTCTGCAAGCGCAGGGGTTTCGTCTACCCGTGCGGCGAGATCTACGGCGGGACCCGGTCGGCCTGGGACTACGGCCCCCTCGGCGTCGAGCTCAAGGACAACGTCAAGAAGCAGTGGTGGCGCACGATGGTCACGAGCCGGGACGACGTCGTCGGCCTCGACTCGTCGGTGATCCTGCCGCGCCAGGTCTGGGTCGCCTCGGGCCACGTCGCGACGTTCACCGACCCGCTCGTGGAGTGCCAGTCGTGCCACCGGCGCTACCGGGGCGACCACCTCGAGGAGGAGTACGCCGAGCGCAAGGGCCGCCCGGCGACCTCGCCCGCGGAGATCCCGTGCCCGAACTGCGGCACGAAGGGCGCCTGGACCGAGCCCAAGCAGTTCAGCGGCCTGCTGAAGACCTACCTCGGCCCGGTCGAGGACGAGTCCGGCCTGCACTACCTGCGGCCCGAGACCGCCCAGGGCATCTTCGTGAACTTCAAGAACGTCGCCGACTCGGCCCGGAAGAAGCCGCCGTTCGGCATCGGCCAGATCGGCAAGTCGTTCCGCAACGAGATCACGCCCGGGAACTTCATCTTCCGCACGCGCGAGTTCGAGCAGATGGAGATGGAGTTCTTCGTCGAGCCCGGCACCGACGAGCAGTGGCACCAGTACTGGATCGACACCCGGACCGACTGGTACACGAACCTCGGCGTCTCGCGGGACAACCTGCGGCACTACGAGCACGCCAAGGAGAAGCTCTCGCACTACTCCAAGCGGACCGTGGACATCGAGTACCGGTTCGGCTTCCAGGGTTCGGAGTGGGGCGAGCTCGAGGGCATCGCGAACCGCACCGACTTCGACCTCAAGGCGCACGGCGAGGCGTCCGGCGTCGACCTGTCGTACTTCGACCAGGCCAAGGGCGAGCGCTGGGTGCCGTACGTCATCGAGCCCGCGGCGGGTCTGACGCGCTCGATGATGGCCTTCCTCATCGAGGCGTACGACGAGGACGAGGCGCCGAACACCAAGGGCGGCGTCGACAAGCGGATCGTCCTGCGCCTCGACAAGCGGCTCGCGCCGGTCAAGGCCGCCGTCCTGCCGCTGTCGCGCAACGAGTCGCTCTCGCCGAAGGCGCGCGACCTCGCCGCCGAGCTGCGGCAGTACTGGAACATCGAGTTCGACGACGCGCAGGCGATCGGCCGCCGCTACCGCCGCCAGGACGAGATCGGCACGCCGTTCTGCATCACGGTCGACTTCGACACCCTCGAGGACCAGGCCGTGACGATCCGCGAGCGGGACTCGATGAAGCAGGAGCGGGTCGCGCTCGACCAGGTCGTCGGCTACCTCGCCGGGAACCTGCCGGGCTGCTGACCCGCTCCACGCTCGTCGGTCAGCTCAGCTCGTCGGTCAGCTCAGCTCGTCGGTTCGTTCAGCTCGTCGAGGCGCCGGGGTTCACCTCGGGGTCGGACGCGGCGATCCGCTGGATGTTCGCCAGCGTTCCGTCGAGGCCGTCCTCGATGCCCGGCGCCTCGTGCGTCGTGTGCAGCCGGACCGTGACCTGCGACCCGCTGCCGGCGGCCGACACCTCGAGCTCCCCGCGGTAGTCGTGCGGCCCCTCGGCGCCCCACGCGAGGCGGCGGTTGTCGGCGTCGATCCGGAACCAGGCCTCGCCGCGGACCCGGCGCCCGCCGTCGCCGTCCGCTGTCCCCGAGGCCGGGTCGGCGCCGCCGACGTCCTCGGGCTCCAGGCGTGCCTCGACGCTCACCTCGTCGCCGGCGACCGAGTGCGCCTCGGTCATGCGCTCCATGTAGCGGGGCAGGTTCTCGACCTTCGAGAGGAACTCGAAGATCTCGTCGACCGGTGCGTCCACGGTCGTGCTGCGTTCGTAGTCACCCATGGCGTCCCGGTGCCCCGCAGCGCCCGCGCGAAACGCGCCGACGCCCGGACGCCGGGGCCCGCCGTCCCCCCGAGGGAAGCGGGCCCCGGCGCCGGCCGGGTCGCGGCTCAGTAGGGGCAGGTGGCGAGGTACTGCGAGATCGTCGTGCTCGTGCCGGGGGCGGGGCAGAGGAACTGCGTGTAGCGGGCGTCCTCGTCGACGA
>JACRAB010000325.1 GCA_016213575.1 Actinomycetota bacterium
CGCCGCGCCCGCCACCGGGTCCGCCGCTGGACACTCCTGGACCGCCGTAGCGGCCGCCGGCGGGGCGGGAGCGGCCGCCGCCGGACCCTCCCGACCTGCCGCCGCCGCTGCGTCCGCTGTCGCCGCTCATGCCGTGCCTCCGAGACCCAGCTCGTCAAGGGCGTCGACCTCGGGCAGGAACGGCGCGAGAGCCGGCAGCTCGTCGAGCGAGGACAGCCCGAGCCGCTGGAGGAACTGGGTGGTGGTGCGGTAGAGCACGGCGCCCGACTCGGGGTCCGTGCCGGCCTCCTCGACGAGGCCGCGGGTGACGAGCGTGCGCATGACGGCGTCGACGTTGACCCCGCGGACGGCGCCGACCCGGGCCCGGCTCACGGGCTGCCGGTACGCGACGATCGCGAGGGTCTCGAGCGCCGCCTGGGTGAGCTTGGCGGTCTGGCCGTCGAGCATGAAGCGCTCGACGACAGGGGCATAGTCGGTGCGGCTGTAGATCCGCCAGCCTCCGGCGACGTGCCGCAGCTCGAAGCCGCGGCCCTGCTCGTCGTACTCCTGGGCGAGCTCGGCGAGGACGAAGCCGACCCGGTCGGTCGTCAGGCCGAGCGCGGACGCCAGGGACACCTCGTCGATGGGCTCCTCGACGACCATGAGGACCGCCTCGACGGCGCCGCGGGCGCCGGACGGCAGGGCGTCGAGGTCGAGGGACTGCTGCTCCTCGGTGGTCACGGACACCGGTTCCGGTGCCGGGGCCGCCTCTGGGTCGGCCGCCTCGGGCTCCGCTGCGACGGGCTCCGCTGCGACGGGCTCCGCCGCGACGGGCTCGGCGACCTCGGGGGCGACGTCGTCCGCGGTCGCGGGTGCGGCGTCGGTGGACTGGCTCACTGGTCCTGGCCTTCCTGTGGTTCGTCGGTCGGGGTGACCGGGGCGCCGAGCGCCGCGATGTCCTCGTCGGTGACGGACTCGGCGACGTCGTCCTCGGGCGGCGGTGGCGCGCCCTCGAACTCGTCGACCTCGACGACGACGTCCTCGTCGTCCGAGCCGGTCCACCGGATGGTCAGCTCGCCGAGCGGCGTGACCTGGTCGAACGCGAGCGCGCCCTCGCGGAAGAGCTCGAGCAGCGCGAGGAAGCGGGCGACGACGACGATCGTCTCCTCGGCGTCCGCGATGAGCACCCGGAAGCTCGCCGACCGGGTCCGGCGGAGCCGGTCGATGATGAGCGCCGCCTGCTCGCGGACGCTCACCGGCGGGGCGTGCAGGTGGGCCAGGCCCACCTGCGGGGCGACCTTGGGCGTCATCGCCTTGGCGGCGATCATCGCGAGCTGCTCGGGGGTGATCCCCAGGACGAGCTCGGGCAGCAGCTGGGCGAACCGGGGCTCGACGGCGACCGCACGCGGCTGCCGGCGGTTCTCCTCGGCGATCCGCTGCGCGAACGTCGCCGCGACGTCCTTGAACGCCCGGTACTGCAGGAGCCGCGCGAAGAGCAGGTCGCGGGCCTCGAGCAGGGCGAGGTCCTCGTCGTCCTCGACCTCGGCCTGCGGGAGCAGCCGGGCGGCCTTGAGGTCGAGCAGCGTGGCCGCGACGACGAGGAACTCGCTCGCCTCGTCGAGGTCCCACTCCTTGCCCTTCGCCTTGATCCACGCGACGAAGTCGTCGGTGACCTTGGCGAGGGCGATCTCGGTGACGTCGAGCTTGTGCTTGGAGATCAGCCCCAGGAGCAGGTCGAACGGGCCGTCGAAGTTGTCGAGATGCACCTCGAACCCGGGCGAACGACCCGGCAGCGGCCCTCCGGGGACGAGCCCCATCCCGGCGTGCGCCCCGTCGGGCACGACCTCGAGACCACCGGGACCGGGGGTCTGCGAAGGTGCGGACGGAGCAGGAGACACGAAGGGTAAGCCTACGGCCTGGCCCGGCGGTCGCCGTCCGCCGTGCGGCCGGAGGGCCCGCCGGTCAGGCGGCGTCGCCCCGTGCGATGAGCTCGCGGGCCAGCAGCCGGTAGGCGTACGCACCCGAGTGGCTGCTCGCGTAGCTCGTGATCGGCTCGGCGGCCACCGAGGCGTCCGGGAACTTCACCGTGCGGCCGATGACTGTGTGGAAGACCTGGTCACCGAACGCCTCGACGACCCGGGCGACGACCTCGCGGCTGTGCAGCGTGCGCGGGTCGTACATCGTCGCGAGGATGCCGTCGATCTCCAGCCCGGGGTTGAGCCGGTCCTTGACCTTCTCGATCGTCTCGACGAGCAGGGCCACGCCGCGCAGCGCGAAGAACTCGCACTCCAGCGGGATGACGACCCCGTGCGCGGCCGTCAGCGCGTTGACCGTGAGCAGGCCGAGCGACGGCTGGCAGTCGATGAGGACGACGTCGTACTCGTCCATGAGCGGGCGCAGCGTGCGGCCGAGGATCTGCTCGCGGGCGACCTCGCTGACGAGCTGGACCTCCGCGGCCGACAGGTCGATGTTCGCCGGCAGCAGGTCGCAGCCCGCCATCGGCGTGCGCCGCAGCACCTCGCGGACGTCGACCGTGCGGTCGAGCAGCAGGTTGTAGACCGTCTTCTCGAGGTCGTGGGGGTTGATCCCCAGACCGACCGAGAGGGCGCCCTGCGGGTCGAAGTCGACGAGCAGCACCCGGCGGCCGTACTCGGCGAGGGCGGCCCCGAGGTTGATCGTGCTCGTCGTCTTGCCGACCCCGCCCTTCTGGTTGCACATCGCGATGATGCGCGCGGGGCCGTGCGCCGCCAGGGGCTGGGGCACGGGGAAGTTCGGCATGGGGCGACCGGTCGGGCCGATTGCCCCGGCGCGCAGGCTGTCGAGCCCGTCACCGACGTCGAGGGCCAAGGTGGCACTCTCCTGCGTCTGGTTCGTCACGACCGGTCCCATCTCCGCAGTCCTTCGCTCGGCACGCACATCCCGGGGGAGGTACCGCAGGCGACGGCCAGGACGTGCCACGACGATCGTCCCCCGTGGGTGCCCTCGGCGCTGTGAACCTAGTCGGCGCGTCGCGAGGCACTCAAGGCGGGAGGCCGCTGTCACGGCATTCCGGGCCGAAAGATCGACAGATGGTGGTCGAATGGTCACGCAGACCGTATCAAGTCGCTCTCTCAGCCGAGTGCACGGGGGTGCGCGGCCGCGTAGACCTCGCGCAGCGTCTCGGGCGCCACCTTGGTGTAGATCTGCGTCGTCGCGACCGACGCGTGCCCGAGAAGCTCCTGGACGACGCGGACGTCGGCCCCGCCCTCGAGCAGGTGCGTCGCGAACGAGTGGCGCAGGGTGTGCGGCGAGACCCGGCCGGCGAGGCCGGCCCGCTCCGCGCCCACCTGGAGCACCGACCACGCGCTCTGCCGGGACAGCCGGCCGCCGCGGGTGTTGAGGAAGAGCGCCGGGGTGCCGCGGCCGTGGGCGGCGAGCGCCGGCCGGACCCGCACCCGGTAGGCCTCGAGAGCGGCGACGGCGAAGCTGCCGACCGGGACGATCCGCTCCTTGTCGCCCTTGCCGCGGAACCGGGCGAGCCCCTCGTCGAGGTCGAGGTCGTCGACGTCCAGGCCGACGGCCTCGCTGATCCGGGCGCCGCAGCCGTAGAGCAGCTCGAGCAGGGCCCGGTCGCGGACCGCGGACGGCGTGCCGGGCAGCGCGACGGCGTCGAGCAGCCGGGTCACCTCCGCGACCGTGATCGGCTTCGGCAGCAGCTTGGCGGTCGTCGGCGGGCGGACGTCGACCGCGGCGTCGCCGCTCACCGCGCCCTCGAGCAGCAGGAACTTGTGCAGGTTGCGGACGGCGACGATCGCCCGGCCGGCGGAGGTCTCCTTGAGTACCGCGCGGCCGTCCTCGCCGGTCCGGATCGCGGTGAGGAAGCCGCTGACGTGCTCCTCGGTGATCTCCCCGGGGGTGCGGACGCCACGGGCCGCGAGGAAGGCGACGTACCGGTCGAGGTCGCGCCGGTAGGCGGACAGCGTGTTCGCCGCGAGCCCGCGCTCGACGCCGAGGTGCTCGAGGTAGCCCCGGACGGCGCGCTCCAGCGGCGACCGGGCCGCCGCCCGGACCACGGTCGGGGCGACGAGGGCAGGCCCGGTGTCGACGTCGTCACCTGTGAGCGTCAGCGGGCGCACCTCCCCCGGCCGTGGGGCACCGCGGACGGGCGGCGCACCGGTGGCGTCACTCTAGGACCGGCGTCCGACGGTGCACCGCTTTGCGTGCTCACGGGCGGGTCGCCGCAGCGTCCCTATGCTGGCCGCGCGGCCGCCGGGGCCCGCGCGGGAGGAGACCGTACCGTGAGCACCCACGACGTGAGCGATCCCGTCGCCCAGGAGCACCACGACCCCGTGCCCGGGGTGCCCGTCGTCGTCACCGGGCTCATGGGGGCCGGCAAGACGACGGTCGCGAGCGCCCTCGCGCGGCGCTGGGGCCGGGTGCTGCGCGACAGCGACGTCGACCTGCAGGCCGCGACCGGCCGGACGGCGGCCGAGCTCGCCGCCGAGCGCGGCGCGGACGGGCTGCACGCGCTCGAGGCGCAGCACGTGCTCGACGCAGTCGCGGCCGGGCCGGCGGCCGTCGTCGCGTGCGCGGCGTTCGTCGTCGAGGTCCCCGAGTGCCGCGAGGCGCTCGCGGAACGGGCGATCGTCGTCTGGCTCGACGCCCGGCCCGAGGAGCTCGTCGCCCGCCAGCACGTCGGCGGCCACCGCCCGCAGTACGGCCCCGACCTGCTCGAGATGCTCCGCGGCATGGACGCCCGGCGCCGCCCGCTCTTCGAGCAGGTCGCGGACGTCGCCGTCCGGCTCGACCCGGTCGACCCCGCCGCCGACCTCGCGACCCGGCAGGCGTCCGTCGCCGCCCTCGTCGACGACGTCGAGCGGCGGGTCGTCGCCGTGGCGGCCCGGAGGGCGGAGCGGTGACGCTGCGGCCGTACTCGGCGTCCCCGCTGCGCGCGCTGCTCCAGGTCGGCGCCGACCTCGCTGTCGTCGTCTGGTGCTGGTTCTGGGTGACGTTCGCGATGGCCGTGGACGACGCGGTGCGGTCCGTCGGCGACGTCGGCTACCGGGTGCAGGGCGGCGCGGCAGGCATCAAGGACGGCCTCGACGGCGCGGCGGACCAGGCCGGGCAGGTCCCGCTCGTCGGCGACACCTTCGGCAAGCCGTTCACCGCTGCGGGCGGTGCCGCCCAGACGATCGCGGACGCCGGCCGCGACCTCGGCGACCGGGTCACCGGGCTCGCCCTGCCGCTCGCGCTCGTCGTCGCGCTCGCCCCGGTGCTGTCCGTCGTCCTGCTCTGGCTGCCGGCCCGCTACCGGTTCGCCCGCCGCGCCGGCGAGACCGCGGCGCTGGCCGCGCTGCCCGGCGGCCAGAGCCTGCTCGCGCTGCGGGCGCTCGCGACCCGGCCGGTGCACGACATCGCGCGGATCTCCCCGGACGCCGTCGACGCCTGGCGCCGCGACGACGCCGACGTCGTCGCCCGGCTGGCCGCGCTCGAGCAGCGCCGGGCCGGCGTCCGGCCGCGGCCGGTCCGCACCGCCCCCGCAGCCCTGGGCGAGGCCGGCGGCGCGTAGCACCCGGGAAACGCGGCAGGGCGGGGGGCCGTCGGCCCGCCCGCCCTGCTGCGTCACGGTGCTGTTCTGTTGCGCTGCAGCGGTTCCCGGCTCAGGAGACCACGAAGGTGTCGCTCATCGCGGTCGAGAAGTCGGTGTTCGCCCCGGCGGTGACCTTGTAGGACGCCGTCACCTGCAGCACGTCGCCGACGTCGGCCTTCGTCTGCCAGCCGGCGGGGATCGTCACGCGCTCCTCGGCCGTGAACGGCGCCACCGCCGGCGTCAGTGCGCCGCTGACGTTGACGACGTCCACGCTCTTGGACTGCGTGAGGTTGACGACCCCGATCTTGAGGTCGAAGGCGTCGACGACCCCGTTGAGCTGCGGGCCGATCTCGACGTTGGCGACGACGTCGAACGTGTCGCCGCGCGGCACGTCGTCGACCGTGAAGAAGGTCCCGCTGTCGACGGGGTAGACGAGCTTGATCCTGGCGTCGAACTCACTGGGCATCTCTGGTTCCCCCTGCGTGTCGGCCGCCCGCGGGCCTGCGGACGCGTCCGACGTGTTGGAGGGAGGGGCACGAACCGGAGATACCGGGAATTCTGCGAACGGACCGACCATCGGGGGCGCGGGACGTCAGGGGCCGAGCCGCGATCCCGTCATCGGGGTGGCGGCGACGACGAGGCAGGAGACCTTCCGGTCGCCGTCCTGCCACGAGGCCTCGAGCGGGCGGAAGTAGGCGACCGAGCCCGTCTCCGGCAGCCGGGAGTCGTCCAGCGCGTCGACCTTGCCCGAGCACAGCTCGTCCGCCATCCGGCGGACCTCGTCGTCGCCGGGGTAGGGCTCGTCCCGGGAGACGAGGTCGTCCTCCGCGACGACCTGGGCGTCGTGCGGCTGCGTGCACGGGATGAGCCGGATCGTCACGACCGAGGCGCTCTCCGCCCAGTCCTCGACGCAGTCGCCGACGCGGAGGTCCTTGACGGACACCGACCCGGCCCCGACGACCTCCCCCGAACCGCCCCGGTCCGCCGTCGACGACAGGCCGATGGCGACCACGGTGACGACGCCGACGACCCACAGCCCGGACAGCACCAGCCCGGCGATCGCCATCCCGCGCCCCTGGCCGCCGTTCTTCTTGATCTGGCTCAGCGCCACGAGCGAGAAGACGGTGGAGAGCAGGGCGCCGCCGAAGATGCCGAGCACGAGCCCGGCGACGGCGAACCCGTTGGTGCCCTTGACGGGCGGCGGGCCGGCGGGCCTCAGGTCCGGCCCCTCGAACGCGGGCCCGGACGGCGGGTCCCAGGGAGGCTGCGTCATGGCCGCACCGTAGTGGATCTTCAGCGTGCGGGAGACCCGCCCGGACGGCGGAGACCCGTTCGGCTCAGCGGCTCCCGGGGTGCTGCGGCCACGGCGCGTCGGCCGGGCGCAGCGTCGTCCAGCCCTCGGCCCGGGCGGCCCAGGCGGCGAGGATCGACACGACGGCCGCCGGGTTGTGGATCCGGCCGCCCAGGACGGCGTCCTTCGCCTCGTCGAGGGGCACCCAGCGCAGCGGCATCCCGTGCTCCTCGCCGGTGCGGGTGTGCCGGTCGGCCTCGGGCACCGGCGACAGGCCGCGCGCGAGGTAGACCCGGATCGCCTCGTTCATGCCGCCCGGCGAGCTGAACCAGTCGATGAGCACCGACCAGTCGCTCGCGACGAGGTCGGCCTCCTCGGCGAGCTCGCGCTGCACGGTGAGGTGCGGCGGCTCCCCCGAGACGTCGAGCAGCCCGGCGGGCGGCTCCCACAGCTCGTGCCGCACCGGGTGCCGGTACTGGCGCAGCAGGAGGATCCGGTCGTCGTCGTCGATGGCGAGCGCGCCGACGGCGCCGGTGTGCCGCACGTACTCGCGCTCGACGACGCCGGCCTCGCCGAGGTCGACCCGGTCCCGGACGACGTCCCAGATCATGCCGTGGTGCGCGACCGACGTACCGAGCACGGGCCGCCCGCCGGGGACGTCCGCGAGCACGCCCTGCGCGTCGGCCCGGCCGTCGTCCGCCGTCACGCGGTGACCGACGCGGCGCCGGCGGCCTCGACCTCGAGGAGCCGCTCGGACGACTGCCGCTCCAGCGCCGCCCCGACGAGGCCCGCGAAGAGCGGGTGCGCGCGGTCCGGGCGGGACTTGAACTCCGGGTGGGCCTGGGTCGAGACGTAGTACGGGTGGACGTCGCGCGGCAGCTCGACGAACTCGACGAGCGACCGGTCGGGCGAGACGCCGGAGAAGACCAGCCCGGCCTGCTCGAGGCGCTCCCGGTAGGAGTTGTTCACCTCGTAGCGGTGCCGGTGCCGCTCGGTGATCCGCTCGGCGCCGTACGCCTCGCGGACGACGGAGCCCTCGGCGAGGAGCGCCGGGTAGGAGCCGAGCCGCATCGTGCCGCCCATGTCGCCGCTGCCCGCGACGATCTGCTTCTGCTCCTCCATCGTCGCGATGACCGGGTGCGCACTGTCGTGGTCGAACTCGGTGCTGCTCGCCCCCTCGAGACCCGCGACGTTCCGGGAGAACTCGATGACCATGCACTGCAGGCCCAGGCACAGGCCCAGCGTCGGCACGAGGTTCTCGCGGGCCCAGCGCAGCGCGCCGAGCTTGCCCTCGATGCCCCGGACGCCGAAGCCGCCGGGCACGCACACGGCGTCCACGCCGTGGAGCATCCGGCGCGCCCCCTCGGGCGTCTCGCACGTGTCGGACGCGACCCAGCGGATGTCGACCTTGGCGTCCCGGTCGAACCCGCCGGCGCGCAACGCCTCGGTGACCGAGAGGTACGCGTCGGGCAGGTCGACGTACTTGCCGACGAGCGCGACCTCGACCCGGTGCGCCGGCCGGTGCACCCGGCGCAGCAGCTCGTTCCACTTGGTCCAGTCGACGTCCCGGAACGACAGGCCGAGCCGGCGGACGACGTACGCGTCGAGGCCCTCGTCGAAGAGCACCTTCGGGATGTCGTAGATGGACGGCGCGTCGACCGCGGTGACGACGGCCTCCTCGTCGACGTCGCACATGGAGGCGATCTTGCGCTTGACGCCCTCGGGGATGTCCCGGTCGGCGCGGCAGACGATGGCGTCCGGCTGGATGCCGATGCTGCGCAGCGCCGCGACCGAGTGCTGGGTCGGCTTCGTCTTCAGCTCGCCGCTCGGCGCGAGGTAGGGCACGAGCGAGACGTGCACGAAGAACACGTTGTCGCGGCCGACGTCCTGGCGGATCTGCCGGGCGGCCTCCAGGAACGGCAGCGACTCGATGTCGCCGACCGTGCCGCCGATCTCGGTGATGATGACGTCGAGGCCGGGGTCGTGCGCCGCCTGGGCGCGCATCCGGGCCTTGATCTCGTTGGTGATGTGCGGGATGACCTGGACGGTGTCGCCCAGGTACTCACCGCGCCGCTCCTTGGCGATGACCGCCGAGTAGACCTGGCCGGTCGTCACGTTCGCCGACTTCTCGAAGTCGACGTCGAGGAACCGCTCGTAGTGCCCGATGTCGAGGTCGGTCTCGGCCCCGTCGTCCGTCACGAAGACTTCCCCGTGCTGGAACGGGTTCATCGTTCCCGGGTCGACGTTGATGTAGGGGTCGAGCTTCTGCATGGCGACCCGCAGGCCGCGCCCTCGAAGAAGATGACCCAGGCTCGAGGCCGTGAGCCCCTTGCCGAGTGAGGAGGCCACGCCTCCGGTGACGAAGATGTGCCTCGTCGACGACTTTCCCGCTGCCCGCTCAGTCCGCTGCGCCACGGGCTTCGAGCCTAACAGTCGTCGGGCGGGGTTCGGTGCGCCTCCCCCGTTTGCCCGCGTCCGGGCGAGTCGGTGATGCCCCGTGAGCGGACGGTGACGGACGTCGCGACGGCGCGCCCGGTGCGCTCAGGCGGGCCGGACGGCGTCCGCGTAGACCGCGCGGACCTGCGCCACGGCGTCCCCGTCGGTCGGCAGCGTCCGCGCCCGGGCGACCGCGCGTCGTCGCAGGTCAGCGGACAGGTCGGCGTCAGTGACGACCTTCGCGACGGCATCCGCGAGCACCGCGGGCGCGCCGTAGGGCACGAGCACGGCGGCGTCCCCGACGACGGCGCCGACCCCGCCGACGTCGGTCGCGACGACGGCCGCCCCGGCCCGCAGCGACTCCCGGAGGTTGAGCGGCTGGCCCTCCCAGACGCTCGGCGAGACGACGACGTCCGCTGCGGCGAGCAGGTCGGGGACGTCGTCCCGGTGGCCGAGGAGGCGGACCGGCAGCCGCTCGGCGTCGATCCGGGCCTGCAGCGGCGCGTCGAGCGGACCGCCCCCGGCGACGACGGCGAGCAGCGGCACGCCGTCCGCGACGAGGCGGGCCACGGCGTCCAGCAGCAGGTCGAGACCCTTCTGCGGCGCGAGGCGGGCGACGGTGACGAGCAGGGCGGCGCCGTCCGGCACCCCGAGCGCGGCCCGGACGACGGCCGGCGAGACGCCGGGGGTGGGTTCGCGGACCGGTGCGGGGACGACGGCGAGGTCGACCCGGGCGGCACCGAGCGCCCGCATCCGCGCGCCGAGGTCGCCGCTCACGACGAGCACGGCGTCCGCACCGCGCGCGACGAGACGTTCGAGGACGGCGTGGACGGCGGCGACCCTGCCGCCGGAGACGAGGGCGTTGTGGAGCGTGACGACGAGCGCCGGGCGGCGGCCGCGGCGGGCCCCGGCCCGGGCGAGGACGGCGAGCGCCCCGGCCCGCAGGCCGTGCGCGTGGACGACGTCGGCGTCGCGGCCGAGGCGGCGCAGCCGACGGACGGCGGCGACGTCGCCGGGGCGCGGGCGGTCGCTCACCTCGACGGGGTCGAAGCGCTCGAAGCCGAACGCCTGCGCTGTCGCGGGCGGGCCGGCGACCCGGACGTCGACGCCGGCCGCGGCGAGGCCCTGCTCGAGCGCGCGGACGTGCCGGCCGACTCCGCCGCCGCTCGTGCCGAGGGTGAGGAGCACCTTCACGCGGCACCCCGCACCCGGCGCAGGACGTCGCGGTCGAAGGCCGCCGTGACCGCTGCGAGCACCATGAGGGTCACGATGCCAGCCGCGGCCGCAGCCGCCAGACCCGGGGCGGCCGACCCGCCGGAACCCGTTGCGCCGGAACCGTTCACGCCGAGCGCACCGAGGACGGCGTCCGCGGCGGACCGGCCGGCGACAGCCCCGGCGAGGCCGCCGGCGAGCGCGACGAGCCCGGTCCGGCGCAGCCCGGCGAGCGCCTCGCGGCCGGCCGCCCGGGCGAGCGCGACGAGCAGCAGCGCTCCCCCGACGGTCATGCCGACGCTCGACCCGACGCCGAGGGCGACGACGGCGTCGTCACCGCTGCCGGCGACGACCGCGACGACGGACCCGACGGTGACGACGAGCCAGCCCGTGGCGGTCGCGACCGCCGCCGCGCGGCCGCGTTCGAGGGCGTAGAGCGCCCGCCCGACGTGCGCGACGAGCGCGAAGCCGACGAGCCCGGGGGCCGTTGCGGTGAGGGCGTCCGGCATCCGGCCGACGTCCCCGCGGTCGAGGGCGGCGAAG
>JACRAB010000045.1 GCA_016213575.1 Actinomycetota bacterium
GCACGCCCCCGCCGTCCCCCGCAAACCCGGCGAGCCCGCCGGGCCCGGTCGGCGCAGCAGCGACACGCTGTGCGCCTCCGGGCCCGGCGGGCTCGTCGGAGGTGGTGCTGGGGTGCTGCGTGCTCAGGCCTTCGCCTCGGCGTCGTCCGCCTCGTCGTCCGCCGGCTTGGCGTTGGCGAAGCCCGCGGCCTCGGCGGCCTCGGCGGTCCGGAACCAGACCTCGGCCTTCGTCTGGCCGTACCAGGGCGACTCGGGCGTGTGGAACTTCATCGAGTCCGCGTTGCCCTTGATGTCGAAGCCCTCGGGAGCCGAGCCGTCCGCCGGGGCGGCGGCCGAGTCGGGACCGTACGGACCCTCGGTGGCCTCCGCGGCGGCGGTCTCCTCGACGGCGGGGGCCTCGGCGGCGGCGGCCTTCTTGGCCGGCGCCTTCTTGGCGGCCCGCTTCGTCGCGGCCTCGGCCTCGGCGACGGTCGACTTCTTCGCGCTCAGCGGCTCGAGCACGAGCTCGATGACCGCCATGGGCGCGTTGTCGCCCTTGCGGGGGCCGATCTTCGTGATCCGGGTGTAGCCACCCTGACGCTCGGCCATCACGGGGGCGATCTCCGTGAACAGCTCGTGCACGACGCTCTTGTCCCGCACGACGGTCAGCACGCGCCGACGGGCCGCGAGGTCGCCGCGCTTGGCGAAGGTGATGAGCCGCTCGGCCAGCGGGCGCACCCGCTTCGCCTTGGCCTCCGTGGTCGTGATGCTCCGGTGCGCGAACAGCTGCGTGGCCAGGTTGGCCAGGATGAGCCGCTCGTGCGCCGGACCACCGCCGAGCCGCGGACCCGTGGTGGGCGTGGGCATGTCTGTCGTTCTCCTCGCGAGTTGCCCCGGGCCTGGCTAGCAGGCCCGGGGTGGGGTGGTCAGAGCTGCTCGTCCTCGGCGTAGGACATGTCGTCGTCGGCGCCGAAGCTGTCGACGACGAGCGCGGGGTCGAACCCGGGCGGGCTGTCCTTGAGGGCAAGACCCATGCCGTGGAGCTTGGCCTTGACCTCGTCGATGGACTTCGCGCCGAAGTTGCGGATGTCGAGCAGGTCCGCCTCGCTGCGCGCGACGAGCTCGCCGACGGTGTGGATGCCCTCGCGCTTGAGGCAGTTGTAGGAGCGGACCGTGAGGTCGAGCTCCTCGATCGGCAGCGCGAGGTCGGCCGCGAGCGCCGCGTCCGACGGGGACGGGCCCATGTCGATGCCCTCGGCCTCGACGTTCAGCTCGCGGGCGAGACCGAACAGCTCGACGAGGGTCTTGCCCGCCGACGCCATGGCGTCGCGCGGCTGCGTCGAGGGCTTGGTCTCGACGTCGACGATGAGCCGGTCGAAGTCGGTGCGCTGCTCGACACGCGTCGCCTCGACCTTGTACGTCACCTTGAGGACCGGCGAGTAGATCGAGTCGACCGGGATGCGGCCGATCTCCTGGTCACCGGACTTGTTCTGGTTCGCCGAGACGTAGCCACGACCGCGCTCGACGGTCAGCTCCATCTCGAGCTTGCCCTTGCCGTTGAGGGTCGCGATGTGGAGGTCCGGGTTGTGCACCTCGACGCCGGCCGGCGGCGCGATGTCCGCGGCGGTGACGGTGCCCGGGCCCTGCTTGCGCAGGTACATGACGACCGGCTCGTCGTGCTCGCTGGAGACGACGAGGCCCTTGATGTTGAGGATGAGCTCGGTGACGTCCTCCTTCACCCCCGGGACGGTGGTGAACTCGTGGAGGACGCCGTCGACGCGGATGCTCGTGACCGAGGCACCGGGGATCGACGAGAGCAGCGTGCGCCGCAGGCTGTTGCCGAGCGTGTAGCCGAAGCCGGGCTCGAGGGGCTCGATGACGAACCGCGAACGGTTCTCGCCCACGACCTCTTCGGTCAGCGTCGGCCGCTGTGCGATGAGCATTGGTGATTCACCTTTCTGCGAGGACGTCCGCTATTTGACGCCCTGCGGGGACCCGCACCGGCCTCCATATGCCGCGCGGGGTGGTGCTTCGAGCTCCGGAGAGACGCGACAGCGCAGGAGGGGCAAGGCCCCTCCTGCGCCGGACGTCACTTCGAGTAGAGCTCGACGATCAGCTGCTCCTGGACCGGGGTGTCGATGACCTGGCGGGCCGGCAGGCCGTGGACCAGGACACGCATCCGGTTCGGGATGACCTCGAGCCATGCCGGGACGGTCCGCTCGCCGGCCTCGGCACGCGCGATGACGAAGGGCGTCATCTCGAAGGACTTCTCGCGCACCTCGATGATGTCGTTCTCCGTCACGCGGTACGACGGGATGTCGACCTTGTGGCCGTTCACGAGGATGTGACCGTGCCGGACGACCTGACGGGCCATGTCCCGGGACTTCGCGAAGCCCGCCCGGTACACGACGTTGTCGAGCCGCGACTCGAGGATGCGCAGCAGGTTCTCGCCGGTCTTGCCGGTCCGGCGGTTCGCCTCCTCGTAGTAGCCACGGAACTGCTTCTCGAGGACCCCGTAGATGCGCGCGGCCTTCTGCTTCTCGCGCATCTGGAGCAGGTACTCGCTCTCCTTGGTGCGCGCGCGGCCGTGCTCACCCGGCGGGTACGGCCGGATCTCGATCGGGCACTTCGGGCTGTCGCACTTGGCACCCTTGAGGTACAGCTTGGTCTTCTCGCGGCGGCAGCGCTTGCAGTCAGCGCCGGTGTAACGCGCCATGTGTTCTCGTTCTCCTCAGGCTGGGTCGGGTCGGCGCGTCAGACGCGGCGGCGCTTCGGCGGGCGGCACCCGTTGTGCGGGGTGGGGGTGACGTCCTGGATCGAGCCCACCTCGAGGCCGGTGGCCTGGAGGGAGCGGATCGCGGTCTCACGGCCGGAACCCGGCCCCTTGACGAAGACGTCGACCTTGCGCATCCCGTGCTCCTGCGCCCGGCGGGCAGCGGCCTCGGCGGCCATCTGCGCGGCGAACGGCGTGGACTTGCGGGAGCCCTTGAAGCCGACCTGACCGGCGGAGGCCCACGAGATCACGGCGCCCGTCGGGTCCGTGATGGACACGATCGTGTTGTTGAAGGTGCTCTTGATGTGCGCCTGGCCGTGGGAGACGTTCTTCTTCTCCTTGCGACGGGGCTTGCGCGCCCCGGCGGCGACCCTCTTCTGGGGAGGCATCTACCAAATACTCCTGGTCTGTGTGGCTGGTCTGCAGTCTGAGATCGGGCCGGCGAGGCGGGCCCGGGAGCGGCGCGGGACGACGTCCGCGGGACGGCGTCGCGCCGGCTACTACTTCTTGCCCGGCTTCTTCTTGCCGGCGACCGTGCGCTTCGGACCCTTGCGCGTACGCGCGTTGGTCTTCGTGCGCTGGCCGCGGACGGGCAGGCCGCGGCGGTGCCGCAGACCCTCGGAGCACCCGATCTCGACCTTGCGCCGGATGTCCGCCGCGACCTCGCGGCGGAGGTCACCCTCGACCTTGAAGTTCACGTCGATGTAGTCACGGAGCTTGACGAGGTCCTCGTCACCGAGGTCACGAACCCGGGTGTCCGGGTTGATGCCGGTGGCCGTCAGGGCCTCCTTGGAGCGGGTGCGACCCACGCCGAAGATGTAGGTGAGCGCGATCTCGACCCGCTTCTCGCGGGGGAGGTCGACGCCGACGAGGCGTGCCATGGATCTCTCTTCTGTGCTCGGAGGTCTGCTGCAGCACCGGTCCCGGGGATCTGTCCGGGTCCCCGGCCTCCGGCCGGGGGTGGCGTCCCGAGGGCGGCCCTGACGGGCCTGGCTCGGGGGGCGGGTGCTGCTCTGGGCGGTGCGACGTGCGTGCGGGGACCGTCAGGTCCTGGTCCGCCGGGGTGAGCCTGCGCTCAGCCCTGACGCTGCTTGTGACGCTGGTTCTCGCAGATGACCATGACCCGGCCGTGACGGCGGATCACCTTGCACTTGTCGCAGATCTTCTTGACGCTCGGCTTGACCTTCATCGCTGTCTTTCAGACGTGACGCGCACGCACCTCACTCACGTGAGCTGCGCGTCAGAGGCGGTCGGGTTACTTGTAGCGGTAGACGATGCGACCACGAGACAGGTCGTACGGGCTGAGCTCCACCACGACCCGGTCCTCGGGGAGGATCCGGATGTAGTGCTGGCGCATCTTGCCCGAGATGTGGGCGAGAACCTTGTGACCGTTGCCCAGCTCCACGCGGAACATCGCGTTCGGCAGTGCCTCGACCACGGTGCCCTCGATCTCGATGACCCCGTCTTTCTTGGCCATGTCCTCCGCATTCCTTCTGACCGGGTGGACCCCGGGCACGTTGACCTTCTCAGCGCACGTGTGACGGGCGCCTGTCATCTCCAGACCAGCCGCGGGGAGACGATGGGCACAGATGTTCGTGAGCCGACTAGCGAGTCTACGCCAGCGACACGCCGGGAGAGAAATCGCCCCTTTGTCGCAGCACCGCCGGGCGACGCGCGACGGGGTGTCAGTCCGCGAGCGGGGCGACCTTCACACCGAGCGCACCGAGCGCCGCCTCGCCGCCGTCCCGGGCGGTGAGCACCCAGATCCCGCCGTCGTGCAGGGCGACCGAGTGCTCCCAGTGCGCGGCGTTGCCGCCGTCGCGGGTGGCGACGGTCCAACCGTCGGCCAGCTCCCGGCTCGCCGGGTCGCCGGCCGCGAGCATCGGCTCGATGGCCACGCACAGGCCCGCCCGCATCCGCGGCCCCTTGTCCCGCGTGCGGTAGTTGAGCACGTGCGGCGCCTGGTGCATCTCGGTGCCGATCCCGTGGCCGCCGTAGTCCTCGACGAGGCCGTACCGGTCCGCGACGTGGTCCTCGACGGCCCCGCCGATCTCCCCGAGCCGCTCCCCCGCCCGGATCGCGGCGATGCCGTGCCACATCGAGGACTCGGTCACCGCGGACAGGTCCGCGTCCCGGGGGTCGACCGTTCCGTCGGCCCGCGGGACGACGGCGGTGAACGCCGAGTCCCCGTGCCACCCGGCGAGGATCGCCCCGCAGTCCACCGAGACGACGTCGCCCTCGCGGACGACCCGCGCGCCGGGGATGCCGTGGACGATCTCCTCGTTGACCGAGATGCACGTGACCGCGGGGAACGGCGGGTGCCCGTAGCCGAGGAACGACGGGACGGCGCCCGCGGAGCGGATGACGTCGTGCGCGACGGCGTCCAGCTCCTTCGTCGTGACGCCCGGCCGCAGGGCCGCGCGGACGGCGTCGAGCGCGTCGGCGACGACGAGGCCGGCCTTGCGCATGAGGCGGATCTGGTCCGTCGTCTTGTACTGGATCCGGTCGCGTCCGAGCATGCGGGAGAGCCTACGTGAGGTCCGGGCCCGGTTCGCGCCGTCCCGGCCGCACGACGCAGGAGCCCCCGGACCGTGGTGGTCCGGGGGCTCCTGCGCGGTGCCGGCTCGTGGGGACGGGTCAGGCCTCGAGCGCCGAGAGCGCGGCCTGGAGCCGCTCGGTGACCTCGTCGATGTCGCCCATGCCGTCGACGGCGACGAGCAGGCCGCGCGCCGAGTAGATGTCGACGAGCGGGGCGGTCTCCGAGAGGTAGACCTCCTGCCGGTGCCGGATGACGTCCTCGGTGTCGTCCTCGCGCCCCTCGACGGTCGCCCGGTTGAGCAGCCGGGAGACGAGCTCGTCGGTGTCCGCGGTGAGCTGGACGACGGCGTCGAGGCCGCTGTCCGCCGCGGCGAGCAGGGCGTCGAGCGCCTCGACCTGGCCCGCGTTGCGCGGGTACCCGTCGAGGAGGAACCCGTTCTCGGTGTCGGGCTGCGCGAGGCGGTCCTGGACCATGTCGTTCGTGACCTCGTCGGGCACGAGCTTGCCCGCGCTGGTGTAGCTCTGCGCGAGCTGCCCGAGCGGGGTCCCGCCCTTGATGTTCGCCCGGAAGATGTCTCCGGTGGAGATCGCGGGGATGCCGAGCCGCTCGGAGAGCCGCTTGGCCTGGGTCCCCTTGCCCGCCCCGGGAGGGCCGAGAAGGACGAGTCTCATGGGTGCACCGACCTCACCGGGTGCGCGCCGGGGCGCACCTCATCGCAGGAACCCTTCGTAGTGCCGCTGCTGGAGCTGGGACTCGATCTGCTTCACCGTCTCCAGGCCGACGCCCACGATGATGAGGATCGACGTGCCGCCGAACGGGAACGAGTTGGTGTTCGCGTTGAGCAGCGCGAAGGCCACCAGCGGGATCAGCGAGATCACCGCGAGGTAGATGGCGCCCGGCAGCGTGATGCGGGTGAGGACGTAGTCCAGGTACTCCGCCGTGGGCCGGCCGGCCCGGATGCCCGGGATGAAGCCGCCGTACTTCTTCATGTTCTCGGCGACCTCGTCCGGGTTGAACGTGATCGCGACGTAGAAGTACGTGAAGAAGACGATGAGGGCGACGTACGTGGCCATGTAGATCCAGTGGTCGCCCTGGACCAGGTGCGTCTCGATCCAGGTCACCCAGCCCGCCGGCGGCTGGGTCGCGTCGCCGCGGTTGAACTGCGCGACGAGCGCGGGGATGTAGAGCAGCGACGAGGCGAAGATGACCGGGATGACACCGGCCATGTTGACCTTGATCGGGATGTAGGTGCTCGTCCCGCCGTACATCTTGCGGCCGATCTGGCGCTTGGCGTACTGGACCGGGATGCGGCGCTGGGACTGCTCGACGAACACGACGAGCGCCATGATGACGATGCCGATCGCGATGACGATGAGCATCGTGTCGATGCTGTCGTTCTGCTGCTTGATCGACCACAGGGCGCCGGGGAAGCCGGCCGCGATCGAGGTGAAGATGAGCAGCGACATGCCGTTGCCGACGCCGCGCTCCGTGACGAGCTCGCCGAGCCACATGATGAGGCCGGTGCCGGCCGTCAGCGTGACGACCATGAGCAGGATCGTCACGTAGCTGTTGCTCGGGACGAGGTCCTCGGTGCAGCTCTGGAAGAGGCCCTGCGGGTTGCGGGCGATCGCGACGAGCGTCGTCGACTGGAGGATCGCCAGGCCGATGGTCAGGTACCGCGTGTACTGCGTGAGCTTCGCGGTGCCGGCCTGGCCCTCCTCCTTGAGCGTCTCGAAGCGCGGGATGACGACCGTGAGCAGCTGGATGATGATGCTCGCGGTGATGTAGGGCATGATCCCCAGCGCGAACACCGACAGCTGCAGCAGCGCACCGCCGCTGAAGAGGTTGATGAGGCCGAGACCACTGTTGGCCTGGGTGCCGATGCACCGCTGGACCGCCTGGTAGTCGACCCCGGGGGTCGGGACGAACGAGCCCAGCCGGAAGACCGCCATGATCGCCATGGTGAACAGCAGCTTGCGCCGCAGGTCCGGCGTCCGGAAGGCCCGGGCGAACGCGGAGAGCACAACTTCCTCCTGCGCGCCGCCCGAGGGGGCGGCCTAGAGACAACCTCGTCGTGACCATAACATCCGGCCTTCCCCGGTTCGGGAGAGGCGCGGAAGGCCGCCGCGACGAGAGGTGGCACGTGCTCGGCGAGCGGTGCCGGTGCGCCGCGCGGGGTGACGTGCGTCGCCCCGCGGAGGCTGGACAAGCAGGAAGGGTCCGCACCCACCGCCCCTGGGGCGACGGGCCGGACCCGGCCTGGGTGGTGCGAGGTGGACCGGCGGTCCGGCGGCGGGCGACCGGCGCGGGGTGCGCCGGCCGCCTGCACGTCAGAGCGTGGTCGCGGTGCCCCCGGCGGCGGCGATCTTCTCGCGGGCGCTGGCGGAGAAGGCGTTGACCGTGACCTGCAGGGCCACCGTCACCTCGCCGTCGCCGAGCACCTTGACCGGAGCGCCGTCGCGGACGGCGCCCTTGGCGACGAGGTCCTCGACGCTGACGGCACCGCCCTCGGGGAAGAGCGCGGAGAGCCGGTCCAGGTTGACGACCTGGAACTCCACGCGGAAGCGGTTCTTGAAGCCACGGAGCTTGGGCAGACGCATGTGCAGAGGCATCTGACCGCCCTCGAAGGCGGCAGAGACCTGGTAGCGCGCCTTCGTGCCCTTGGTGCCACGACCGGCGGTCTTGCCCTTGCTGCCCTCACCACGACCCACACGGGTCTTGGCGGTGCGGGCGCCCGGGGCCGGACGCAGGTGGTGGACCTTGAGCGTGTGCTCGCTGTTCGTCGACTCCGACATCAGTCGTCGACCTCCTCGACCTTGACGAGGTGGCGGACGTGGCGGACCATCCCGCGGAACTCGGGACGGTCCTCCTTGACGACGGTGTCGCCGATCCGCTTCAGGCCCAGCGAACGCAGGGTGTCGCGGTGCGCCTGGATGCCACCAACCTTGGACTTGATCTGGGTCACCTTGAGGCGTGCCATCAGCTGGTCACCCCCGCACGGGCCCGCAGGAGCGCCGCCGGGGCGACGTCCTCGATCGGGAGGCCACGGCGGGCCGCGACCTCCTCGGGGCGCTCGAGCCCGCGCAGCGCGGCCACCGTGGCGTGCACGATGTTGATCGCGTTGCTCGAGCCGAGCGACTTGCTGAGGACGTCGTGGATGCCGGCGCACTCGAGGACGGCGCGGACCGGGCCACCGGCGATGACGCCGGTACCCGGCGACGCCGGCTTGAGCATGACGACGCCCGCGGCGGCCTCACCCTGGATCGGGTGCGGGATGGTGCCCTGGATCCGCGGCACCTTGAAGAAGTGCTTCTTGGCCTCCTCGACACCCTTGGCGATCGCCGCGGGCACCTCCTTGGCCTTGCCGTAGCCGACACCGACGGTGCCGTCGCCGTCGCCCACCACGACGAGCGCGGTGAAGCTGAAGCGGCGGCCGCCCTTGACGACCTTGGCCACACGGTTGATCGTCACGACGCGCTCGACGAACGCGGTCTTCTCCGCGCCGCCGTCACGACCGCCGCGCTGGTTGTCGCGGTCACGACCGCCACGGCGGCCGTTGTTGTCGCCGCTGCCACCACCGGCGGCTCCGACGGGGCCTCCGCCTCGGCGCTGGGGTCCAGCCATCAGAGGTTCCTTCCCTCTCGCATGTTCACTGCGGTCCGTGCGTACGTCACAGCGCCAGACCACCCTCGCGTGCGCCGTCGGCCACCGCGGCCACCCGGCCGTGGTACTTGTTGCCGGCGCGGTCGAACACGACCGCCTCGACGCCCGCGGCCTTGGCCCGGGCGGCGACGAGCTCGCCGACCCGCTTGGCCTTGTCCGTCTTGTCGCCCTCGAGGGCGCGCAGGTCGGACTCCATGGTGGAGGCCGACGCCACGGTCTTGCCGACCGAGTCGTCGACGACCTGGACGAAGAGGTGCCGGGCGGACCGCGTCACGACGAGGCGCGGACGCGCCGTCGTGCCGACGATGTGCTTGCGGACACGGACGTGCCGGCGGACGCGGGCCGCGACGGACCCCTTGCCGGCGCCGCCACCGCTGCGCTTCAGACCGACTGCCATTACTTCTTCCCAGCCTTTCCGACCTTGCGCTTGACCTGCTCGCCCGCGTAGCGAACACCCTTGCCCTTGTAGGGGTCGGGCTTGCGGAGCTTGCGAAGGTTGGCCGCGACCTCGCCGACCTGCTGCTTGTCGATGCCCGACACGGAGAAGCGCGTGGGCGCCTCGACCGCGAAGGTCACGCCGGCCGGCGGCTCGACGGTGATGGGGTGGCTGTACCCCAGGGCGAACTCGAGGTTGGAGCCCTTGGCGACGACGCGGTACCCCGTGCCGACGATCTCGAGCTTCTTCTCGTAGCCCTGGGTGACACCCACGACCATGTTGGAGATGAGGGTCCGGGTGAGGCCGTGGAGCTCACGGGTCCTGCGCTCCTCGTCGGCGCGCACGACGACGAGCTTGTCGTCCTCGCGCTGGACGACGAGAGCGCCGGCGACCTCGTGGGACAGGGTGCCCTTGGGCCCCTTGACCGTCACCTCGCGGCCGTCGACGTTGATGTCGACGCCCGAGGGGACCGGGATGGGCTGCTTGCCGATGCGGGACATCTGTCTACTCTCCCGTCACCAGACGTAGGCGAGGACTTCCCCACCCACGCCCTTCTTGTTCGCCTGCTTGTCGGTCAGCAGGCCCGACGACGTCGAGAGGATCGCGATACCCAGGCCGCCGAGCACGCGCGGCAGGTTCGTCGACTTCGCGTAGACGCGCAGACCGGGCTTGCTGATGCGCCGGATGCCGGCGATCGAGCGCTCCCGGTTGGGCCCGTACTTGAGGACGATCGTCAGCGTCTTGCCGACCTCTGCGTCCGCAACGTTCCAGGAGGCGATGTAGCCCTCCTGCTGGAGGATCTCGGACACGTGCGCCTTGAGCTTGCTGTACGGCATGCTCACGGCGTCGTGGTAGGCCGAGTTCGCGTTGCGCAGACGAGTCAGCATGTCTGCGATCGGGTCGGTCATGGTCATCGGGCTTCGCCGCCCTTCCTCGCCGCGGTTTCGCCGTCACCGAGCTCGGCGACCTGCGGCGTAGTGGTCATGATGTCGTCCACGGACTCGAGGTCCAGGACGACGGGGTTGAAGGCCGGGATGCTGTGTCGCAGCGTCATCCGGCCCGTGGGAAGCGTGGACCGCAGGGGGACCAGCTCGAGGGTTGCCATCGCCGGTTACCAGCTGCTCTTCGTCACGCCCGGCAGCTCGCCGCGGTGCGCCATCTCACGAAGGCACACGCGGCACAGGCCGAACTTCTTGTAGACCGAGTGCGGACGGCCGCAGCGCTGGCAGCGCGTGTAGCCGCGGACGGCGAACTTCGGCTTGCGGTTGGCCTTGTTGATCAGTGCGGTCTTGGCCACGTCAGTTCTCCTTGAAGGGGAAGCCGAGGTGACGCAGGAGCGCCCGACCCTCGTCGTCCGTCGTCGCGGTCGTCACGACGGTGATGTCCATGCCCCGGACCCGGTCGATGCGGTCCTGGTCGATCTCGTGGAACATCGACTGCTCGTTGAGACCGAACGTGTAGTTGCCGCGCCCGTCGAACTGCTTGGGCGACAGGCCGCGGAAGTCACGGATGCGCGGGAGCGCGACCGACAGCAGCCGGTCGAGGAACTCCCACATCCGGTCGCCGCGCAGCGTCACGTGGCAGCCGATCGGCATGCCCTCGCGCAGCTTGAACTGCGCGATGGACTTGCGGGCCTTGGTGACCTGCGGCTTCTGGCCGGTGATCGCGGCCAGGTCGCGGATCGCGCCCTCGATCAGCTTGGAGTCACGCGCCGCCTCGCCGACACCCATGTTGACGACGATCTTCACCAGACCGGGCGTCTGCATGACGTTCGGGTACGAGAAGTCCTTGCGGAGCGCCGGCGCGATCTCCTCGCGGTAGCGCGTCTTGAGCCGCGGCAGCACCTTCGTGCCGGTCGTCTCGACCGTGTCGCTCGTCGTGGCCGTCATCAGATGTCCTTACCCGAGCGCTTGGCGAACCGGACGCGCACGGTCTTGGTGCGGCCGTCGCGCTCGACGGTCTCCGTGCGGATGCCGACGCGGGTCGGCTTCTTCGTCTCCGGGTCCACCAGCGCGACGTTGCTGATGTGGATGGGGGCTTCCTGCGTGATGATGCCGCCGGTCTTCGCCCCGCGGCCCGAGGTGCCCACCTTGGTGTGCTTCTTGATCCGGTTGACGCCCTCGACGAGGACCCGGTTCGTCTCGACGTACACCGCGATGACCTTGCCCTGCTTGCCCTTGTTGGACTTGGGGCCGGAGATCACCTGGACGGTGTCACCCTTCTTGATACGGATCTTCGCCATGTCAGAGCACCTCCGGCGCGAGCGAGATGATCTTCATGAACTTCTTGTCGCGCAGCTCGCGGCCCACCGGGCCGAAGATGCGGGTACCGCGGGGGTCCCCGTCGGCCCGCAGGATCACGGCTGCGTTCTCGTCGAAGCGGATGTACGAGCCGTCGGGACGGCGGCGCTCCTTGACCGTGCGGACGATGACCGCCTTGACGACGTCGCCCTTCTTGACGTTGCCGCCCGGGATCGCGTCCTTGACGGTCGCGACGATGACGTCGCCGATGCCCGCGTAGCGGCGACCGGAGCCACCGAGAACGCGGATGCAGAGAATCTCCTTGGCACCCGTGTTGTCGGCGACTCGCAGTCGCGACTCCTGCTGGATCACTTCGTTTGCTCCTGTCGTCGCGCCGGTTCTCCCGCGAGGGAGCCTTGCGGAACTGAAATGGCAGTTGCCTGTGGCGCACGTCCGGCCGGGTCACCCCGGCCGGACGGCACCGAACGTCCTACTTGGCCTTCTCGAGGACCTCGACCAGACGCCAGCGCTTCGTCGCCGACAGCGGCCGGGTCTCCATGATGAGGACGAGGTCGCCGACGCCGGCGGTGTTCTGCTCGTCGTGCACCTTGACCTTGTGCGTACGCCGCAGGACCTTGCCGTAGAGCGGGTGCTTGACCCGGTCCTCGACCTCGACCACGACGGTCTTCTGCATCTTGTCGCTGACGACGTAGCCGCGACGGGTCTTGCGGTACCCGCGCGCCTCCTCGGTCTCGCTGGTCTCGCTCACTGCAGCCTTCTCGCTCGTCTCGCTCATGCCTGCGGCCCCTCGGTGATGCCGAGCTCCCGCTCGCGCATGATGGTGTAGATCCGCGCGATGTCCTTGCGCACGGCGCGCAGGCGGCCGTGGCTCTCGAGCTGCCCGGTGGCCGACTGGAAGCGCAGGTTGAACAGCTCCTCCTTGGCCTTGCGGAGCTCCTCGACGAGACGATCGTCGTCGAAAGCCCGCAGGTTCTCCGGAGCCAGGTCCTTGGAACCCACTGCCATCAGAGGTCACCGCCCTCGCGCCGGACGATCCGGCACTTCATCGGCAGCTTGTGGATGGCGCGGGTGAGCGCCTCACGAGCCACCTTCTCGCTGGGGAACGACAGCTCGAACATCACGCGGCCGGGCTTGATGTTCGCGATCCACCACTCGGGCGAGCCCTTGCCGGAACCCATGCGGGTCTCGGCGGGCTTCTTCGTGAGAGGACGGTCCGGGTAGATGTTGATCCAGACCTTGCCGCCACGCTTGATGTGGCGGGTCATCGCGATACGAGCGGCCTCGATCTGCCGGTTGGTCACGTACGCCGGCTCGAGGGCCTGGATGCCCCACTCGCCGAACGTCACAGCCGTGCCACCCTTCGCAGCGCCCGTACGGTCCGGGTGGTGCTGCTTGCGGTGCTTCACACGACGGGGGATGAGCACGGCTCAGGCCTCCGTTCCACTGGTCGGCTCGGCCGCGGCCGGAGCCTCGGCAGCCGGCGCGGCC
>JACRAB010000327.1 GCA_016213575.1 Actinomycetota bacterium
GACCGCCGCCGGCGGTCTGGGCGCCCGGGCCGCTGCCGCGGATGCCCGAGGGGGCGCTGCGCCCGCGGGAGTACGCCCAGCTGCTGCGCGGGCCGCAGCACCGGTGGTGGCGGCCGCTCGCGAGCATCGTTCTCGGCGCGGTCGCGGCGTTCCTCGTGATCCTCGGCAGCTCGGTGCTGGCGCTGGTCTACCTCGCCGTGTCGGAGGGCTCCTTCGAGGAGGCGGCGGACCTCATCGACGACGAGGCGTTCTTCAGCGAGCCCGCGGGGTTCCTGCTCAACAACCTCTCGCTGGCCGGCCTCATCCCGGTCGCCATGGGCGTCGTCTGGCTCGTGCACCGCTGGCGGCCGCGCTGGCTGGCCTCGGTGCGCCCCGGCATCCGCTGGACGTGGATGCTCGAGTGCGCCGGGTGGTCGGTCGTCTACGTCGCGACCCTCGCGGCGATCGGGCTGGCGGCCGGCGACAGCTTCGAGTGGAAGCCCGAGGCGCACTTCTGGGTGTTCGTCGTCATCGTGCTCCTCACCCAGCCGCTGCAGGCCGCGGGGGAGGAGTACGCCTTCCGCGGGCTGCTCACCCAGGCCATCGGCTCGTGGTTCGCCCGGGCGTGGGTCTCCGCACTCGTCGCGGGCCTGGTCACCGCGACCCTCTTCGCGTTCGCGCACGGCAGCCAGTCGCCGTGGCTGTTCGCCGACCGGTTCTGGTTCGGCGCGACCGCGTCCTTCCTCGTCTGGCGCACCGGCGGCCTCGAGGCGGGCATCGCGCTGCACTCGGTGAACAACCTCTACGCGATCGGGGCCGCGCTCGTCACCGGGACGCTCGCCGAGAGCGTGACCGCGACCGACTACCCGCCGCTCGCCGCCGTCCTCGACATCGTCCTCATGTCGCTGTTCGCGCTCTTCGTCTCCTGGCGCGCCGGGCGGCGCGGGCTGCAGCGGCTGCACGACCCGGCGCTCCAGCCCGGCGCCCCGGCCGGGTACCCGGGCGCGGTCCCCGTCGCGGCCGGGCCCTGGGGGCCGTACGCCGCGCTGGCCCAGCAGTCCGTGCCGCCGCAGCACCATGGCTGGCCGCCGCAGCAGGGCTGGCCGCCGCCGCAGCCGCAGAGCTGGCCCCAGCAGGGCTGGCCGCCGCCGCAGCCCGGACCGCCGCCGCAGGGCTGGCCGCCGCCGCAGCCCGGCCCGCCCCCGCAGGGCTGGCCGCCCCCGCCACCGCCCCCGGGGCGCGGCACCGATGGGTGAGCGCCGCGTCGACGCCGTCCTGCTCGACATCGACGACACGCTCGTCGACACCCGGGCGTCCTTCCGCGCCGCGATGCACCACGTCGTCGCCCGCTGGATGCCGCACCTCGACGCCGCCCGTCGCGAGGAGGCCGTCCTGCACTGGGCGCAGGACCCGCGCGGGCACTACCGCGCGTACACCCGGGGCGAGACGACGTTCTCCGGGCAGCGCCGGCTGCGCGGGACCGACCTGCACGCGACGTTCGGCGGGCCCGTCCTCGACGACGAGGCCTTCGCGCGGTGGGAGGAGGGCTACGAGGCGGCCTTCCGTGCCGCCTGGGCGGCCCGGCCGGACGCCGCCGCCCTCCTGGACGCCCTCGACGCCGCCGGGCTGCCCTACGGGGCGCTGACGAACGTGGAGGGCGGCTACCAGCGGGCCCAGCTCGACGCCGTGGGCCTGGGCCGGCTCGCCGTCCTCGGCTCCATGGACGACCTCGGCCGCGGCAAGCCGGACCCCGGGCTCTTCCACCTCGCCTGCCGGCGCCTGGGCAGCGAGCCGGCGCGGACGGCGTACCTCGGCGACGAGGTCGACGTCGACGCCCGTGGCGCCCGGGACGCCGGGCTGCTCGGGATCTGGTTCGACGCCCACGGGACGGGCACGGACCCGGGGGACGTGCCCGTCGCGCGCTCCCTCGCCGAGGTGCCCGCGCTGCTCGGTGTCGCGAGCCCGCCGGCACCCGGGGACGGCGCGCCGGGAAGCCGTTTTGGAGCCGGGCTGCCGGGCCGGTAGAGTGCTCCCTCGGGTCACGGCGTCACAGCCGGGATACCCCCATGGGGTATGGTGTAATTGGCAGCACGACTGATTCTGGTTCAGTTAGTCTAGGTTCGAGTCCTGGTACCCCAGCGCGACTCGTCCCTCCTCGCCGAGAGGCTAGGATGGGCAAACGCCCCGCAGGACCGCCTCCCGGCGGAACAGCGGGTTGCAGCACGGAACACCTAGGGCCCCGTTGTGTAGTGGCCTAGCACGCCGCCCTCTCAAGGCGGTAGCGCGGGTTCGAATCCCGTCGGGGCTACGCGAGAAGGCCCCCGGCAGCAGCCGGGGGCCTTTCGCGTTCCCGGGCGGGGAACCGCGCGCCTGTTCTCCCCTCCCGCTCAGCCCTCGGGGCGTCGCGTGACGAACAGGTGCTGCTGCGCGATCCGGCGCAGCGCGAGCAGGAGCGGCTCGTAGAGGACCGTTCCCACGACGATGTACTCGACGACGTCCGCGACCGGCCCGGCGGGCACGTCGCTGACGTCCGCGGCGGCGACCGTCAGGGCGGCGTCCGCGTACGTCCGCAGCCGGTCCGGGTCCGGCGCCAGCCCGACGGCGTCCATCGCCTCCAGGGCGGCCTGCAGGCGCCCCAGGGCGTTCGTCTGGCCGGCCCCCGACCACCCGAACGACTCGACGACCGCGAGGGCGCGCTCGGTACCGGTGCCCGGCGGGGGGCCGGGCGGCAGGGCCGCGTGCGCCGTGCCGATCGCGGTCATGCTCAGGTCCGGCCCGGCGTCGACGGCGGCGAGGACGTCGCGGACCGCGGCGAGCGGCAGCCCGCCGATCTCGACGAGCGCCCGCACGAGCCGCAGCCGGCGCACGTGGGTCGCGTCGTACTCGGCCTGGGTCGCGGAGGTCGCGCGGCCGGCCGGGACCAGCCCCTCGCGCAGGTAGAACTTCACCGTCGCGAGCGGGACGCCGGTCTCACGGGCGAGCTCCGAGATCCTCACCGACCACCTCCTTGACAGTTGGAGAGTAGCACTATCCAATATTGGGGAGCAGTGCTATCCAATCGGAGGTCCAGCCATGCCCGCCATCACCCCGGGGCGCGTGACGCACGACCATGACGGCGACGTCGTGGTGTTCCTCATCGGGATGCGGATCAACCGGTTCCGGGCCGTCCGGCAGTGGTGGCCGGCCTTCACGGCGATGCCGAGGATGCTCCGCGAGCTGTCCATGGATCCCTCGCTCGGGCTGCTCGGCTTCTCCAGTGCGCTCCAGGGCCCGCGGACCGTCACCGTCCTGCAGTACTGGCGCGACGCCGAGAGCCTGCTCTCCTATGCGAAGGCCTCCGAGCACGAGCACCGCCCGGCGTGGACGGCGTTCAACCGGGCCGTGCGCACCTCGCGGGGTGCCGTGGGGATCTGGCACGAGACGTACGTCGTCCCGAAGGGCGGCCACGAGTCGCTCTACGTCGACATGCCCGCGCGCGGGCTCGGGGCCGCGTTCGGCACCTCGCCGGCGTCCGGGCGGCGGGAGTCGGCGTCCGGGCGTCTCGGTCGGCCCGAGTCCACGCAGACGGTGCAGCAGGCGGCGCAGGCGGACTGACCGCGCCGCACGACCGTCCGGACGGGCGCCCGGCCTGCGGGGGGCGGGCGCCCGTCCGGCCTGTGCGGTCTCGCCTGCGCGGGCCCGGCCTGCGCGAGCGCGGCCTACTGCGGGTTGCGGCGCAGGACCTCGGTGAGCCGGTTCGCGGACTGGACGACGGCCGCGGCGTGCACCCGGCCGGGCTGGCGCGTGAAGCGCTCCACCGGGCCGGAGATCGACACCGCGGCGACGACCCGGCCCGAGGGGCCGCGCACCGGCGCCGACACCGAGGCGACGCCCGGCTCGCGCTCGCCGATGCTCTGCGCCCAGCCCCGGCGGCGGACGGCGGACAGCGTCGTCGCGGTGAAGCGGGCGCCCTGAAGCCCGCGGTGCAGCCGGTCCGGCTCCTCCCAGGCGAGCAGGATCTGCGCGGCCGAGCCGGCGAGCATGGTCAGCGCGGAGCCGACCGGGATGGAGTCGCGCAGGCCGACGGGGCGCTCGGCCGCGGCGACGCAGATCCGCATGTCGCCCTGGCGCCGGTAGAGCTGGGCGGACTCGCCCGTGTGGTCGCGCAGCGCCGTGAGCACCGGGCCTGCCGCGGCGAGCAGCCGGTCCTCGCCGGCGGCCGAGGCGAGCTCGGCCAGGCGGGGGCCGAGGATGAACCGGCCCTGCATGTCCCGACCGACGAGCCGGTGGTGCTCCAGTGCCACGGCCAGCCGGTGCGCCGTCGGGCGCGCCAGCCCGGTCGCGGCGACGAGCTGTGCGAGGGTCGCCGGGCCGGCCTCGAGGGCGCCGAGGACCACCGCCGCCTTGTCGAGGACGCCGACTCCGCTACTCTTGTCCACGAGTCGATACTGACGTCTCAGAGCGTGAGACGCAAGTCGACCCCGCGACACCGCTGCGGAGCAGCCGCACGACAATCGCAGGACAATCGCAGGACAACCCGCCACACGATTCGCATCGCGACGTAGTCGTCGTCGAGGAGAGGTCCACCCGTGGGACGCACGCTGGCCGAGAAGGTCTGGGACGCACACACGGTCCGCCGTGGCGAGAACGGCGAGCCCGACCTGCTCTACATCGACCTTCATCTCGTGCACGAGGTGACGAGCCCGCAGGCCTTCGACGGCCTGCGGCTGGCCGGGCGACGCGTGCGCCGCACCGACCTCACCATCGCGACCGAGGACCACAACACCCCGACGGTCGACATCGACAAGCCGATCGCGGACCCGGTGTCGCGCACGCAGATCGAGACGCTGCGCCGCAACTGCGCCGAGTTCGGCGTCCGGATCCACTCCCTCGGCGACGTCGAGCAGGGCATCGTCCACGTCGTCGGCCCGCAGCTCGGGCTGACCCAGCCCGGCATGACGGTCGTGTGCGGCGACTCGCACACCTCGACGCACGGTGCGTTCGGCGCGCTGGCGTTCGGCATCGGCACGAGCGAGGTCGAGCACGTCCTCGCGACGCAGACCCTGCCGCTCAAGCCCTTCAAGACCATGGCCATCACCATCGAGGGCCCGCTGCCCGAGGGGTCGACCGCGAAGGACGTCATCCTCGCGGTCATCGCGCGGATCGGCACCGGCGGCGGCCAGGGCTACGTCCTGGAGTACCGCGGCGAGGCGATCCGCCAGCTCTCCATGGAGGGCCGGATGACGGTGTGCAACATGTCGATCGAGGCCGGCGCCCGGGCCGGCATGATCGCGCCGGACGCGACGACGTTCGAGTACCTCAAGGGCCGCCCGCACGCGCCGCAGGGCGCCGACTGGGACGCGGCCGTCGAGTACTGGTCGACGCTGCGCACCGACGACGACGCCGTCTTCGACGCCGAGGTCGTCCTGCGCGC
>JACRAB010000328.1 GCA_016213575.1 Actinomycetota bacterium
ACGCGCTCGACCTGCGCCCGGGCGGGCGCCGGTTGCGGCTGCGCACGGCCGTCGTGCCCGTGACGGGTGTCGCCGAGGACGTCGTCCTGCGCGCCATCCGCGCGCTCGCGGCGGCGGAGCGGCCCACGGTCGAGGCCTGACGTGCTCGCGGTGGCCGGGCGCCGTCCCGCTCTGCGGTCCCTGCTCGTTCGGGACCGCACGGTTCGGTGACAATGGGGCCGACCGTGCACCCCGGCACGGTCGGTCGGCAGACCGGTCGCCCCTCAGGAGGGTCCGTGCCCCGCCCGCTCGTCGCGATCCCCGCGCGCTTCTCGCAGTCCGCCTCGGCGCTGCGCTACCGCGCGATCGTCAACGCCCGCGCCCTGTCGGAGGCGGTGCTCCGCGCCGGCGGGGAGCCGCTGACCGTCCATCCCTGGGCGCCGGGCGGGGTCGCGGACCCCGCCGAGGTCGCCGACCGGATGGCGTTCGCGGACGCCGTCCTGCTGCCGGGCGGCGGGGACCTCGCGCCGTCCACGTACGGCGAGGCGAGCGCCCACGACGAGGTCTACGACGTCGACCCCGAGCAGGACGCCTTCGACCTCGCCGTCGGCGCGTGGGCGTTCGCGGCCGGCGTCCCGGTGCTCGCGATCTGCCGCGGCGCCCAGGTCGTCAACGTCGCGCTCGGCGGTGCCCTCGAGCAGCACATGGACTCCCCGCACCGGCACCACGTCGACACCGTCACCATCCGCGACGACGCGCTCGCGGGCGTCGTCGGGGCGACGACGATCGAGGCGTCCTGCTACCACCACCAGTGCCTCACCCGGCTCGGCGCCGGTCTCGAGGTCGCGGCGACCGCGGTCGACGGCACCGTCGAGGCGGTCGCCGCGCCGGGCCGATCGGGCTGGTTCGTCGGGGTCCAGTGGCACCCCGAGGACACCGCCCACGAGGACGCCGGCCAGCAGGCCCTCTTCGACGCGCTCGTCAGGGCGGCCGTCAGGACGCCGTGAGCCGCAGGTCGAAGCTCACGTCGCTCGACGACGGGGTCTGCTGGTGCACCTCGACCCCGTTGACGTAGACCGCGGCGCCGTCGTCCCGGACGATCCCGAGCCGCAGCGCGGTGACCCGGCCCGGGTCGGCGACCTCGAACGCGCGGCGGAAGTAGTACGTCGTCCCGCCGGTCGGCAGCAGCGTCCGCTCGTCGCCGTCCCCGAACCCGAGCTGGGAGGAGCCACGGGCCCACGTGCCGTCGGCCGCGCCGGGCGCGGTCCAGTCCGCGGCCGGTGCCGTGCGCCCGTCGAGCCAGGCCCAGGTGTCCCCGGAGGACACGAGCGGCCCGCTGCCCGCGAGGGTCGGCACGAGCTCGGCGTCGAAGGACAGGTCGCTCGAGGACGTGCTCGCGTTGTGGACCTCGACGGCGAGGACGTTCGTGCCGGCGACGAGGGCGGACGACGGCACCGTGAGGCTCACGAAGGCCTTCTCGGCCGCGCCGGAGACGTCGCTCGACGCCGGTGTCGCCGCGGTGACCGGGCCGGCGGGCATGTTCGACCGGGCCACCTCGACGCCGTTGAGGTAGGCGACCGCGCCGTCGTCGCGCTGCAGCAGGAGCGTGAGCCCGGTGACCTGGGTCGGGTCGGCGACCGTGAACGAGCGGCGGAAGTAGCTCGTGAGCCCCTTCGGGCTGACGACGGTGGCCTCGTCGCCGTCGCCGTAGCCGAGCTCGGCGTCCCCGACCGACCAGGTCGTGTCGTCGAACGCGGGGTCCCGCCAGGCGGTCCCGGCGTCGAGGCCGTCGGACAGGTACCGCCACGCCGTCTGCGGCGTGACGAGCGACGTCGACGGCGGGCGGGTCGTCACGGTGAGCGGCGCGCTCGCGGGGGACCAGTTGCCGGCGCTGTCGCGGGCCTCGACCGTGTACACGTACGTCGTCGCGGGCAGCACGTCGCGGTCGACCCACGAGGTGCCGCCGAGCAGTGCCACCACGGCGCCGTCGCGCCGCACCCGGTAGCCGGAGACCCCGCGGTCGTCGGTCGAGGCGGTCCAGGCCAGGGTGACCCGGGTGTCCCGGACGGGAGCGGCGACGAGGCCGGTGACCGTCGCCGGCGCGGTCGTGTCGGGCGGCTCAGGGGTCACGGAGAAGGTCGTGTACCGCTGCCGCGTCGTGTCGGCGTCGACCCGGGTGAAGCCGCCGCCGACGCGCAGCGCGCTCGTCTCGGCGAACAGGTCCCAGACCCCGAAGTCGTACAGCAGCTTCGGCGCCCAGCCGGCGACGACACCGCCGGTGACCGCGTCGAGGGCGGCGATCCCGGCGCGCGGCTGGCCACCGAAGGCGGTGTCGAAGTGGCCGCCGACGACGAGCGTGCCGCCGCTCAGGGCGACCGCCTGCACGTCGCCGTCCGTCGTCGTCTGCCACAGCCGCTGCGCCGTGGCGACGTCGTACGCGACCGCCCGGCCGCCGGGCCCGCCGACGCCGGCGTACACGGCGGTCTCGGAGGTCGCGAGGTCGTAGACGTAGCAGGGGTTCGAGGTGTCGGAGCAGCCGGCGGGCGGCCGCCAGGCGGTCGCCGCGCCGGTCTCCACCGAGACCGCTCCGAGGTAGTCGCGGCTCTGCCCCGCGAGGGTGCGGAACTGGCCGCCGACGTAGAGGGTCGTGCCGTCCGGCGACGCCTGGAGGGCCGCGACGTTCGAGTCGGCCTGCCCGGCCCAGCCGGGGACGAGGGCCCCCGTGCCGGCGTCGACGGCGGCCAGGCGCAGCCGGGCCGCGCTGTTGACGCTGCTGAAGTAGCCGCCGAGGAAGACCCGCCCGCCGACCCGCTCCAGGGCGAGCACGGTGCTCGCGGGCCGCGGGGCGAAGGTCGTCGAGACCGCACCGGACGGGAGCGACACGAGGGCGAGCCGGGCCCGGGCGGCGCCGCCGATCGTCGTGAACGCGCCCCCGACGTACACACCCGTGCCGTCGGCCGAGGGCTCCAGCGCCCGCACGACGTCGTTGGCGCCTGGGTTCCAGGGCAGCAGGGCACCGGTCGTCGCGTCGAACGCCGCGAGCCGGTTGCGGCTCACCGTCGTCGCGCCGTTCGGGCTCCACAGCGCCGTGAACGTACCGCCGATGACGACGGCGTCGCCGACCCGGGCGACGGCGTAGACCCGGCCGGTCGTCGGCGTCCAGGTGAGCGTCGGCGTCGACGCGATCGCCGCGGACGCCGGTGCGACGCCGGCCCCGACCGTGACGAGCACCGCCGTGAGCGCGACGGCGAGCAGCCGGGCCGGAGCCCTCCGCGAGATGACCATGGGTCGACGGTAGGCAGCGGCCGCGAGCGCGGTCACGCGGTGCAGTCGGTCCTCACCTGTTCGGCCGACCCGATGACGCGGATGTCATCCGAACGCGCGCGGCGTCGTCCGCCCGGCCCCGCCGGCCGCGCCGGCGGCCACTCGCGGTGACCGTGGGTCAGGTGTTCGGGTCCTCGGCCGGTGCGGTGCCGTCGAGCGTCTCGAGGTGCTGGATGATCTTGCGCAGGGACGTCGTGAACGTCTCGAGGTCCGTGCTGCTCAGCGCGGCGACGGCCTGCGTCTCGTGCGAGTTGAACAGCGGGAACAGCTCGTCCATGAGGCGCCGGGCCCGCGGCGTGAGCGACAGGAGCACCCGCCGGCCGTCGCCGGGGTGGGCCCGCCGCTTGACGAGCCCGCGGCCCTCGAGGGTCGTCACGACACCCGTGAGCGTCGACTTGGAGATCCCCGCCTCGGACGCCGCGTGCCGGGTCTCGATGTCGTCCCAGACCCAGACCACCCACAGCACGACCCAGGCGGTCCACGTGAGGCTGTGTGCCGCGAGGACGGTGCGCTCGAAGTGGTTCCGGACGACGCCGGCGGCCCGGTAGAGGTTGCCGATCGCGGCCATGGCGCCACGGTCGATCGGCAGACCGCTGAGGCGCTGCTCGACGGCCTGCTCCGTCTGCCCCAGGGTGTACTGACCGGTCACGGCATCCCCTTCCGCACCTGCTGGTCCCCTGTACCGCTGTGTCCTGCTCCGTACCGCTGTGTCCTGCCGTCCTGCCCCGTCCATCGATCCTATGCCCCGCGACCCCCGCCCCCGGGGAGGTCGGATCGTCGGGGCCGCGCGAGACTGGGGCGTGACCGGACCGAGCAGCACCGCCGCCGGGGTCGGCCTGCGGTCCGAGCGGGGCCCCGTCCTCGCGGCCCTCATGCTCACCCTCTCCCTCGTCGCGATCGACGGGACGGTCATCGCGACGGCCGTGCCGTCGATCGTCAACCAGATCGGCGGCTTCTCCCAGTTCCCGTGGCTCTTCTCCGCCTACCTGCTCACCCAGGCGGTGACGACGCCGCTCTACGGCCGGTACGCGGACGTCGTCGGGCGCCGTCCCGTGCTCCTGCTGGGGATCGGGCTGTTCGTCCTCGGGTCGCTGCTGTGCGGCCTGGCCTGGAGCATGCCGGTGCTCATCGCCGCCCGGGCGGTGCAGGGCCTCGGTGCGGGCGCCGTCCAGCCGATGGTCATGACGATCGTCGCGGACATGTACACGGTGCAGGAGCGCTCGAAGGTCCAGGGCTACGTCGCGTCCGTCTGGGGTGCGTCGGCGGTCATCGGGCCGCTCTTCGGGGGCTTCGTCGTCCAGTACGTGTCGTGGCGCTGGGTCTTCCTCGTCAACCTCCCGCTCGGGCTGCTCGCCGCGGTGATGATCGCGCGGAGCTTCCGGGAGAAGGTCGAGCGGCGCGAGCACCGGCTCGACGTGCTCGGCGCGGCGCTCCTCGTGCTCGCGTGCAGCCTCGTCATCCTCGGTCTGCTCGAGGGCGGGGTCGCCTGGGCCTGGACGGGCCCGGCGGGCGTCGCCGTGCTCGGCGGCGGGCTCGTGCTCCTCGTCCTCTTCGTGCTCGTCGAGCGCCGTGCGCCCGAGCCGGTGCTGCCGCTGTGGGTGCTCTCGCGCCGGGTGCTCGTCGCGGGCAACCTCAGCCAGGTCGGGGTCGGCGTCATGATCGTCGGGCTGTCGTCGTTCGTGCCGACCTACGTCCAGAACGTCCTCGGGACCGGCCCCGTCGTCGCCGGTCTCGCGGTCGGGGCGCTCACCATCGGATGGCCGATCGCGGCGAGCCAGTCGGGCAAGGTGTACCTGCGGATCGGGTTCCGGGACACCGCGCTCATCGGCTCGGCCGTCGTCCTGCTCGGCTGCTGCGCGAGCGCGTTCTGGGGCGCCGGGACGTCGGTCTGGTGGGTCGCCGCGACGTGCTTCGTCATCGGGCTCGGGATGGGCTTCGCGTCGGCGCCGGTCGTCGTCGCCGTGCAGTCCGTCGTCGGCTGGGACCAGCGCGGCGTCGTCACGTCGACGAACATGTTCGGCCGCACGGTCGGCAGCGCCGTCGGTGCCGCCGTCCTCGGTGCCGTCGCCAACGCGACGATGCTCGGCCGCCTCGGAGCGGCGCCGCCCGCGGTCGGACCGGTCCCCGACGACCTGGACGCCGCGACCGCCCTGCTCGTCGACGGCACCGGCACGGACGCGCTGCGCGAGGTCGTCCGGCAGGCGCTCGCGGTCGCGATGCACCACGTGTTCGTCGGGCTCGTCGTCGTCGCGGCCGTCATCGCCCTCGGTGTCGCCGCCATGCCGCGGCGCACGCGCACCCTCGACGGCGAAGAGGTCCTCGAGCAGTAGAGGGGGCCGTCCTCTGGTGGGTTCTCGACCCCAAACCTGGGTTTTGGGGTGCGTAACCAACCAGAGGACGAGTCGCGTCAGTCGCGGCGCGGCGCCCGGATGCCGCGGAACTCCCAGTCGCCGCCGAGCGCCGTCGACAGCACCTCCTCGGACTCCGTCGGCTGCGCGCCGACGTCCTCGCGGATCGCGGTCGGGCCGTCGACGATGTGGTTGCGCAGCGTCCCCAGCCCCTCGACCTCGACCTCGACGACGTCGCCGGGGAAGACCGTCCGGCTGTTCGCGGGGGTGCCGGAGAGGATGACGTCCCCGGGGTACAGCGTGATCGTGCGGGCGACGTCGGCGACGAGGTAGTGCATGTCCCACGTCATCTCGGCGGTGGAGCCGTCCTGGACGACCTTGCCGTTGACCCGGGTCTGCATGTGCTTGTCGTGGAAGTCCCAGCCGGTGACGAGGCCCGGGCCGAGCGGGGCGAGGGTGTCCGAGCCCTTGACCCGCAGCATCGAGCCGGCGTCGGTGTCCCGGAAGTCGTGCAGCCCGTAGTCGTTCGCGACCGTGTAGCCCGCGATGTACTGCCCGGCGTCGGCCGGTGCGACGTTGCGCGTCGTCCGGCCGATGACGATCGCGACCTCGCCCTCGTAGTTGAGCCACTTGCACCCGAGCGGCCGGACGACGGCACCCTCGTGCGCGTTGAGCGCGGAGGTCGGCTTGCTGAACCAGTACGGCGCGGGCGGCATCTTCGCCTGGAACTCGCGGGCCCGGCTGATGTGGTTGAGGTGCACGGCGAGGATCTTCGTCGGCTGCACGGGCGGCAGGTGGACGGCGTCCGCGGCCTTCACCCGGCGGCCGTCCCCGGCGACGAGCTCGTCGCCGTCCCGGACGACCTGGACCTGCGCCCCCTCGAGGAGGATCCGGCGGTACTCGACGGTCTCGGTGCTCATGTCGTCCCCTCGCTCAGCCCTGCGCCCAGGCGGGCGGGGTCGCCCAGCCGGTCGGTGCGATGCACGTGTTCTTGACGTCGCTGTAGAAGTCGAACGACCAGGTCCCGCCCTCGCGACCGATGCCGCTGCGGCCGTTGCCGCCGAAGGGGGCGCCGAGGTCGCGGACGAAGAAGCAGTTGACCCAGACGGTCCCGGCGGACAGCTGCGCCGACACCCGCTGCGCGTGCTCGGGGTCACCGCTGACGAGGGTCGCCGCGAGGCCGTAGTCGGTGCCGTTCGCGAGCGCCACGGCCTCGGCGTCGGTGTCGAACGACTGCACGGTGAGGACGGGCCCGAAGACCTCCTCGCAGAGGATCTCGCTGCCGGGGGCAGCGCCCGCGAAGACCGTCGGGCGGAAGTAGAGCCCGCCGAGGTCGGTGTTCGGCCCGCCGCCGAGCAGCGGGGTCGCGCCGTCCGCGACGGCCCGCTCGACGAACCCGCTGACGCGCTCGAAGTGCCGCCGGGCGATGAGCGGCCCGATGTCGGTCGCCTCGTCGCGCGGGTCGCCCTGCCGGATCTGCCCGGCCCGTTCGAGGAACCTCGCCATGAACGTGTCGTGCAGCGAGGCGTGCACGAGGATCCGGACGGCCGCGAGGCAGACCTGGCCGGAGTTGTCGAACTGCTCGACGGCGAGCGTCACCGCGAGGTCGAGGTCGGCGTCGTCGAGGACGACGAGCGGGGACTTGCCGCCGAGCTCGAAGGACGTCGGCGTGACGTTCGGCGCGGCCGAGGCCGCGATGGAGCGGGCCGTCGGCACCGAGCCGGTGAAGCAGATCCGGCGCACCCGCGGGTCGGCGACGAGCGGCGCGCCGGCCTCGGTGCCCAGACCCTGGACGACGTTGAGCACGCCGTCGGGCAGGCCGGCCTCGGCGGCGATGTCGGCGAGCAGGGAGGCGGTGAGCGGGGCCCACTCCGGCGGCTTGGCGACGACGGTGTTGCCGGCCGCGAGCGCCGGCGCGATCCGCCACGTCGCGAGCATGAGCGGGGCGTTCCACGGCGTGATGATCGCGGTGACGCCGGCCGGGTCCCACGTCACGTGGTTGCGGTGGTCGCGCGTCATGAAGTCGGGGTGGACGTCCCCGGAGTCCAGGCGCAGCAGGTGGTCGGCGAAGAACCGGAAGTTCATCGCCACCCGGGGCATGACGCCCCGCCGGTGCGAGCGGATGAGCGAGCCGTTGTCCCGGGTCTCGACCCGGGCGAGCTCCTCGAGGCGCTTCTCGACGCCGTCCGCGATCCGGTGGAGGATCTCGGCCCGCTCGGCCGCGGGGGTCCGGGCCCAGCCGGGGAAGGCCTCGGTCGCGGCGCTCACGGCGGCGTCCGCCTCGGCGGCGCCGCCGCGCGCGACGCGGGCGATCGTCGCCTCGTCGAGCGGGGAGACGTCCTCGAAGGTCGTCGCCGGCCCGTCGACCGAGGCGACCCGCCGGCCGCCGATCCAGTGCCGGGTGTCGACCTCGACGCCCTCGACCGTAGCCGTCGCGGTGTCGTCGCTCATGCGCCCTCCTCAACGTTCGGTACCGAATGATTGCCGTGCCGGGCGCGGCTCGTCAAGGGAACCGTATCCCCGGCCACCTGCGCGGACATCCTGCGGCGGACCTCTTGAAACCTCGCGCCGGGGAGCCTATCGTTCGGGCCCTAACGATCTGGGCCCCGCCGTGACGACGGGTCCGCCCGCCCATCGAGACCCTGGAGACCCGGTGGTCCAGCCCTCCGAGGCGCCCGCCGCCGGCACCGCCGGCGCCGACGGCACCCACCAGCTCCGCCGAGGTTCGCTCGGCGTCTTCGGCATCGCGTTCTTCGTCGTCTCGGCGGCCGCGCCGCTCACCGCGATGGCCGGCGGTGCGCCGACCGCCATCGCGTTCTCGAACGGCGCGGGCATCCCCGCCGCCTACGTGCTCGTCGTCCTCATGCTCCTGGTGTTCTCGGTCGGCTACACCGCGATGGCGCGCCACCACACGAGCACCGGGGCGTTCTACTCCTACATCGCCCGCGGCCTGCGCCAGCGGGCCGGCGGCGCCGCGGCGCTGCTCGCGCTGCTCGGCTACAACGCGATGCAGATCGGCCTCTACGGGCTCTTCGGGGTCGCCATGAGCGGCTTCCTCGCCGACCCGGTCGGGGTGGACGTCCCCTGGTGGGTCTGCGCCTTCGCCGCCCTCGCACTCATCTCGGTGCTCGGCTACCGGCAGGTCGACCTGTCGCTCAAGGTGCTGTCCGTGCTCGTCGTCGCCGAGTTCGTCGTCGTCCTCGCGCTCGACGTCGCGATCATCGCCAAGGGCGGCACGATGGCCACCGGCGCCCCGCTGTCCGCCTCGCCCTTCGGCTGGGAGGCCCTCACCGGCCTCGGCGGCGGTGCGCTCGCGCTCGCCGTGCTCTTCAACTCGGCCGCGTTCGTCGGCTTCGAGGCGACGACGATCTACAGCGAGGAGGCCCGCGACCCGAAGCGGACCGTCCCCCGTGCCACCTACGTCGCCGTCCTGACGATCGGCGTCTTCTACGTCTTCACCACGTGGCTCATGGTCAACGCGGGCGGGCTCGACGGCGTCCAGAAGTTCATCGCCGACCTCGGCCCGGACCCGACCGTCATGCTCTTCGCGCTCGGCGACGCCTACGTCGGCACCGGCTTCGTCCAGGTCATGAGCCTGCTCTTCGCGACGAGCGTGTTCGCCGCCCTGCTCGCCTTCCACAACGCCGTCGCGCGCTACCTGTTCGCCCTGGGCCGCGAGGGCCTGCTCCCGGACACCCTCGGCCGCACGCACGCCGTCCACCTCAGCCCGCACGCCGGCTCGGTGAGCCAGAGCGCGCTCGCCGCGGTCGTCGTCGCCCTCTTCGTCGTCACCGGCCGCGACCCGGTCACCCAGCTCTTCGTGTGGCTGACGAACCTCGGCACGCTCGCGATCCTCGTGCTCATGGCGATGGCGTCGTTCGCGGTCGTCGCGTTCTTCCGCCGGCACCCGGACCTCGACACCAACGTCTGGCGCACGCTCGTCGCCCCGCTCGTGGCCGGGGTCGCGCTGAGCGCCGCGGTCGTCTTCGCCTACATCAGCTTCGACGACCTCATCGGGCCGC
>JACRAB010000324.1 GCA_016213575.1 Actinomycetota bacterium
AGCCGTGGCGGTTGTGGACGACGACCGTCGCCGCCGAGGCCGCGCCCGGCGCCGTGCCCGCGCCGGCCGGGGCGACGACCGCCGCGGAACCGGCGCCCGCCCCCGCGGCCCCGGGGTCGCCGTCCGCGGCCGGGCCGCAGGTCGTCGCGGCCGGCGACCTCGTCTCCCTCGCCCACGAGACGTCCGGCCGGGTGACGCTCGTCGCGCTGCCGGACGGCGGGCACGCCGTCCGGATCGAGGACCTCGCGACCTCCGACGGCCCCGACCTGCGGGTGTGGCTCTCCGCGAAGGCCCTCGCGGACGTCGAGGACGCCGGCGAGGGCCGCTGGCTCGAGCTCGGGCCGCTGCGCGGCACCCGCGGGGCGCTCACCTACCCGGTGCCCGCCGGCACCGACGTCTCGCAGTTCGCGAGCCTCGTCATCTGGTGCAAGCGGTTCTCGGTCGGTTTCGGGGCGGCGCCGCTCACCGCGGCCTGAGCCGGCACGGCGTCGTCACCGGGGCGGGTGCTCCCCGGCGGGGCGCCGGGCGTCGCCGGGCCCCGCGAGCGGCACCCGCAGCTCGAACCGGCAGCCGCCCGGCGCGTCACCGACCGTCACGTCGCCGCCGTGCGCCCGGGCGACCCCGCGGGCGATCGCCAGGCCGAGCCCGCCACCGCCGTCCGCGCCCGGCGTCCGGGCGGTGCTCGCCCGCCAGCCCGGCTCGAAGAGGCGCTCGACGTCGGCGGCCGCGATCCCGCCGCAGCCGTCCTCGACGCCGACGACCGCGACCGGGGCGTCGTCGTCCGCCCGACCGGCGCCGGCGTCGACCCGGACCGTCGAGCCCGGCGCCGAGTAGCGGACGGCGTTCGCGACGAGGTTGCCGACGACGCGGGCGAGCGCCCGGCCGTCACCCCGGACCGGGACGGCTCCCGGGTGCACGACCGGCTCCACGGTGACGCCGCGGGCCGCCGCACCGGCCGCCGCGGCGGCGGTGACGTCGCGGGCCAGGGCGTCGAGGTCGAGCGGGGCGAGGTCGAGCAGGACGGTGCCGGACTGCAGACGGGACAGCTCGAAGAGGTCGTCGACGAGACCGCCGAGCCGGTCGACCTCCTGGAGGATCTGCCGGTGGTAGCGGGCCGGGTCCGGGGCGAGCCCGTCCTCGAGGGCCTCCGCCATCGCCCGGACGCCCGCGAGCGGGGTCCGCAGGTCGTGGCTGACCCAGGCGACGAGCTCGCGGCGGGACGCCTCGAGGGACCGCTCCCGGGCCCGGGCGGCGGCGAGCCGGTCACCGGCGCCGACGAGCTCGTCGTGGATCTCCGCGAGCTCGAGCAGGTGCGGGCTCTGCACGTCGCCGCGGTGACCGGGCTCCTCGGACCCGTCGGACCCGTCCCCCGCGGTGAGCCGGGCGAGCCGCCGCAGCGACATGACGTCCCGGACGACGACCCGGCCCGCGGCGACCGCGACGGCGAGCGCGACGGCACCGGCGACGAGGCTCACCCGGACGACGACCCCGAGGTCGTGCTCCGAGATGAACATGGCCCGGGCGGCGCCCCAGACCCCCGCGACGAGCGAGGCGACCCCGACGACGGCGGTCGCGACGAGCGTGGACCGCACCGAGCGGCGCGGGGCGAGCCGGACGACGAACAGCCCCACGAACCCGACGGCGCCCGACCAGGCCAGCGCCAGCAGCACGACCTGTACCCCGGCCGGGACCGTCATGCCTGCTCCCAGCGGTAGCCGACGCCCCACACGGTCGCGAGGAGCACGGGGGCCGACGGGTCCGCCTCGATCTTCTCCCGCAGCCGGCGGACGTGGACGGTCACGGTCGAGGTGTCCCCGAAGTCCCAGCCCCACACGTCGCGCATGAGCTGCTCGCGGCTGAACGCCGTCCCCGGGTGGGCCATGAGGTGGGCGAGCAGGTCGAGCTCGCGGGCGGTGAGCGTGAGCGGCGCGCCGTCCCGGGTGACGGTGCGGGCCGCGAGGTCGACGACGAGCCCGCCCGCGACGAGGCGGCGCCGGCCGGCGGCGGCGAGGGCGGCCGCCGGTCCCGGCGTGCCGCCGCCCCCCGACGGCGCGGCCCGCCGGAGCACGGCCTGCACCCGCAGCACGAGCTCGCGCGGGCTGAACGGCTTGACGACGTAGTCGTCCGCGCCGCTCTCGAGGCCCGCGAGCCGGTCGGCCTCGTCGCCGAGCGCGGTGAGCATGACGACGGGCAGGTCGGCGCGGGCCTCGCGCAGCCGGCGGCACACCGCGAGGCCGTCGATGCCCGGCAGCATGAGGTCGAGGACGACGAGGTCGGGCCGCTCGCGGGCCGCGACGGCGAGCGCCGTGACCCCGTCGGCGGCCCGGACGACGGTCAGGCCGGCGTCCTGGAGGTAGGCCGCGACGACGTCGGCGACCGTCTCGTCGTCCTCGACGACGAGCACGGTCAACGAGGCCGTCATGACCGCAGCCTAGGCGGCCGGGCCGGGCCCGGAGCCGCAGCCGGGCGCACCGGCCCCTTACGGCCCCGGCCCCTGCGTCGTCATGCTGGGAGGGTGAAGCTGCGCACCGTCGTCGGGGATCTCGCCGGGCAGCCGGCGGACGCCGTCGTGCGCGTCGTCCCGCCGCCCCGGCGCCGGCGCACCCCGGACGACGAGCTGGGGCTGCTGCGTGCCGCCGGCCCGCAGGCGCTGGCCGCCTTCACCGAGCTCCTCGCGCTGAGCCACCCCGCAGGCCTGCCCGCGGGCCAGGCGGTCTCGACGACGGCCGGCACCCTGCCCGCGCGCTGGCTCCTGCACGTGGCCGCCCCGCAGTACGACGTCCGGGTCGACCGGGAGCACCTGCTCTCCGCGGCGTACCGGTCGGTGCTCGCGGTCGCCGACGCGCTCGGCGCCCGCACCCTCGCACTCACTCCGATCGGGATGACCCAGCCCTACTGGCCGCTCGACGTCGCGACCCGGGTGGCCCTGACGACCCTGCCGAACACCCCGACCCGGGTCCGCGAGGCGACCCTCGTCGTCCGCACCCCGGCCGCGCTCGACGTCGTCGCCGCGGCGCTGGCGCGGTAGCACCGCGGCGCCCCGGTCGCACCGGCGCCGGCACGCTCGCTCGGAGCCAGTCGTCGCCGTCGATGCAGGGATCGATGTGGCGATGCCGGCGCGATGACCCCGCTGACCGCACATCGATCTGTACATCGATACGCCTGAGGTCTGGCTCGGTGCTGATCGCAGAGCAAAGCGCGCCGCGCCCGGGGTGCCAGACTCGCGACATGGACGAGCATCCGGATCCCGAGGGCGACCTCGTCACCGGAGACGCCGCGACGGTGGGCCGGCGGGTCGTCGCGCCGGTGCTCGAGGCACTCTTCCGGCCGGGCGAGGTCGAGCACGTCGACGTCCGGGTCGGGCCCGACCGGACCGCGGTGCCCGAGCACCTGCGGCGCGGGCACCTCGGACCGGAACCGGGCCTGTTCGTCTGGCTCAGTGTCGTCGCGGTCGGCGAGACGTACGAGCGCCGGATCTGCGAGGTCGTCGAGGAGCCCGAGAACGCGGAGTGGCTCGCCGCCGACCTGCACTCCGACCTCCAGGACTTCATCGCCGAGAGCCGGTTCGGCTGGGGCGAGCAGCGTGAAGGGGACTGGAGCGTCCCGCCCGTGTGAGCCACGCGGCGCCCGGGACGTCGGCCCGGCCGCACTGTCGGTGGGCGGTCGTAGGTTCGTCCCGTGATCGACCACGTGGGCATCCAGGTCGGGGACGTCGAGGCGTCCGTGCGGTTCTACACCGGCGTCTTCGCCGCGATCGGGCTCAAGGAGGTGATGCGCTTCCCCGTCGCGAAGTCCTACGCGGTCGGGTTCTCCGGCCCGGACGGCAACCCGGACTTCTGGCTCAGCCCCGCGTTCGGCGACGAGCGGCGCGAGGCGCATCTCGCGCTGCAGGCGCCTGACCGGGCCGCGGTGGACGCCGTCCACGCCGCCGCGGTGGCGGCCGGCGTCGAGGTGCTGCACACGCCCCGGGATTGGCCGGAGTACCACCCGGGCTACTACGCCGTGTTCCTGCGCGACCCGGACGGGCACAACGTCGAGGCCGTCACCCACGCCTGACGCGACGGCCGGACCACGACGCCGGACCACGAGCCCGGACGACGAGCCCGGACGACGAGCCCGGACGACGAGCCCGGACGACGAGCCCGGACGCCGGTCAGCGCGGCAGCAGCCGCGTGCCCGGCAGGGCGGGGGCGGGCAGCGCCGGCACCGGGTGCGCGACGGGCGCGAACCGGTCGGACGACGTCTCGGCGGCGGCCGACGGCACCCGACCGGCCTCCCAGTCCGCCCTGGCACGGGCGATGTCGTCGTGGTCGCGTCCGACGAAGTTCCACCACATGACGAGCCGCTCACCGAACGGCGGCCCGCCGAGGAGGAACACCCGCGCACGCCCGTCGGCGGCGAGCGTCACGGTGCCGCGCCCGGGCGGCAGGTGAAGCAGGGCGCCACGCGGGACGGCGACGCCGTCGGCCCGGACGTCCCCCTCGACGGCGATGACTCCGTGCTCGAACGCGGGATCCAGCGGGACGGCCGTCCCGGACGCACCGGGCCCGCCGTCCTGCGCCGCGTCGAGGACGAGGTCCGCCCCGACGATCGGCGAGTACGTCGCGGCCGGGGAGCGGACGGCGTCCGGTGCGTCCGCCGGGCCGAGCGCCCCGAGGACGACGGTCGCCGTCCCGCCCCGGAGCGCGACGGTCGGCAGCCCGGCATGGTGCTCGAAGTGCGGCTCCTGGTGGCGGTCGCCGTCCGGCAGCGCGACCCACAGCTGCAGGCCGTGCATCGTCGTCCGGTCGACCCCGGTGCCGTCCGGGGCGGCCGCGCCGTCCGCGCCGTCCGCGCCGTCCGCGCCGTCCGGGCCGTCCGGGTCGTCGAGCACCGAGTCCTCCGCGTGCGCGATCCCCCGGCCGGCCGTCATGAGGTTGAGCTCGCCGGGGCGGACGACCTGCTCCGACCCGAGCCCGTCACGGTGGAGCACCTCGCCCGAGTAGAGCCAGGTCACCGTCTGCAGCCCGATGTGCGGGTGCGGCGGCACGTGCATGCCGGTCTCGGCGACCGGTGCCGGGCCGAAGTGGTCGACGAAGCACCAGGCGCCGATCGTCCGGATCTGCTTGTGCGGCAACGTCCGCCGCACGAGGAGCGCCCGCGGACCGCCGAGCGGCACCTCGCGCGGCTCGAGCAGGCTCGTCCCCGGGCCGTCCGGGGCGGGTACGCCGTCCGTACCGACGACGTCCGGGTCGAGCCTGCTCATGGGGTCCTCCGGCGGATCGGTCCTGGCGGCGGCTGCAGCGGCTGACAGTGGCTGACGACGGCTCACGAGAGCCGTGCGTGCATCTCCCAGACGAGGATCTCGGCGTCGGTCGACGCCGTGACCTTCTGGCCGCCGCCGAGGATCCGGGCGGCGTCGCCGTCCGTCAGCTCGCCCGCGCCCTCGAGCCGCACGGTGCCGCGCGGCACGAAGAGGTGGACGAACGGCGCCTCCGGCAGCGTCACGGTGTCGCCCGCGGACATCCGCGAGGCGAGCAGCGCGGCGTACTTGTTCTTGATCCGGATGGCGGCGTGGTCGGCGTGCCCGGGCATCCCGGACGCCACCGGCACGAGCCCGCCGCGCATGAGGTCGTCGGCGATCTCGAGCTGCTCGTAGCCGGGCGCGATCGAACCCTCGTCGGGCACGACCCACATCTGCACGAAGTGCACCGGGTCGAGGTGCTCCGGGCCGCCCTTCAACCGCCAGGAGTCGTTCTTCTCGCTGTGCAGGATGCCGGTGCCGGCACTCATCCGCTGGGCCAGGCCCGGGTAGATGACGCCGCTGTGCCCCGTCGAGTCCTGGTGCACGAGCGAGCCCTGCATGACCCAGGTGACGATCTCCATGTCCTGGTGCGGGTGAGTCTCGAAACCGGTGCCGGGCTTGACGATGTCGTCGTTGTTCACGAGGAGCAGCCCGAAGTGGGTGTTCCGCGGGTCGCGGTGGTGCCCGAAGGAGAACGAGTGCTTGGAGTCGAGCCAGCCGCCCGCCTGGGTCACGAACCGCTCGCCGGCGCGGCGGACGTCGATGGCCGGGTCCACGACCTCGAGGGTCGACGCGCTCGCGGGGGTGTCGCTCATGGGGTCCACTCTCCTGTCCGTCCCGACGAGTCTGCCGTGCCGGCTCGTGACCGGCGCGCCGTCCCGACGGGTAGTTTCGAATTCAACTACCTGCTGAACGGTACAGGACGCCGGGGCATTCCGGCGGCGGACGACGGGCACGAGCGGCAGGGAGGACGGCGACATCGGGTCACCCCGGAACACCGGGAGGCGGGGGCCGGTGACCTCCCCGTGGAGTCACCGACGCCCCGCCCCAGGGACCGCCCCCGGTCCCGCCTCAGAGACGATAGTCATCGCTACGCATGTTTGAAAGCGTTCTCCGCGCCTGTCCACTCCTTGTCAACTATGGTGTGACCCGCGCATGGAGGCCGTGTCAGGGCGGTCGATCTCGGGGCCATCGCCACATCCGCCGGTACCGGGCGGACGACTTACGGGGCACGTGTGGCAACGATGACCGGGGGAACCTCCGGGCCGACGCCGGACGGGCGGGCCGACGACGGCCCGACCGTCCTCGCGGTCCGTCACGACGACCTGGACGGGCTCCGGCTCGAGCGGTCCGGCAGCAACGGCAGGCCGGTCCCGCACGCGCCGTCCGACGACGACGGCCCGGACGAGCACGGCGGCGCCGTCGGCTCCGACGGGCCCGACGGCGCCCCTCAGGTCGACGTCGACACCCTCAACCGGGACCTCATGGCCCTGCGCAAGGGGCGGGCGCTGCAGTCCCCGGGGCTGGTGCCGCGGCTCGGACCGGCCCTCGTCGCGGCCCTCGACCTCGACCTCACCCTCCCCGAGACCGAGCTGCGCCGACTGGCCCAGAGCGGCATCGTCGAGGCGGCCCAGGCACTCGCCGGTGACCTGCGCGAGGCCGTGCTCGTGAGCCTGGCCGTCGACGGCTGGACGAACGTGCCGCTGCTCACCGACCGGATCGACGCCATCGCGACCGCGATGGACCGTGACGCCCGGACGGCCCGCCGCCGGCTCGACGCCGCGACCCGCCAGCTCGCCGACGCCCTGGCGTCCCGGCAGACCGGCGAACCGGGCAACCCGTTCGCCCCGACCGGCTGGTACGTCGAGAGCCTCGCGGCCACGATGCGGCTCGACTCGGCGTCCGCCCGGCTCACCGAGGACCGCGTCATCGTCGCCGACACCGACGGGCTCGACACCGTGACGGCGACGCTGAGCGTGCAGGCGCTCGAGCCCGGGACGCTGCCCGAGCTCGGCATCGTCGCCGAGGCGGGCTGCCGGATCCGCGGCGCGCACCGCGTCTCGGAGAGCCACTGGCGGTACGAGCTGGCCCTGCCGCGGCCGCTGCGGGCCGGCGAGCGCCACCGGTACGTCGTGAGCTTCTCCGCCGACCGGGACAGGATGCGGCCGCACTACGTGCTCATCCCGCTGCGTCGCACGCGCCGGTTCTCCGCCGAGATCCGGTTCGCCGACGCCGACGCGGTGGCGCTGGCCTGGCGGCTGGACGGCGTCCCGCCGGCGGTGCTCGAGGACGCGCACCCGACGACCCGCACGCTGACCCCCGACGACACCGGGGTGATCCGGGTCCGGTTCGAGCAGGTCGTCCAAGGGCTCTGCTACGGCGTCCAGTGGCGCTGGGCCTGACCGCCTCCTGACCGCGGAGCCCGGAGCACGGGCACCGACCGCTGAGCACCGACCCGGTCACCCGTCCGGGGCCGACCCGTCCACACCCGCCACGGCCGGCCGCTTGTCCACAGGGGCATGCCCCGACAGCCGCGGACCGTCACCCCCGCCCCGAAACCTCGTCGCTCGAACGACCGGCACCGCCGGTCCCGAGCGAGGAGGCCCCGTGCGCCTGGTCGTCCACGAGATCGTCGAGTCCCTTTCCCGCCCGTGGCGGGTCGCCTGCATCTGCGACGCGGACGGCGACCCCGCCGAGGCCTGCGCCGTCACCGTCGGCCTGCACGACCTCGGGCTGCCCGAGCTCGTCCTGCCCGCACGACCCGACAACCTCGACCCGGGGGTCGGGTGGCGGCTGTCCCACCGTGACCTCACCGGCGTCCTGGGAGGCCTCGGCGACACCCTCCTGCGGGGCGACCTCTGGCGACGGGAGCTGCGCACCGAGCTCGACACCGGCGTCACCGCGGCCCGGATGCACGCGGGCTACCCGGTCAGCCTCGCCACTCTCGTCGAGTTCCGACCCGGATGGATCGTGTCGGACGCGCTGCTGTCCGTGCTCGGCGACCTGCTCCCCTCGCAGGGGCGCCCCGAGCTGGCGTTCGTCGGGTGGGACCTCGTCGCCGGCCCCCGCGCGGTCGACGCGTTCGCCGGGTCGGTCGCGGGGCACGACCCGCTGCCGCTGGCCGACGAGCTGGCCCGGGTCCGGGCCCGGACGGCGGCCCTGCGCGGCGAGATCCTCGAGCGCGACGGCCGCCCCGGCCGGGTCCCGGTCCGGTGGCGCCCGAACCCGCGGCGGGCGCCGCACCCGTCGGGCGAACCGCCGCGGCAGCGGTTCGCGCCGCGCCACGGCCTCGTCGTCGCCCGCGCGGAGCAGGTGCTGCTCTCCGACGTCCGCCTCCTCACGGCGTTCCTCACCCTCGCCTGGGACCTCGCGGACGACACCGCGGGCGAGGTCATCGGCGCGGTCGGGGCGCTCGCCGGCACCACCGGGCGCGAGCACGTGCCCGCCGAGCTCGAGCTCGCCGCCGAGGACGTGACGACGCTGCTCACCGGCCGGCACGGGGACGCGATGCGCTGGCAGCGGGCCTACCTCGCGCAGCAGCACCGGGTCTGCGGGGAGCACCGGGCCGCCCTGGAGCGGATCTGCCGCGAGCGCCTGCTCCGCCACGTCCTCGCACTGCTCGCCGCGGAGGCGTTCGCCGACAGCCTCCCGCCGGCGACCACGGCCCGTGGCCGGGCCTCGTGGTCCGGGGCGCTCGAGGCCCGGCCGTGGTGACCCGCCGGTCGGCGGTTCCCGCGGGTCACCGCGGCAGCGCCGGGACGAAAAACTTGAACACTCAAGTTATGGTCGGTACAGTCGTGCAGAAGTTGAGCGCTCAAGGAGTCCATCATGCGACCGATCCGCCCCGACGCACCCGCCCCGGCCGTGACCCCGGCGCCTTCGACGACCGCCCCTGTGACCGCGGCGACCGTCCGCACCACCGTGACGGTGCCGTTGCGGTTCGCCGACGGCTGGACGACGACCTCGGACGTGTTCACGTTCGACGGGCTCGCGGACGGCAAGGAGCACCTCGCGATCGGCCTCGGGGACTGGCGCGCGGCCCTCGCGGGCCGGACGCCGGCCGGCCGGGCGCTCGTGCGGCCGCACTCGGAGTGCCTCACCGGTGACGTCCTCGGCTCGCTGCGCTGCGACTGCGGCCCGCAGCTGCGCGAGGCGGCCGAGCGGATCACCGGGGCCGGCGGGTTCCTGCTGTACCTGCGCCAGGAGGGCCGCGGCATCGGCCTCTACGCCAAGCTCGACGCCTACGCGCTCCAGGACGACGGCCTCGACACCTACGCCGCCAACCGGGCGCTCGGGCGCGCGGACGACGAGCGCGACTACACGGCCGCCGCGCAGATGCTGCAGGCGCTGGGTGCCGGTGAGATCGACCTGCTGAGCAACAACCCGGACAAGGCGGTCCAGCTCGAGGGCCTCGGCGTCCGGGTCGCGCACCGGGTCCCGACGGCGGTGCACCTGTCGACGGCGAACGCCCGGTACCTGCAGGCGAAGGTCACCCACACGGCGCACACCATCGCGCTGCCCCTGGCGGTCTGACCGCCCGCGGCCCTGCGGACCTTGACGGACCCGCGCCGCCCACCCACCCTGACGACACCAGAACGAGCGAGGACGACATGAGCAGCAGCTTCACCTCCCGACCGGCCGCACCGGCCGAGTACGAGGAGTTCCTCCGGACGGCGCTGCCGGCGACCCGCGCGCAGCGCGCGTGGACGGCTGCCGACGGCCCGCTGCCGGCCATGTACTACGGCCACGGCGCGCCGCCGCTGCTCGAGGACGCGCGGTGGATGAGCCAGCTCTTCGCGTGGACGCAGTCGATGCCCAAGCCCAAGGACGTCCTCGTCATCAGCGCGCACTGGGAGTCGGCCCCGCTCAGCCTGTCCGGCACGGCGCAGGGCACCCCGCTCGTCTACGACTTCGGCGGCTTCCCGCAGATGTACTACGAGATGACGTACGCCAGCCCCGACTCGAGCGCGCTCGCGAAGCGGGTCGCGGCCGCGATGCCCGACACCGAGCCGGTCTACGAGCACACCCGGCGCGGCCTCGACCACGGCGCCTGGGTTCCGCTCAAGGTGATGTACCCGGACGCCGACGTGCCCGTCGTCCAGATGAGCCTGCCGACGCACGACCCGGCCCGGCTCCTCGAGATCGGCCGCCGGGTCCACGACCTGCGCGCCGAGGGCACCCTCGTCATCGGCTCCGGCTTCCTCACCCACGGCCTGCCGTTCCTCACACGCGAGCACTGGACCGACCGCGACGCGGCCCCGCCGGCGTGGTCGTCGGAGTTCGACGCGTGGGCCGGTGAGGCGCTGTCGAAGGGCGACGTCGACACGCTCGCCTCGTTCGCGAGCGCGGCCCCCGGCATGCCCTACGCGCACCCCACCGTCGAGCACTTCACGCCGCTGTTCGTGACGCTCGGCGCCGCGCAGACCCCGGACGCCCCGGTCGAGCCGACCGTCGACGGCTTCTGGATGGGGCTGTCGAAGCGGTCCTTCCAGGTCGCGTGATGGCGGACCCGACGTCGGCGACCCTGGCGGCCGCATCGCCCGGGCAGCCCTCCGGCGCGGCCGCCGGGCGGTCCGGGCCGCGGTGGCTCACGGACGCCGAGCAGCAGGTCTGGCGCGGTCTCATGCCGGTGCTCCACGAGCTGCCCGCCGCCCTGGACCGCCAGCTCCAGTCCGACGCCGGGATCCCGCACACCTACTACGTGATCATGGCGATGCTCTCCGAGGCACCCGGCCACGAGCTGCGGATGAGCGAGCTGTCCGAGGTCACCGCCAACTCGCTGAGCCGGCTGTCCCACGCGGTCGCCCGGCTCGAGGGGTACGGCTGGGTCCGGCGCCGCAAGTGCCCGACCGACCGGCGCGGCCAGATCGCCATGCTCACCGACGCCGGCCTGGCGAAGGTCGTCGAGCTCGCGCCCGGCCACGTCGCCGCCGTGCGGCGGTTCGTCTTCGACGCGCTCTCCCCCGAGCAGGTCGAGACGCTCGGCCGGATCTCGGAGGCGATCGCCGCGGCGATCGCCTCCGCGGGGCCCGGCGCACCGGGCGGCGGCCCGGTCGACGACGCCTGAGCCCGTGGCACGGACCGCTCAGCGCACGAGGTTCACCGCGGAGAGCACCGTGACGACAAGGACGATCCGCTCGAAGAGCACCTGGTCGATCCGGCGGATCGCCCAGCGGCCCACGACGGCGCCGGCGACGACGCCCGGCGCGAGCACCAGGTCCATCCCGAGCGCCTGCCGGTCGAGCAATCCGAGGCCGATGCTGAACGGGACCTTGACGAGGTTGAACAGGGCGAAGAGCCACGCGCCCGTGCCGAGGAACGCGAGCATCGGCATCCGCATCGAGAGCATGTAGAGCGACATCACCGGGCCGCCCGCGTTGGCGACCATCGTCGTGAAGCCGGTCAGCGAGCCGTAGAACGCGGCGGCCGCGTGCCGGGCCCTGCGCGTCCCGGCGGCCGACGCCGCGTCTGCCGCCTCCGCCGTGGTCGTCGCGGGGGTCGTGGCCGGGGCCGTCGCCGTGGCTGTGGTCGTCGCGGCGGCCGGGACCGGGGCCGCCGCCGGCTCCTGGGCCTGCCGGGAACGGGTCCACAGGTTCACGCTGACGAGCAGCAGGAGCACGACGCCGATCGTTCGGCGCATCACCGTGTCGTCGACCGTCGCGACGAACAGCGCGCCGAGGAGGATCCCGACGAGGACCGTCGGCATGAGCCTCAGCAGGGTGCGCCAGTGCGCGTGCGACCGGTACGACCACACCGCGAAGACGTCACCGAGGATGAGCAGCGGCAGGAGCACCCCGGTCGACTCCCGGGCCGGCATCGTCGCGGCGAAGATCGCCACGCTGATCGAGGCGACCCCGCCGATCGCGGTCTTCGCGAAGCCGACGAGGACCGCCGCCAGGACGAGCAGGACGATCTCGCCCGGCGACCAGCCGGCGAACCACGCCGCGACGTGGTCGCCCAGGGAGGTCACAGGGCCAGCGTTCGCCATGCCGCCCGCAGCGTCCAGTCGGCGGACGGCCGTCTCGGCATCCGGTCGCACCGTAGGCTGCGGGGAGCCCGAGGCGAACCCTGACCCAGGAGGAGGACACCGTGGTCGTCGAGCACGTGCTCATCACCGTGACACCCGGCCGCGAGGCCGAGTTCGAGGCCGAGTTCCCCAAGGCCCGGGCGGTCCTCGACGAGGCCGAGGGCTTCCTCTGGGGCGAGCTGCACCGCTTCGTCGAGCGCCCGTCGACGTTCCTCGTGCTCCTCGGCTGGGAGACGCTCGAGGCGCACACCGTGACCTTCCGGAACAGCGACCTCTTCCCGCGGTGGCGCGCCGTCGTCGGCCCGTTCTTCGCCGAGCCGCCCGTCGTCGAGCACCTGCGCCCCGTCACCGCGGGGATCACCGCCGTCAGCTCGTGAGCTTCCCGAGGGCCTGCCCGCCGTGCTCGAGCTTGGTCGCGGTGTCCGCGAGGCCCTGACCGGCGTGGTCGACGAGCCCACCGATCTTGCGCAGCACGTCGGCGACCTTCGCGAGCTCCGTGCCGACCCCGTCGAACCGTTCGGCGCCCTCCCGGACGCGCGCGCTGGCGGCCGCGAGGAGCTTGCCCTCGCCGAGGTCGAGCCCGGTGACGAGCTTGTGGCCGAGCACCTCGGAGTAGGTCGGCCGCACGCTCGGGATCGGGACGTCGCCGAGCTCGTCACCGAGCTTGTCGAGCAGGTCCCGGGCCGAGGCCAGCTCGCGCCGGCACGTGTCGAGCGCCTCCCCGGCGAGCGCGGCGAGCGCCTTGACGCCGCTGCCCTCGGCACCGCCGTCCCCGGTGAGGAAGGCCGCAGCGCCGCGGGCGTCGTCCGCCGCCCCGGTGAGGAACTCCGACACCGAGCCCAGCAGCTCCGGCAGCCGGGCCGCGAGCCGCACGAGGTCGTCGCCGTGGTCCCGGACGAACTCGACCGCCGACGCGACCTCGTCCTTGTGGTCCCAGACGGCCGAGACGACGTCCTTGACCCGGTCCGGGTCGACCCCGGCGAACCCCTGCGGGGCCGTGGCGTCCCCGTTGCCCGCTGCGCTCATGAGCGGGGACTGTAGCGATCACCCGCCCCGGCGCGGGGGCAGAACCGGCCCCCGGGCCCTGGGATCAGGCCGCCGGGTCCGGCGGGGTGCTCGGGCCCGTCGGGACGGCGAGCGGGTCGGGGCGGCCCCAGGTCGTCCAGACCGCGCAGACGGCGTCGGCGACGGTTTGCGCCTGGGACGCGTCGAGGAAGACGCCCGCCCCCTCGAGGGTGCACCGGGGCCCGAGCAGCAGCGTCGCCGGACCAGGCTGAGGACCCACCCCCTCGCGCGCCAGCGGGACGCGCACGGCGGCCACGTACCCGGGTCCGCCGGGCTCCCACGCGACGTCCGGCGGCAGGTCCCCGAGCCGGACGCCGTCCGGCAGCGCGCCCTGGACCGCGACGAACGCCTCGTTGAGCGGGAAGCCGACCGGCAGGCTGGTGCCGTTGGGGTCGCCGGTCCCCGCGCTCTGGCTCGGAGGGGCCGTCGGCCCCAGGGCCACGCCCGGCGTCCGCTGCGGCCCCGGCCAGCCCGGTGCACCGGCCGAGAGGAACGCGGCGCCGCTCGCGGCGACGAGCATCCCGGCCCCGAGGCCGACCCGGGTGCGCCGGCGGCGGCGCTGCAGGAGGCGCCCCCGCCGCTCGACGTCCTCGACGGTGAAGCGCATCGGCGGCTCGTCGCGCACGAGCGTCCCGAGGGCCGCGGTGAGCAGCGCCCCGGCAGCCGGCTCGCCGGCCGGGTCGCCGGCCGGATCGGTGGCGTACGGGTCCGTCGTCATGGGGTGACCTCCTGGTCCGGGCGCGCGCCGAGGGCGTCGCGCAGGTGCGCCAGCCCGCGGGCGGCCTGGCTCTTGACGTTGCCGGTGCTGCAGCCGAGCACCCGGGCGACCTCGTCGACGGGCAGGTCGTCCCAGTAGCGCAGGACGACGACCGCGCGCTGCGAGGCGCCGAGCCCGGCGAGTGCCCGCAGCAGGACGTCACGGGTGCCGTCGTCCGCCCCGGCGGGCGCGCCGTCACCGGAGCGCGGGTCGGGGACGTCGGGCAGCGCCGGCGCCACGACCTCGCGCCGCCACGGCCGGCGGCGGTGCGCGAGCACCCCGTTGACGACGACCTTGCGGGCGTACGCCTCGACCGGCCCGCGCGCAGCGAGCCGGGGCCAGTCCGCGTAGAGCCGGGCCAAGGCGTCCTGGACGACGTCGTCCGCGAGGTGCCAGTCACCGCACATGAGGTACGCGGTGCGCCGCAGCGCCGCACGCCGGGCCGTCGCGAACTCGCGGAACGACGGCGCCGCGGACCCGGGCGCGGCCCGCCCCGACGCGTCGTCCCGTGCTGCGCCGTCCGGCGTGACATCGCCCTGCGTGACGTCGCCCGGCGGCGCGCCGTCAGCCCCGGCGATGCCCGCACCTGCGGCCGCTGCGGCCGTCACTCGTCTCGTGCCCACGCCCCTCACATGCGCGCGGGGCCCGCGGAGGTTGCACGCCGGTCGCGCCCGGGCCGCCGGGCCTCGTCAGCCGAGCATCCACAGGTCGGCGTCCGACGGGCCGCGCGGGCCCTCCGGGACCGGGTCGGGCGGGGTCCGGCGCCGGCGCAGCTGCTCGGCGGCCCACCCCCGGACCGTGCCCGGGAACCCCTCGGCCCCGGCGCCCAACCGGGTGAGGTCGCCCGCCCGCGGGCCCGCCGGGACGTCCCGCGGCAGCGACGACGCCGCGACGAGCCAGCCGGGCAGGCCGAGCAGCCGGAGCACGCCGGCGAGCCGCTCGGACTCGATGACGCTGTCGGGGTCGAGCTCCTCGGCGAGCAGCTCGGCGAGGTCGTCGGCGTCGTCGGCACGCCCGCAGGCCGCGGCGAACGCCTCGGCGTGCTCGACGCCGAGCGGGTCGGGGAGCGTGTCGTCGTCCTCGTCCCGCCCCACCGAGGGGTCGCTCACGTAGCGGCCCAGCTCCCGCGCGCCGTCCCAGACGGCGACGAGGAGCTGCCGGTCGGCGAGCACCCGCAGGACGACGACGGTCGCGCCGAGCGCGGCGGCGACGTCGGCGCCGAGGCCGGCGACACCCCGCCGGCCCGAGGCGACCGTGCCCGCGCCGGACCGCGGGACGGCCGCGACCCAGCCGTCCTCGTCGGCGCCGACCCACCCGGAGACCCCCGCCGCCCGCAGCGCCGCGAGCACGCCGTCCCGGGTCGGGGCCGGGCGCAGCGTCCCGTCGAGGCGGCCGCGGCCGGCGTCGGGAGGCGTCGCGAAGACGTCCTCGGCCACGTGCACGGTCCGGTCCCCGACGCGGACGACGAGCGCGGCGTAGGTGTAGCCGACCGGGCCGGTGCGGTCCCCGCCTGGCCCGACGAGGGGGTAGCTCACCCGTGCATGATGCCGCGCCCGGCCGCTCGCCGCGGATCGGTCGTCCGGCGGGTCGTGCCCCGGCCGGACCGGGACCCGCGACCCGCGCGCCCGGCCGGGGCCGGCGGGACCCGGGGGAGGTGGAACGGATCGGGGTCGTCGGGGCAGGGATCGTCGGGCTGGCTGTCGCACGTCGGGTCACGCAGCTGCGCCCGGACGCCGTCGTCACGGTGCTCGACAAGGAGGACCGCGTCGCGGCGCACCAGACCGGGCACAACAGCGGCGTCGTCCACGCCGGTCTCTACTACGCGCCCGGGTCGCTCAAGGCGACCCTGTGCCGGCGCGGGGTCGGGCTGCTCCGCGAGTTCTGCGCCGAGCACGGGCTGCCCTTCGAGGAGGCCGGCAAGCTCGTCGTCGCGGTCGACGCGTCGGAGCTCCCCGCGCTGGAACGCATCCGCGAGCGCGCCGTCGCGAACGCCGTCCCCGACCTGCGCCCGCTCGACGCCGCCGGGCTGCGCGACATCGAGCCGCACGCCGCCGGGGTCGCCGCGCTGCACTCGCCGCGCACCGCGATCACCGACTTCGTCGCCGTGACCGCGGCGCTCGCGCGCGACGTCGAGGCCGCGGGCGGGCGCGTGCTCCTCGGCCGCGAGGTCACGGCGGTCGGGCGCACCGGCGCGGCGGGCGAGCAGGTCACGGTGACGACCCGCCGGACCGGGCTGTCCCGGGCCGACGACGGCGAGCGCCTGACCTTCGACCGGCTCGTCCTCTGCGCCGGGCTGCAGTCGGACGTCGTGGCACGCCGGGCCGGGGACGACGCGGCACCGGCGATCGTGCCGTTCCGCGGCGAGTACTGGACCCTGCGGCCCGAGCGCACCTCGCTCGTGCGCGGGCTCATCTACCCGGTGCCGGACCCGGCGTACCCGTTCCTCGGCGTGCACTTCACCCGCCGGGTCGACGGCCGGGTCGACGTCGGCCCGAACGCCGTCCTCGCCCTGGCCCGGGAGGGCTACCGGCGTCGCGACGTCGCCCTGCGCGACCTCGGCGCGACGCTCGCCTGGCCCGGGTTCCGCACCATGGCCCGGTCGCACTGGCGGATGGGGCTCGGCGAGATGGCCGGCTCCGCGAGCCGCACCCTGTTCATGCGGCGCGCCCGGCGCTACGTCCCGGAGGTCACCGCGGCGGACGTCGTCCCCGCACCGGCCGGCGTGCGGGCCCAGGCCGTCGACCGCGACGGCGGCCTCGTCGACGACTTCCGGATCTCCGACCTCGGGCCGGTGCTCGCCGTCCGCAACGCGCCCTCCCCCGCGGCGACGTCGTCGCTGGCCATCGCCGAGCACGTCGTGGCGATGCTCCTCGGGACGGCGCCCAGGCCGGTCTGACGCACCCGTCTGCCGGGCCTGCCCGGTCAGACCGGCCGGTCCGCCTCGAGGTCGGCCGCGATCTTCTCCTCGTTGGCCGCGACGTACTCGTCGAACGACTCCGTCAGCCCGAGCTGGCGGTACCGGGCTGCGAGCACGACCCGGGCGTCGGCGTCCGGCCAGGTCTGCGGGTCCCACAGCCGGCTGCGCCGGAACGCCTTCGCGCAGTGCGAGAACACGGTGCCGACCTCGACGACCACCGCGAGCACCGGCCGGCGCACCTCCTCGACGAACAGGTCGAGGACGGCGTCGTCCGTGCTCAGGTGCGCCGGCCCGTCGAGGCGCAGCGTCTCGGACTGCCCGGGGACGACGAACAGCAGCCCGGCGTACGGGTTGAGCACGACGTTGCGCAGCGAGTCGAGGAGGTTGTTGCCGTTGAGGTCGGGCAGCGCGACCCGGGTGTCGTCGAGCACCTTGACGAAGCCGGGCGGCCCGCCGCGCGGGGAGACGTCGCAGCGGCCCTGTCCGTCCGCGGTCGCGAGGAGCACGAACGGCGACGCCGCGATCGCAGCGCGCAGGCCGTCGTCCAGCCGCTCCTTCTTCTTGGCCCGCGTCCGCTCGAGCGCGGGCGGGTAGAGGGCCTCGAGCCCCTCGAGGGTGTCGATCGTCGCCATGCGACGAACGGTAGGCGTGTCACCGGCGCGCGGTCGACGGCAATACCGGCGAAACGCGCACGCCCCAGACTCCCGCGGGTGACGACGAGCACGCTGACGCCGCCCCGTGCGCAGGACCGCCCCGGCGAGCCAATACGCTTACCAGTCGTGTCCAAGGTGCTGACCAGCCTGCCTGTCGGGGAACGTGTCGGGATCGCCTTCTCAGGCGGCCTCGACACCTCTGTCGCCGTCGCGTGGATGCGTGAGAAGGGGGCCGTCCCCTGCACGTACACCGCCGACCTCGGTCAGTACGACGAGGACGACATCTCGACCATCCCCGGCCGCTCGATGCAGTACGGCGCCGAGCTCGCCCGGCTCGTCGACTGCCGCTCGGCGCTCGTCGAGGAGGGCCTGTCCGCGCTCGCCTGCGGCGCCTTCCACATCCGCTCGGCCGGCCGCGCGTACTTCAACACGACGCCGCTCGGCCGCGCCGTGACCGGCACCCTCCTCGTGCGCGCCATGCACGACGACGAGGTGATGATCTGGGGCGACGGCTCGACGTTCAAGGGCAACGACATCGAGCGGTTCTACCGCTACGGCCTGCTCGCGAACCCCAAGCTGCGGATCTACAAGCCGTGGCTCGACGCCGACTTCGTCGAGGAGCTCGGCGGCCGCGCCGAGATGTCCGCCTGGCTCACCGAGCGCGACCTGCCGTACCGGGCGAGCCAGGAGAAGGCGTACTCGACCGACGCGAACATCTGGGGCGCCACCCACGAGGCCAAGCGCCTCGAGCACCTCGACGCGTCGATCGAGCTCGTCGAGCCGATCATGGGCGTGCGGTTCTGGGACCCCTCGGTCGAGATCGCCACCGAGGACGTCACCGTGACGTTCGAGCAGGGCCGCCCCGTCGCGATCGACGGCAAGCAGTTCGAGGACGCCGTCGAGCTCGTCCACGCCGCGAACGTCATCGGCGGCCGGCACGGCCTCGGCATGAGCGACCAGATCGAGAACCGGATCATCGAGGCGAAGAGCCGCGGCATCTACGAGGCCCCCGGCATGGCGCTGCTCTTCGCGGCGTACGAGCGCCTCGTCAACGCGATCCACAACGAGGACACCGTCGCGGCGTACCACAACGAGGGCCGCCGCCTCGGGCGCCTGCTCTACGAGGGCCGCTGGTTCGACCCGCAGGCGTTCATGCTCCGCGAGTCGCTGCAGCGCTGGGTCGCGGGCGCCGTCACCGGCTCGGTGACCCTGCGGCTGCGCCGCGGCGAGGACTACTCGATCGTCGACACGACCGGCCCGCACCTGTCGTACCACCCGGACCGGCTCTCGATGGAGCGCACCGAGGACGCCGCGTTCGGCCCGCTGGACCGGATCGGCCAGCTGACGATGCGCAACCTCGACATCTCCGACTCCCGGCAGAAGCTCGAGCTCTACGCCGCCCAGGGCCAGCTCACCGGCCAGGCCGAGATCCTCGGTCGCCTCGAGCCGGGCGGCGCCGACCCGATCGCCGCCATCGGCACCGTCGACGAGGGCGACGTCGAGCCCCGCGACCGCGCCGCGATGGAGTCCGGCACCGACTGACCGACCCGCGTCAGGTGACGTCGCGGTAGCCGTACCTCGTGCCGAGGGCGAGGCAGTCGGCGGCGGGGACGACGCCGTCGGACGTCCCGGCGCCCTGCAGGTTCGCCGCGGCGGCGCAGACCCCCAGGCGCAGGCAGTCGTCGACCGGCAGGTCGTCGTGCAGGCCGAGGACGACGCCCGCGGCGAACGCGTCGCCGGCGCCGGTCGCGTTCCGGATCACCTCCGGCGGCAGCCGGACCGAGCCGTGCCGGTGCACCGCGCCGTCCTTCGCCACCGCGACCGCACCTGCCGGGCAGTGGACGACGACGAGCCGGCCGACGCCGAGGTCGAGGCAGCCGCGGGCGGCCGCCTCGATCCCGGCCCAGTCGACGACGCCGTCCACGCCGACCGCCTTGACCTCGACCCCGGCGACCGCCGAGGCCTCGACCTCGTTGACGACGAGGTAGTCCAGGTGCGGCAGGCACGGCCGGGCGAGGTCGCGCAGCCGGTCCGCGTCGAGCCCGACGAGCTCGAGGTTCGTCCGCAGCCCGGCCGCCTGCGCCGCGCGCAGCAGCCGCACCCAGCCGGTGCCGCCCGCCGCGTCGACGGCGTCCATCGCCGCGTGGATCCCCGGCGAGCCGCAGTGGAAGACGCGCGCGGCCGACGCCCCGAGCGGGACGTCGTCCGGCACGAGGAGGTCGTTCGCCCCGGCGTGGTGGAAGAACGTCCGCACCCCGGAGCCCTTGAGCACCATGGCGTCGGTGAACGACGTCGCGGCGTCCGCGGTGACCCGGACGCCGCCCGTCCCGACCCCGACCGCGGCGCACTCGTCGAGCACGAACCGGCCGTGGTCGTCGTCCCCGACGACCCCGGCCAGCCCGACGGGGAAGGGCGCCCCGAGCCGGGCCAGGTCGACGGCCATGTTGAGGCCCGGCCCGCCGGTGCTGAGGTTCACCGACTCGATCATCGCGAGCCGCTCGGGCGTGGGCCACACGTCGACCACCTTCGCGGCGTCGACGACGATGCAGCCGGCGCACAGCACGCCCGCGCGCTCCTGCCACGACGGCGCCATCGCCGTCCGCCCGCCGTCCGCCCGTCCGCCGGCTGCCGTCAGGCCCCGGCGCCGGCGGCGAGCACCGGCTCGGTGACGCGCAGGTCGTCCTCGAGGGACCGCACCGGCGCGAGGCCGGCCGCCGCGAGCGCCGCGTGGTACTCCTTCACCGCGGCCTCCGGGGTGTGCTCCCCGCGCAGGACGGCGCGCATGAGGCGAACGAGGTCGAGCTGGGACTCCGCGCGCTGGATCTTGCGGCCGAACAGCGCGACCCGGGCGCCGTGCTGCTCGCCCTGGTGGAGCAGCTCGAAGCAGTCCCGCGTCGTGCCGGCCGAGCCGCCGAGGATCCCGACGACGAGCGAGGGGTCGTTGTCGACGAGCTCGCGCATCGCGTCCGGGCCGTTGTACGCCATCTTGAGGAAGAGCGGCCGCTCGGACGACGTCACCCCGGCGAGGGTGCGCAGGATCGAGTCGTTGACGAACGCCCCCACCTCGTCGGCCGCCAGGCCGACGGGCGCGTTGGGGTTGAAGACCTCGAGGAAGTGCCGCATCCCGACGGCGCGGGCCTCGGAGCGGAACCGGGCGTACTCCTCGACGCTGCGCAGGTCGTGGTCGAGGTCGTTGTTGAACGTCACCGAGTACAGGACGAGGTCGCAGAAGCCGCGGACGACCTCGAGGTCCGCGCTGCGGAACGGCCGCGACGGGACCGTCGTGTAGGCCGAGCCGCGCTGGTTCCAGATGTCCGTCGTGTCGTTGCCGCGGACGGCGAGCGTCACCGGGGAGGAGTCGAGGACGCCGTCGGCCGCGATCCGCTCACCGTTCGACGCGCTCGTCAGGAGGATGTCGATCGCCTCGGCCTCGACGAGGGCCTTCATGTGGGCGAGGTACTCGGGGCGGCTGCGGAAGCCGGACCCGTCGGGGCGGGGGCCGGCCGAGGCCGCCCCGAACGCCATGTCGGCGTCCTTCGCGTCCGCGAGGACGAAGTCGTCCCCCGTGTAGCTCCCGTCGCCGATCGCCGCCAGCTTGCGCTCGAGTGCCTTCATCGCGTGTGCCACTACCCCTTCGGAGTCGGGCGCACCGATCGCCGCGGACGGTCCTCGGCCGGGCGCCGGTCGCCACGCTACGCCGGTAGACAGCGCTGTCATAGGGGCTGTCCGGAGCATGGACGCCCCCGCCCCGCCGCCTGGGGAGGCGACGGGGCGAGGGGTGCCGGTGCGCGAGGGGGGCGGGCGCACCGGCGACGCGGGGGCGGGCCGACCGACGGGGGCGGTGCGGACGGCCCGCGCCGGACCGCGTCGACCCGGCCGGGCACCCCGGGGCAGGGAGTGCCCGGCCAGGACCGTGCCGTCAGCCGATGCGGCCGTAGCTGACGCGGGAGGACCAGATCTTGTGCAGGCCGACCCGCTTGCCCGGGCGCGGGGAGTCGTACATCTTCCCCTTGCCGGCGTAGATGCCGACGTGGAAGACCCGGCCGCTCGACGACTTGAAGAAGATCAGGTCGCCGGGCTTGCGCTGGGACTTGGCGATCTTGCGGACGTGCGCGTACTGCTGGCGCGAGGTGCGCGGCAGCGTCTTGCCGGCCTTCTTGACGACGTACTTCGTGTAGCCGGAGCAGTCGAAGCCGGGGCGCGGCTTCGTCCCGCCCCACACGTAGCGGACGCCGACGTACTGCTTGGCGATCTTGATGATCTTCGCCCGGCGGGCGGCCGCCGTGAGCGTCGCCGTGGACGCCGCCTTGGGGGCCGCCGCCGTCCTGACGGCAGCGGTCTTCGGGGCGGCCACCGCGGTGAGCGCGGCGCTGTCGAAGGTCACCGCGGAGGCCGGGGTCGCCGCGAGCGGAGCGCCCGAGGTGAACGCCGCGGGGGCGACGGAGGTCAGGGGCGCCGCCTTGGCAGCGGTGCCCGTGGCCGCCGAGGCGGGCATCTGGCCGGCCGTCACGAGTGCGGAGCCGAGCACCGCCGCGAGACCGAACCGGGAGAGGGACGAGACGCCGCCGGACAGGGTGGTTCCCAGTCCGGAGGGGACGGCCGCCTGGATCAGGGGCCGACGGGGGGCGAGATGGGCCGGCTGACGCTTGCCGGCCGTGGGCGCGCCGAGGCGCCCCGAAGCGGTGCGACGGGTCACGGAAGGAACCTCTCCGACGCCTACGAGGTGAGCTGTCGGGTTCGGATGGGAGTTGTCACCCGGCCGCGACGTCGTCCTGCGACGTCGTTCGGCTTCACCCCGAGGGTCGGCGCCTTGAGCGCTCGCCGACCCGTGGAACCTGGGTCCCCCGCCTCTGTCATGCGAGTGGTGTGGTGAGGCCCGTGAGCGGTGACAGAGCTCGGCGTCCGCGCGGGCACGCCCCAGTCAGGGGTGCGACCAGAACCTAACTCACATGTCACTCAAACACGTAGTTAGCGGTTCAATCATGGCCGAATTGGACACGCTCCGTGACTTCCCACAGGTCACCCCGGGGTCCACCGGCCCTGCCATCGTGCGTCGCAGCACGAGGCCGATCAACCCGACGACCTCGCAAACAAGGACTATTCGGGCACAAACATGACTCACATCACTTGCAGATCACGGCCAGATCACAGGAATGTCACGCTGTGTCGTGAGGTCCCGGGGCCGCGGCCGGCCCCCGAGAGCGCCCCGCGGGCCGCGGCCAGGCCGCCACGGCGAGGCCGAGGACCACGGTCACGAGGTGGAGGAGGTTGTCCGCCCGGTTGACGTTGAGCACGTCCCAGGTGCGGCCGGCGGCGACGAGCCCGTAGACGAGGACGGCGGCGTAGAGCACCGCCACGAGCAGGCCGTACCCGCGGACGCCGCCCGGCCGGCGCCACAGCACGAGGCCGGCCAGCCCGACGGCAAGGTGGACGGCGTTGTGCAGCGGGTTCACCGCGACGCCGGCGAGGGTGCGCCCGTGGTCGTGCTCGGTCCAGGCCATCCCCCCGGTGACCGCCCAGCCGGCCGCACCGGCGACGACGAAGCCGACGGCGAGCGCGAGCGCGAGGAGCTGGTTGGGTGCGGGCCGGCGTCCGCGTGCCGCGTCCGGCGCACGCTCGGCGGGCTGCGGCACCAGGGCGCGGGTCGGTGCATGCGGTGCGGGGGCGACCGGCGTCGGGTCGGCCGCAGGGTCGACCGCAGGGTCGACCGCTGCGGCGCCGGGCCGGGGCTGCACGTCGGCCATGGGTCCCTCCTGGGGTCGTCGTCGACCCCCAGGTACCCGCGGCGCCTGCCGGTTACGCACGACGGCGGCGACCATCGGCGATCACTCGCCGAACGGTCGCCGCCGCGGTGGACGGGCGGCAGGTCAGCCGGGCGGCCGGACCTGCCGCACGGTCAGAACTGCCCGATGACGTCGACGACGAGGACCTGCGCCGGCGAGCTGGCCTCCTCGGCCGTGACGACGACCGCGCGGCTGCCGACGGGCTGGCCCTTGAGGGCCGTGACGAGCGTCAGCACGCTCGTCGCGGCGACGACCTGCGGCTGGCCGGCGTCCCAGGTCTTCTGGGTCTGCTTGCCGGTCTTCGCGTCGGTCTGGAGGAACTGCAGGACGAGCTGCTTCTTCTCGTCGATCGCCGGGCCGGTGCCCTTGACGAGCAGCGCGGAGGCGGGCGTCGCCGACGTCTTGACCCCCGCCACCGAGGTGACGTCGGGGCGCTTGCCGGACTCGGAGGTGATCGCCGGGAAGCCCGCCGGGACCTTCTCGACGGCCCCCTTGGCGACCCCGTCGCCCTTGATCGTGTCCTTGAGGTCGACGACGAACACGAGGGTCTCGCCGGCGAGCTCGCTCGTCGACTGCGCGTCCTTGACGCCGTACCCGTCCTGCGGCGTGATCGTCAGCAGGACGCGGCTGCCCAGCTTCTGCCCGACGAGCGTGCTGTCCCAGCCCTTGACGACGGCGCCGACCCCGATCGGGAAGCCGGCGACGGCCCCGCGGTCGTAGGAGTTGTCGAACACGTTGACCTTGCAGTCCTTCTCGGCCCACGTCTGCCCGAGGTAGTTCGCCAGGAGGATGTCGCCCTTCTTGACGACGGCCCCCGTGCCGGCGCTGAGGACCTCGACGGAGGTCGTCGTCGGTGCGGCCGAGCGCGGGATGGTCAGCGTGGGCTTCTTGTCGGCGGCGCCGCTCACGGCGACCCCGACCTTCGTCGTCTTCGCGCCGGCCGGCGCGGCCGCCGCGGCCGTCGGCGTGCACGGCGTGGCCGACGCCCCGGCCGACCCGGAGGCGGACGGCGCCGCCGAGGAGGTGCCCGAGGACGCCGACCCGCCCGACGAGCCGCCGCAGCCGGCCAGGACGAGGCCGGAGGCAAGGGCGAGGGCGGTCACGGCAGTGGTACGGCGCATTGGAGATCCTCGAGCGGTCGATGTCGACGGAAGCAACGACCGTAGCCCACGGACCTGGGAGGACCCTGGGCGGCCCCGCCCGCTCCGGCGCCACCGCGTCGGCCGGCTCAGCCGGACGACGCTGCGGCGTCCCCGTCCGTGGCGTCGTCCGGGCCCCGCACCGACGGCGCAGCTGCGGCCGGGCCGCCGCAGGCCTCGTCCACGACGGACCGGGCGACGTCGCGCAGCGGGCGGTTGTGCGTCTGGCTCTCGACCCGGAGCATCGCGAACGCCGCGTCCTCGTCGGCCCGGTGCCGGGCCATGAGGATCCCCTTGGCCTGCTCGATGACGGCCCGGGAGGCCATCGCCGTCCGCAGCTGCCGGGACTCGGTCGCCGCGGCGTTGTACCGCACGCACGCCTCGAGCACCCCGCTCGCGACGGCGGCGACCCAGTCGGCGAGCCAGACGTCCTCGTCGCCGAAGGCACCGGCACCGTCGCAGTAGACGACGAGGGAGCCGACGACGGCGTCCCCGCGGCGCAGCGGTACCGCGAGCACGCTCGAGACCCCGAGGCGTCGGTGGAGCTCCGCACCGGCGCCGCCGAACCGGGGGTCGGTCGCGAGGTCGGCGACGACGACCGTCCCGGCGCCGGACGCGGTCACGGGCCCGCCGCCGAGCTCGACCTCGGCCTGGCCGGCGAGGGTCGCGACCGGGTCGGTGGCCGCGGCGACCGGGACGGGCGTCGAGGCGTCGAGCGAGATCCGCAGCGGCCGGCCGCGGAACGCCTTGCCCGCCAACGCCGCGAGCCGTTCCGCGACCTCCTCGACGGGTCGGTCCGGCGACGTCCGGATCATCTCCAGGGTGAGGACGTGCGCGTCCGAGGACATGACCTCGTCGATGTCCTCGACGACCGGCTCCGGGCCGGCCGGCTCGTCGTCCGGCAGCCCGGTGTCCCGCGGTTCGCCGCCGGGCGGCTCCGGGAGCACGTGCGCCGTCGGGGACGACGTCACCTGCCACACGAGGAAGGCGTCACCACCGCTCGCGGCACCGCGGGCGACGACGACGCGGACGGCGATGCTGCGGCGGCGGCCGAGGCTGAAGCTCACCTCGGTCGTGATCGGGTGGTTCGCCGACGCCGCGACCGCGGCGAGCCGGCGCAGCCTGCCGTGCGGCGGGCCGGCGAACTCGGCGAGGAAGCGGCCGGCGAGCTGGTCGGCGGGCACGCCGACGAGCCGCTGCATCGCGCGGTTCGTGAAGAGCACGCGGGCGTCGGTCGTCGTGAGCACGAGCGGGAGGGGGGCGGCGGCGAGGACGCCGGAGACGTCCGGGGGCCGCGGACGCACTCCCGGCGGCTGCGGCATCACGGCAGGACCCGGACGGCGCGCACGGGCCTGACGCATCGGGCGCCCGGGCCGCGCGGGGTCACGCGGCGGGTGTGGTGACAGCGCACGGAACTCCAGACTTCCTGGTGACCTGGCACAGGGCACGACCCTGACGTCTGCTCAAGGCCGTCGGGGTGCTGACTCCCCTTCGGACATGTGGACCCGCGCTGCTTGCTGGGTGCGAACCGATCCGGCGCCGCCCATTATGGGGCCGGACGACAGTACTCGTGACGCCAGGGCACAGTGTCGTCGTTCATTCTGCGGACGGCCACCGGTCGTCGCCGGTCGCGGCGGCCACGAGGCGGGCGACCTGTGCCGCGAGCGGCTCGGCGCCGTCCCGGCAGTCGACCTGCGCGTGCGGCACCGACGGCGGCACGTCCGGCGCGACCCGGGCGACGAACTCCTCGAAGGCCGCGAGCTTGCCGGCGTCCCGGGAGCGTCCGCGGCCGAGGATCCGGGACCGCAGGGTGTCGGCGTCGCTGCGGACCCAGAGCAGCCGGACGGGCTCGCCGCCCACGGCGTCCACGAGGGCCGCCCAGGCCCGCGCCTGCCGGATCTGCGTCGTGTAGGGGGCGACGAGGACCACCGGGCAGCCGTTCGCCCGCACCTGGGCCGCCGTGGCGGCCATCCCGCCGTACTCGTGGACCTTGACGTGCGCGTCGTACCAGGCGCCCTCGCGCTCACCGTGGTCGCGACCGTGCGCCGCGAGCACCTCGGCCACGAAGCCGGCGAAGAGGGTGTCCTTGTCGAGGACGGCCGGCGGCGGGGTCACGAGCCCGGCGAGGACGTCGGCGAGGGTGGACTTCCCGCCGCCCGGCGGCCCCGTGACGACCCACACGGTGCCCGGTGCGGGCCCGCCCGTCGTCCCGCCGTCCGAGCCCTGCCCGTCGCCCGTTGCCATGGGCCCCAGTGTGCCGAACGCCCGCCCCCGCCGGGTCGGCGGGGACGGGCGTCCGTGGGTCTGCGGTGCGATGCGGCTCAGTACCAGCCGGTGCGCTCGCTGTGCGCCCAGGCGTTGCACGGGCTGCCGTAGCGCCCGGCGATGTAGTCCAGCCCCCAGTCGATCTGGGTGACCGGGTTCGTCGCCCAGTCCGAGCCGTTGGCGGCCATCCGGCGGCCCGGCAGCGCCTGCGGGATGCCGTAGGCGGACGACGACGGGTTGTCGGCGTTCCACTTCCACTGGCTCTCGCGCGTCCAGAGCTTGTTGAGGCAGGTCCACTGCCGACCGGTCCAGCCGCGCTCGGCCGCCATGATCCGGCCGATCGCGCGCGGGTTGCGCTGCGCGTTGCGCATCGCCTCGGCCTTCGCCGCGGCGCGGGCCTCGGCGGCGGCCTTCTCGGCGGCCCGCTTCGCAGCGGCCTTCTTCGCCGCGACCTGCTTCGCCTTGACCTCCGACAGCCCGGCCGCGATGGCGGCCTTGGCGTCGGCGCCGGCCTGCCAGGTCGTCTCCTGGCCCTCGAGGTAGATCTCGTACGCGGGGGCGGCGGCCACCTCGGGGGCGGCCGACGGGAGCGCGAGCTCGGCGGTGGCGTCCGGCGCGAGCGTGGTGAGCTCGAGGTGCTGGCCGCCGATCGTCACGACCCCGACGGCGACGAGCCCGGTGAGGACGGCACCGCGGGCGACGACCGTGCCGGCCCGGGCCTTCGTCGCGTCCGCGAGGGCACTCTTGCGGGCCTCGCGCTGCGCCCGGCGGGCGCGGTCACCCTGCTCCGCGCGGCGCACGTCCCGGCGCTTGGGCAGCGGGTTGACGCTGAGGTCGAGCGTGTAGGGCTCGGCGGCGAGCTGGGTGCCGGGCTGACCGGACGGCACCTCGTTGAAGCGCGGGAGGAACGTCGTGTCGCGCTCGGCGCCCAGCCCCAGCGCGATCCCGCGGGACGGCGTCGAGATGACGGGCGGCGGCGGTGCGACCCGGCCGTTGCGGACGTCGCGACGACGGGGCAGCGGCGCCGCGGAGCGGGCCTGGGCGGGCGACCGGGGTGCTGCCTCGCCGACGGACCAGCCGTTCGGGGGGGTCCGGTGCGGGGTCTGCTGCGGCAGGGCGCGCGCGACCGGTGCGGCGGACCCGAACGTGTCGTCATGGAGGTGGGCACGGTCGGGCCATGTGAAGCCGTTGACCGGCGTCACCGGCTCGAAGAGGTGACCGAGCGGGAGACCGTCGGAGTGGGTCTGCGCCCGCGAGGGGTGGTGCGCGGGGCCGCGCCGCGTGTGCTGGCTGCGGGCCGGGGCGTCCACCAGCCACCAGCGGTCGGTGTGGGGCGCAGGGCGGTTGGGGCCGGGGCGGCGTGAGGGCCGGTCCTCGAGGAGGAGCCCGCCGTGACTCACGTTGTCGTCACTGTGAGCCATCAGATGAGCCGTCCGGGGACTTCGCTGGAACGCACGGTGAACAACTTGGCCCCTGGGACCGGCCCGGGGCAAGTCCCGGCCGGGTCCTAATCAGCCGTTTGACCCCGCGTTGATGTGCGGTTCGTCTCGTTCGTCGCACTTCGGTGACGAATGGGAGTCCGATGTCGACACAGCGTGAGTATCGGCGATGCCTTGACTCAAATACTTGGATACCCAACTATTGAAGTTCCGAAGAGTCGAGGAGACCCGCGTGCCCGCACACCCCGTCCGGTTCGTCACGGCGGCGAGCCTGTTCGACGGGCACGACGCCTCGATCAACATCATGCGGCGCATCCTCCAGGCGCAGGGCGCCGAGGTGATCCACCTCGGCCACGACCGCTCCGTCGACGAGATCGTCGAGGCGGCGGTCCAGGAGGACGTCCAGGGCGTCGCGGTCAGCAGCTACCAGGGCGGCCACGTCGAGTACTTCACCTACCTCGTCGACCGGCTCGCCGAGCGGGGCTGCGGCCACGTCCAGGTGTTCGGCGGGGGCGGCGGCGTCATCGTCGCGCAGGAGATGGCGCTGCTCGCGGAGCGCGGGGTGCGGATCTTCTCCCCCGAGGACGGCCAGCGGCTCGGCCTCGTCGGCATGATCGAGGAGATGGTCGCCGCGTGCGACGTCGACCTCGCCGCCGCGGCGGACCCGGCCTCGCTCGACGCGGTGCTCTCCGGCGACGACCGCGCGCTCGCCCGTGCGGTGACGATGATCGAGGCCGGCCGGGCGCCGTCCGCCCTGCTCGACGGGCTGCGCGCCGCGGCCGCCGGCCGGCGGGCACCGGTCCTGGGGATCACCGGCACCGGGGGGTCGGGCAAGTCCTCGCTCACCGACGAGCTGGTCCGCCGGTTGCGCCTGGACACCGAGGACAAGCTGCGCGTCGCCGTCCTCGCCGTCGACCCGACCCGGCGTCGCGGCGGCGGCGCCCTGCTCGGCGACCGGATCCGGATGAACGCGCTCGCCCCGGGGCGCACGTACTTCCGCTCGCTGGCGACCCGGGGGGCCGCCGCCGAGGTGCCCGACCACCTGCCCGACGTCGTCACCGCCTGCCGGGCCGCCGGTTTCGACCTCGTCGTCGTCGAGACGCCCGGGATCGGTCAGGGCGACTCGGCGGTCGTCGACCTCGTCGACGTCTCGCTCTACGTCATGACGCCGGAGTACGGCGCCGCCAGCCAGCTCGAGAAGATCGACATGCTCGACCTCGCCGACGTCGTCGCCGTGAACAAGTTCGAGCGCCGCGGTGCCGAGGACGCCCGCCGCGACGTGGCCCGCCAGCTCGTCCGCAACCGCTCCGCGTTCGGCGTGCCGTGGGAGGACATGCCGGTCTTCGGCACGAGCGCCGCGCGCTTCGCCGACGACGGCGTCACCGCGCTCTACCACCACCTGCGCGACCTCCTCGTCGACCTGCCCGACGGGCGGGGCCTGGAGGCCGGGCCGGGGGTGCTCCCCCGGGTGACGACGAAGGCGAGCACCCGGCTCGCGACGGTCGTCCCGTCGGCCCGGGTCCGCTACCTCGCCGAGATCGCCGACACCGTCCGGGGCTACCACGCGCGCACCCGTGACCTCGCAGGGCTCGTCCGCCGCCGCCAGCACCTGCTCACCACGCTGGAGGCGTTGCAGCAGAACGGCCCCGGCGCCGGCAGCGCGGCCGGCGCCGAGGCCGTGCAGGCCCTCGTCGAGCGCACCGAGGCCGACCTGACCCGGCTCGACCCGGACGTCCTCGCGCTCGTCGACGGCTGGGCGGCGACCGCCGAGCGCTACCGCGGCGAGGAGTTCGTCTACACGGTGCGGGGCAACGAGTTCCGCGTCCCGCTGCGCCGGGTGACCCTCTCCGGCACGTCGGTGCCGCGGGTCGCGCTGCCGCGCACGCACGACCACGGCGACCTCGTCACCTTCCTGCGGGCGGAGAACCTGCCGGGCTCGTTCCCCTTCACCGCGGGGGTGTTCCCGTTCAAGCGGGACGGCGAGGCACCGGCGCGGATGTTCGCCGGCGAGGGCGACCCGTTCCGGACCAACCGGCGCTTCCACCTGCTCTCCGCCGGCCAGCCGGCGACGCGGCTCTCGACGGCGTTCGACTCGGTGACCCTCTACGGGCGCGACCCGGCCGAGCGGCCCGACGTCTACGGCAAGGTCGGCACCTCCGGGGTCTCGGTCGCGACGCTCGAGGACATGAAGGCGCTCTACGCCGGCTTCGACCTGTGCTCGCCGACCACCTCGGTCTCCATGACGATCAACGGTCCGGCGCCGACGATCCTCGCGATGTTCCTCGTCACGGCGGTCGACCAGCAGGTCGACGCGTTCGCCGCCGAGCACGGCCGGCCGCCGACGGACGACGAGGCCGCGGAGATCCGCGCCCGCACCCTGCGCACGGTCCGCGGCACGGTCCAGGCCGACATCCTCAAGGAGGACCAGGGCCAGAACACGTGCATCTTCTCGACCGAGTTCGCGCTGCGCTGCATGGCCGACGTGCAGGAGTGGTTCATCGCGCACGAGGTCCGCAACTTCTACTCGGTCTCCATCAGCGGGTACCACATCGCCGAGGCCGGGGCGAACCCCATCAGCCAGCTCGCCTTCACGCTCGCGAACGGCTTCACGTACGTCGAGAGCTACCTCGCCCGCGGGATGGCCGTCGACGACTTCGCGCCGAACCTGTCCTTCTTCTTCAGCAACGGGATGGACGCCGAGTACACCGTCATCGGCCGGGTCGCCCGGCGGATCTGGGCCGTCGCGATGAAGGAGCGCTACGGCGCCTCCGACCGCAGCCAGAAGCTCAAGTACCACGTGCAGACCTCGGGCCGGTCCCTGCACGCGCAGGAGATGGACTTCAACGACATCCGGACCACGCTGCAGGCGCTCTGCGCGATCTACGACAACGCGAACTCGTTGCACACCAACGCCTACGACGAGGCCGTGACGACCCCGAGCCCGCACTCGGTGCGGCGGGCGCTCGCGATCCAGATGATCATCGACGCCGAGTGGGGGCTGTCCGGCACCGAGAACCCGCTCCAGGGCTCGTTCGTCGTCGACGAGCTCACCGACCTCGTCGAGGAGGCCGTCGTCACCGAGTTCGAGCGGATCAGCGACCGCGGCGGGGTGCTCGGGGCGATGGAGACCGGGTACCAGCGCGGCCGGATCCAGGACGAGTCGATGGTCTACGAGCAGCGCAAGCACGACGGCACGCTGCCGCTCGTCGGGGTCAACACCTTCCTCGACCCGGACGGCGGGGGCGCGACGTCGTCCGCACCGCTCGTCCTCGCCCGCGGCACGGACGAGGAGAAGCAGTCCCAGCTCGCCCGGCTCCGGGCCTTCCACGAGGCCCACCGGGACGAGGCGCCGGCGATGCTCGACCGGCTGCGCGAGGTCGCGGCGTCCCGGCAGAACACCTTCGAGGTGCTCATGGACGCCGTCCGGGTGCTCTCGCTCGGCCAGGTCTCGGCGGCGTTCTTCGAGGCCGGCGGGCAGTACCGCCGCAACGTCTGACCGCCGCGCGGGCGGCGCACGGATCATGCGGCGGACCGGGATGGCACCATGACGTCCATGTCCTCGCGCGCGCCGCTCCCCTTCGACCCGGTCGAGGAGGCGCGGCGGCACTGGGCCGGTCACGGCTGGGCGGACGCCGCCGAGGGCATGGCCGCCGTCACCTCGCTCATGCGCGCGCAGGCCATCGTGCTCGCCCGGGTCGAGGCGGTGCTCCGCCCGCTCGGGCTGACGTTCGCCCGCTACGAGGTGCTCATGCTCCTGCTCTTCAGCGGGCGCGGCAGCCTGCCGCTGAGCCGGATCGGCGAGCGCCTCCAGGTGCACCCCGCGAGCGTGACGAACGCCGTCGACCGGCTCGAGGCGACCGGCCTCGTCGAGCGGACGCCGCACCCCACCGACCGCCGGACGACGCTCGCCGCGCTGACGCCGGCCGGCCGCGAGCTCGCCACGAAGGCCACCGAGGCGCTCAACGCCGAGGTCTTCGCCCGGCCGGGACTGCCCGCGGACGACGTCCGCACGCTCGTGGACGTCCTGGCGACGATGCGCCGGGGCGCCGGCGACTTCTGAGCCCTGTGCCGGGCCGGGCGCTGCCCCTCGGCACGCCGTCGCAGGGTCCCGGGTCGTACGACCAGGTACTAGGACCACGGAGCGTGGTTGGGCCGACACACCGTTAGGACGAGGGCTGAAGTCGTCCGTTCGGACGAGCCCCGAGGTCCCATGTCGGGCCCTACCTCGCCGGGGGAAGGGTCAGGGGTGACAGATCGAGCCCCTTGGAGGACCCGCGGTGAAGAAGATCCTGATGGTCGTGGTGGCAGCGGCGCTGCTCGTCGTCGGGGCCCCGAGCGTCGCCCAGGCCGGCGGCAAGTCGTCGTCCGGCTGGCCGACCGCGACCGCGCCCCTGCCGGCCGGCACGATCGTCTCGCAGAGCAGCTCCAAGGCCGTGGTGATGTCCCCCAAGACGGTCTCCGCCACGCTGACCTCGCTCGACGCGGCCTACGTCGCGAAGGGCTGGACCGTCGGCGCGGCGACCGGGATCCCGCGCTGGTACAAGAAGTCCGGCCAGGAGGTCGACGTCTTCTTCGCGGCCCTGGACGGCGGCACGTCCTACTGGACCCTCAACCGGCGCTGACCCGACCGGCCCGACCTGCGACCGCCCCGGCGCTCAGCCGCCGAGGCGGTCGAGGTGCGCCCGGGCCCGGTCCAGCGCCCGGGTCGCGACCTCGAGCGCGTGCCGGGCCGCCTCCTGCTCGCGCCGTCGCGGCCGGACGGCGGCCGTCGCCTCCCCGGCGGCCTCCTGCGCC
>JACRAB010000046.1 GCA_016213575.1 Actinomycetota bacterium
ATGATCGCCGTCGATTCGTCCGCATGATCATTGTTGGTCCGTCCGGACGACGAACGGAGAACCGCTCACCCGAGCGCCGGCGCCGCCTCCGCGAGCGCCCGCAGCGCCTGGCCGAAGACCTCGGCCGGCGGCGTGACGAGCCCGGCGCCGACCTGGCCGACGCCGGCGACCCGGCCGGCCATGCCGGTGTTGGTCTGCGGCCGGATCCCGGTGCGGACGACGCGGGTCACGTCGATCCCGGTCGGGGCGCCCTGGAACTCGAGCACGGGGATGCCGAAGGCCGGGTTGTCGGCGCAGGTGATCTCGTGCATCCGCTGGGTCGTCGCGAGCGCGAAGGGGACGTCCCCGCCGACGAACCGGACGATCGCCGGCGCGGCCGCCATCGCGAAGCCGCCGATCCCTGCGGTCTCGGTGATCGCGGAGTCGCCGATGTCGGGGTTGGCGTCGGCCGGGCCGTAGTCGCCGAGGTAGAGCCCCTCGGGGGTGTTCGCCGGCCCGGTGAACCAGCGGTCGCCGGTGCCCGAGACCTGAATCCCGAAGTCGGTGCCGTTGCGGGCCATCGTCACGACGACCGTCGACCCGGGGACGTCGCGGGCGGCGTCGGTGGCGAGCTTGCACGCGGGCATGACGAGGTTGAGGAAGAAGTGGTCGTTGCCGCCGACGAACGCGGCAGCACGCGCGACGTCCGCCTGGGTCAGCGCGGCGGCGGCACCGGTCGCGGTGCCCGGGGCGTCGATCATCGCCGGCAGCAGCTCGCGCAGGAGCATGAGCGTGCCGGCCCGGTTGCGGTTGTGGCCCTCGTCGCCCATCTGGAGCATCTGGGCGACGATCGCCTTGACGTCGACCGGGCCGCTCGTGTCGCGCACGGTACGGACGGCGTGCTGGAGCAGCGGCCCGAGGACGGCGGACATCCACTGCAGCCGCTCGATCACCTCGGGGCCGTAGGCGCCGTAGCGCAGCACCTTGCCGAGACCCTCGTTGAGCGAGCACCAGGCGCGGCCGCCGGTGTCCGGGTTCTCCAGCTCGAAGACCCACATGGACGGCGAGACGACGCCGGCCATCGGGCCGACCGTCGAGTGGTGGTGGCACGGGTCGAGGACGACCGGCTTCCCCGAGCCGACCGGGCCGGCGGAGGACGCGAGCACCTCGCCCGCCGAGTCGGGGTCGGTGGCGAGACCCTCGAAGACCATCGCGCCCTGGAGCGCACCGCGCATCGGGCCGCTGGCCCGCTCCCACTCCAGCGGGGGGCCGGCGTGCAGGAACGTCCCGGGCTCCAGGCCGAGCGCCTCCCGGGCGGGCCGGACGTCGACGAGCCGGGCGCCGGCGGCGAGCATCCGGGCCACGGCCGTGGCGTTCGCATCCGCCCGGCGCGGGTCGGCCATGACGCGGGCCAGGTCGGCCGCGACGTCGGCGGCCGTGCCGGGGTGGCCGGCGGCCTGCGGCGGCCGCCAGTCCACGGCCGTCGTCCGGACCGCCTGGTCCTGCAACGTCTGCGTGAAGAGCGAGACCCCGGCCGTCGCGACGGCGGGCTCGCCCGCGAGCAGGTCGGTCACCGGGACACCTCCCAGGGCAGGGCGCCGCGGACGTCGTCGGCGAGCAGCTCGACGGCCTTCCGGGTCGCGGCGGCGTTCGACAGGTGCACCGAGGCGCCCGCGGCGACGAGCGCCGCGGCCTGCCGTTCGAGCCCTTGCGGGTCCCCCTCGGTGCCGCAGAGCGAGACGACGACGGCGGCCTCGGCGCCGCGGGCCGCGGACCGCCGGCGTAGCTCGGCGACGGCCGGCGCGAGCTCGGCCGCCGGGTCCGGGTGCGCGCCGTGCCCGAGGACGACGTCGAGCAGGACGACGGCCGCGCCGTCGGCGGGCGCGTCGACGTCCGCCTGCCGGAGCAGCCACTCCGCGCGCAGCGAGCCGTCGATCATCGGGTGCGGGCGGCCGCGGGTCAGGTCGTCGTCGCCGAAGTCGACGAAGGCGTGCGGGGTGCCCGCGACCGGCGCGAGGTCCCGGCCCAGCCGCGGTGCGGCGACGCCGTCCGGGCCGGTGAGCGGGATGTTCGAGGCGACCGGGCCGAGCACGCCCGACGCGACGAGCATCGCCTCGTCGCAGAGCGTGCCGCCGGCGAAGGCACCGCGCAGCGCGGTGTACCGGCCGGTGCGCTCCGCGGGCGCGGGCCAGCGGCGCGGCTCCTGCCAGGCGGGCACCGCGTCGGCCCCCGCGGCGCCGGCGAGCGCCTCGACGACCTCGCGGACGGCCTGCGTGAGGTCCGGCCGGCCGGGCCCGAGGGTCGCGAGGACGACGGGCCGGCCGAGGGTCGCGGCGAGCGCGACGACGTCCCGTTCCACCTGCGGCGCAGCCGGTTTCGAGACGAGGACCACGAGCTCGACCGCCGGGTCGGCGGCGAGCAGCGCGAGCGCGGCCTTCGTCGAGCGGCCCGCGACGGCCGCCGAGAGGTCCCGGCCGCCGACGCCGAGGCAGTGCCGGACGCCGACCCCGGCGGCGTCGAGCAGGCTCATCACCTGCTGCGCCCCGGTCCCGGAGGCCGCGACGAGGCCGACCGGCCCGGGCCGGACGACGTTCGCGAACCCGAGGCCCACGCCGGAGACGACGGCGGTGCCGCAGTCCGGACCCATGACGAGCAGCCCGCGCTCGGCGGCCGCGTCCTTGAGCCGGACCTCGTGCGCGAGCGGCACGTTGTCGCTGAAGACCATGACGTGGGCGCCGGCGTCGAGGGCGTCCATCGCCTCGGTGAACGCGTGCTCCCCCGGCACCGACACCAGGGCGAGCGCGGCCCCGGACGCCGTCACCGCCCGGCCGAGCGTCGCCGGCGGGACGACGACCCCGCCGACACCGGCACCGGCGCCGCCGGCCGGCCCGCCGCGGGCCGCCAGCGCCTCGTCGACGAGCCCGGCCGCGGTGTCGAGCGCGGCGTCGTCCGCTGCCCGGAGCGCGACGAGCAGGTCCGCCGGCGCGAGGCCGTCCGGGAGCGTGAAGCCCATACCGGCCAGGACGTCGAGGTTGAGGTCGGTCGCCATCGCGACCTGCGCCGCGACCACGCCGGGGGCGCCGGCGACCGCCCGGCTGACCTGCATGAGCGTCACCGAGTCGTGGTAGGCGCCGCGGCGCACCTCGACCCGCTCCACCGCTGCCCGGTCCAGGGCCTGTGCCACCGGCTGCTCCTCGTCGTCGGTCCGCCTCACGCAGAGCCTGCCGTCATGCCGCCACCGGGCCCGGTACCGCCGCGCGCAGCCCGAGCACTAGCCCGGGGCCGAGCGCCGTCCCGGAGGTTTGCCCGACGTCGACGAGCGCGTCGACGGCGGCGCGCAGCCGCGCCTCGTCGCCCGGGCGGCCGAGCGTGCGGAGCAGGTCG
>JACRAB010000335.1 GCA_016213575.1 Actinomycetota bacterium
GACAGCGTCTGCGGGCTCACGGGCGCGACCTCGGGGTCCGGGGACCGGGGCTCACGCGGCGAGGTCGTAGCCCCGGGCCCGGGCGGCGGCGCGGCGGGCGCTGCGCCGCCGCAGCGCCGCGGCGATGGTGCCGGTCAGGCTCGGGCCCCAGGAGCGCTGCAGCCGCTCGACGCGCTCCTCGTGGAGCTCGCGGGCGGTGGTCCAGTTCAGGTGGCTGTTCCAGGTCACGGTGTCCTCCTCAGGTGATGACCTCACGGTCGTCCTGAGGCGGGGGTGCGCGCATGGGGCGGTCGCGCCGTCCCCGCCGCGGCCCGCGCGGGACGGCCTAAGGGGTCGGGCGGCCCGGGTCTGAGGGGTCGGCCGCCGGCTGAGGGGTCGGCCCCGCCGGGGCGGCCGCCGCCCCCGCGCGGACGACGGCCAGCGCACGGTCGAGCAGGTCGGGGGCGTCGTGGGGCAGCCAGACGATCCGCGGGTCGCGCCGGAACCAGCTCTCCTGCCGGCGGGCGAAACGGCGGGTCGCGCGGACCGTCTCCGCGCGCGCCTCGTCGTCGGTGCAGCGCCCGGCGAGCAGGTCGAGGACCTGGGCGTACCCGAGGGCGCGGGGCGCCGTCCGGCCCTCGCGCAGCCCCTGCCCGACGAGCCGCTCGGTCTCCTCGACGAGGCCGTCGCGCCACATGAGGTCGACCCGCAGCGCGATCCGGGCGTCCAGGGCGTCCCGCGGCACCGTGAGCCCGACCTGCACGGCGGGGCGGACGTACTCCTCGCGCGGCATCGTCGCGCTGAAGGGGCGGCCGGTGAGCTCGACGACCTCGAGCGCGCGGACGACGCGCCGTCCGTTCGTCGGCAGGATCCGCTGCGCCGCGACCGGGTCGCGGGCGGCGAGGACGGCGTGCAGCGCGGGGGCGCCCTCCGCCGCGAGCCGCTCCTCCCACCGCGCCCGGACCACCGGGTCGGTCGGCGGGATGTCGAGGACGTCGAGCGCCGCCCGGACGTACAGCCCGGACCCGCCGGCGAGCACCGGGGTCACCCCTGCCGCGAGCAGCCGGTCCACGACGGCGCCGGCGTCCCGCTGGTACGCCGCGACGCTCGCCTCCTGCGTGACGTCGAGGACGTCGAGGAGGTGGTGCGGCACCCCGCGCCGCTGCGCGGGCGGGAGCTTCGCGGTGCCGACGTCCATGCCGCGGTAGAGCTGCATCGCGTCGGTGTTGACGACCTCGCCGGCCAGGGCCAGGGCGAGATCGACGGCGAGGTCGGACTTTCCGGACGCCGTGGGGCCGACGACCGCGACGACGGGGCGCGGCGGCGGGACGGTCACGGTCGGAAGTCTCGCAGGGCGCCGGACCGGACGAATGCGGACGGGTCGCAGGACGTGCCCGCGCGCACGACCGCGCGGTTACGATCATCACGTCGGCGGGACCCGCCGACGCACCGCCGTCGTGGGCCGCAGCGCGCCCGCGGACCCTGGGAGAGACCACCATGAGCATGTTCGACGAGCTGAAGAACAAGGCCACGGACTTCATCAAGGACAACCCCGACAAGATCGAGGGTGTCAGCGACAACATCCTCGAGAAGGCCGCGGACCTCGCCGACGAGAAGACCGGCGGCAAGTTCTCGAGCCAGATCGACGGCTTCGAGCAGAAGGCCGACGACGCGATCGGCAACTGATCGCCGACGCCTCGACGGTCGGCCCCGCCGACCGTTCCCGGGCCGCCCGTGACCTCGCGTCGCGGGCGGCCTGCGCCTTTTGCTGGTTCGGTGTCGGGAGGCGCACGCTCGTCCTGGCCCCCTCCCCCGACGGCGCCGACGGCCCCGGCGGCCTGGCCGCCGCCTACCCGTGGCCGGAGCCCGGCAGCGGCTGGCTGCGGGCGATGATGCTCGTCACCCTCGACGGCGCGTTCGCCGGCCCGGACGGGCACAGCCGGTCGATCTCGTCGCCGGCCGACCGGGACGTGCTCGCCGAGACCCGCCGGCTCGCGGACGCCGTCCTCATCGGGGCGGGGACGCTGCGCGCCGAGCGGTACTCGCCGATGCGGGCCCGGCCGGACGCCGTCGGGGAGCGCCGGGCCCTCGGCCTCGCCGACGCCCCGGTGCTCACCGTCGTCAGCGCGTCCCTCGACCTGCCGTGGGACCTGCCGATGTTCGCCGGGGAGTCGGCGCTGCCCCCGCTCGTCGTGACGACCCGCGCCGCGGACGGGGCGCGGCTGGCCCGGGCGCGCGAGGTCGCGGACGTCGAGGTGCTCCACGCCGCGGACCTCGACCCCCGCGCGCTCGTCGCGGCGCTGCACGCCCGCGGGCTGCACCGGGTGGTCTGCGAGGGCGGGCCGACGCTGCTCGCCCGGCTCGTCGCCGCGGGCGTCGTCGACGAGGCGGACGTCACGCTGGCGCCGCTCTACGTCGGCGGCGGGCAGATCGGAACGGGGGCGCCGTTCGCCGCCCCCGTCGGTTTCGACGTCGCGCACGTGCTCGAGGACGGCGGCTTCCTCTTCACCCGGATGCTCCGGCGCGACGACGCGACCGCTGCCGGGGCGTGAACGGACCGCCGCCGCCGGGCCGCCGCCACGGCCGCGAAGTTATGCTCAGCCGGTGATCACGCTCGGCGGGCTGGCGGCGCTCGCCCAGGCGCACGGCGAGGACCTCGGGCACCCGGTGGCCGCCGTGCGGCTCGGCGACCGGACCGTCGACACCGACGCGACCCCGCTCGTCATGGGCTGCGTCAACCTCTCCAAGGACTCGACGTACCGCGAGAGCATCGCGCTGGGCACCGACGCCGCGATCCGCAAGGGCAGGGTGCTCGCCGCGCACGGCGCCGACCTCGTCGACGTCGGTGCCGAGTCGAGCACCGCCCGCGCCGCCCGGGTCGACCCGCAGGAGCAGGCCGACGCGCTGGTCCCGGTCGTCGAGGGCCTCGTCGCGGCCGGGGTCGCGGTCTCCGCCGAGGCCTACGACCCGGTCGTCGTCAAGGCGGCCCTCGCGGCGGGCGCCGCCGTCGTCAACTACACCGGGTCCGCCGCCGACGAGGAGGTCTTCGGCGCCGTCGCGGCCGCCGGGGCGACCGTCGTCCTGTGCTACGTGCCGGGCGCGGACGTCCGGGAGGTCACCGACGTCGACCTCGACGACCCGTTCCCGGGCATCCTCGGCCACTTCGAGCGCCGGGTCGCGCTGGCCCGCTCGTGCGGGGTCGAGCACCTCGTCCTGGACCCCGGGATGGGGTTCTACTACGGCAACCTCACCGACCCCGCGGTCCGGGTGAACCACCAGATGCGGGTGCTGCTGCGCTCGTCGCGGCTGCGCCGGCTCGGGCTGCCGGTCTGCCAGTCGGTGCCGCACGCCTTCGCCCTCTTCGGGGACCAGTTCCGCACCGCCGAGGGCTTCTTCACGGTCTTCGCCGCGCTCGCCGGGGTCGGCGTCGTCCGCACGCACGAGGTCGCGCACGTCCGCGCCGTCCTGCACGCGATGACGTCCCTCGACGCCTGACCGGTCCGCCCGGTCAGGGGCGCAGGGTGGGGATGCCGAGGGTGACGACGGGCGGCCCGGACGGTCCGGCGGACGGCGCGGGGGCGGCTGCTGCGGCCTCGCGGCGCTCCCAGGCGTCGCCGGCCCGGGTGCGCCGGACGGCGAACGGGCCGCCGGCGAGGACGCCGTCCGCGACGAGGTGGTGCGGGGCGCCGTAGGTGACCTCGACGGTGACGACGTCGCCGGGGCGCGGGGCGGCCGCGGTGCGGGGCTCGACGTCCGCCGGCAGGGCGAAGTGCACCAGGCGGTTGTCGCGGGCCCGGCCGGACAGCCGTCGGGTGGCCTCGTCCTTGCGGCCCTCGCCGGTCGCGACGAGCACGTCGAGGACCCGGCCCTCCTGGGCACGGTTCTCCTCCCACGAGATCTGCTCCTGGAGGGCGACGAGCCGCTCGTAGCGCTCCTGGACGACGGCCTTGGGGACCTGGTCGCCCATCGTCGCGGCCGGGGTACCGGGGCGCGTGGAGTACTGGAACGTGAAGGCCTGGGCGAACCGGGCCTTCGCGACGACGTCGAGCGTGGCCCGGAAGTCCTCCTCGGTCTCGCCGGGGAAGCCGACGATGATGTCGGTGCTGATCGCGGCGTCCGGGATGGCCGCGCGGACCCGGTCGAGGATGCCGAGGAACTTCTCCGAGCGGTACGACCGGCGCATCGCCCGCAGGACGGCGTCCGACCCAGACTGCAGCGGCATGTGCAGCTGCGGCATGACGTTCGGCGTCGCGGCCATCGCCTCGATGACGTCGTCGGTGAACGCCGCCGGGTGCGGGCTCGTGAACCGGACCCGCTCGAGCCCCTCGATGCCGCCGCACGCGCGCAGCAGCTTGGCGAAGGCGCCGCGGTCGCCGAACTCGACGCCGTACGTGTTGACGTTCTGGCCGAGCAGGGTCACCTCGAGGACGCCCTCGGCGACGAGCGCCTCGACCTCGGCGAGGACGTCCCCCGGACGCCGGTCCTTCTCGCTGCCGCGCAGCGCCGGGACGATGCAGAAGGTGCACGTGTTGTTGCAGCCGACGCTGATCGAGACCCACGCCGCGTAGGCCGAGTCGCGCGCCGTCGGCAGCGTCGAGGGGAAGACCTCGAGCGCCTCGAGGATCTCGACCTGGGCGGTCTCGTTGTGCCGGGCCCGCTCGAGCAGCGTCGGCAGCGAGCCGATGTTGTGGGTGCCGAAGACGACGTCGACCCACGGCGCCTTCTTGACGATGGTGTCGCGGTCCTTCTGCGCGAGGCAGCCGCCGACGGCGATCTGCATGCCCGGCCGGGCCGCCTTGACCGGGGCGAGATGGCCGAGGTTGCCGTACAGCTTGTTGTCGGCGTTCTCCCGGACGGCGCACGTGTTGAAGACGACGACGTCGGCCTCGGCGCCCGCGTCCGCCCGGACGTAGCCGGCCGACTCGAGCAGCCCGGAGAGCCGCTCGGAGTCGTGGACGTTCATCTGGCAGCCGAAGGTGCGCACGTCGTACGTGCGGGGGCCGGCCGCCTCTGCAGTGGTCTGGGGTGTCGTCGTCATCGCGGGTCCAGGGTAGTTGTCCCCCGGCCCGGGCACGGCCCCCGGCTTCCCCCGCAACCACCCAGGACACGGGCCCAGATCATACTTAGCCCGACTAAAGCATTGCTAACGTGCGTCCCGGACTTTTCGCCCTACGTTGCTCTGCATGACCGAACCCGCGAGCAGCGCCGGGCCCGCCGCTGCGACGACGCCGTCCCGCCCGCTCGTCGTGCTCGAGGGCGTGAACAAGCACTTCGGCGCCCTGCACGTGCTGCAGGACGTCGACCTCACGGTCCACGAGGGCGAGGTCGTCGTCGTCATCGGCCCCTCCGGCTCGGGGAAGTCGACGCTGTGCCGCACGATCAACCGGCTCGAGACGATCGAGAGCGGGCGGATCCTCCTCGACGGCCGGCCGCTGCCCGAGGAGGGCAAGGACCTCGCCCGGCTGCGCGCCGAGGTGGGGATGGTCTTCCAGTCGTTCAACCTCTTCGCGCACATGACGGTCCTCGAGAACGTCATGGTCGGCCCGGTCAAGGCCCGCGGCGTCGACAAGGGCACCGCCCGGCGGACCGCGCTCGACCTGCTCGAACGGGTCGGGGTCACCGACCAGCGCGACAAGTACCCGGCCCAGCTGTCCGGCGGCCAGCAGCAGCGCGTCGCCATCGCGCGGGCGCTGGCGATGCAGCCGAAGGTCATGCTCTTCGACGAGCCGACCTCGGCGCTCGACCCGGAGATGATCAACGAGGTCCTCGACGTCATGACGACCCTCGCCCGCGAGGGCATGACCATGGTCGTCGTCACGCACGAGATGGGCTTCGCCCGCCGTGCGGCGAACCGCGTCGTCTTCATGGCGGACGGCCGCGTCGTCGAGTCCGCCGACCCGGAGACGTTCTTCACAGCCCCGCGCAGCGACCGGGCGCGGGACTTCCTCTCCAAGATCCTCACCCACTGACCCCGTCGACCTGGAGGACAGCCATGCCCGCACGCACCCGACGACGCACGACCGGTGCGGCCCTCGCGGTCGCCCTCACCGCCGCCCTCGGGCTCGCCGCGTGCGGGGACGACGGCAGCGACGAGGCCGTCGTCGCGCCCGCGGACAACCCGTCGTTCGCGGCCGGCACGACGATGGCGCGGCTCGCGGAGGCCGGCAGGATCAAGGTCGGCACGAAGTTCGACCAGCCCGGCTTCGGCCTCCAGGGCCTGGACGACAAGCCCGCCGGCTTCGACGTCGAGATCGCCAAGCTCGTCGCCGCCGAGCTCGGCATCGAGGCGGACGGCATCGACTGGGTCGAGACGCCGTCCGCGATCCGCGAGGAGTCGATCGAACGCGGCACCGTCGACCTCGTCGTCGCGACGTACACGATCAACGACAAGCGCAAGCAGCGGATCTCGTTCGCCGGGCCCTACTACGTCGCCGGCCAGCAGCTCATGGTGCGCTCCGACGACACGGCGATCACCGGCCCGGACGCGCTGAAGGCCAACGGGTCCGCGAAGGTCTGCTCGGTCACCGGGTCGACGCCGGCGGAGACGATCAAGACCTACCTCGCGTCGCCGTCCCAGCTCGTGCTCTTCGACGTCTACGACAAGTGCGCCGACGCACTGCGGACCAA
>JACRAB010000334.1 GCA_016213575.1 Actinomycetota bacterium
CGCCGCCACCGGACCGCCGGGGGACCGGGCCGGTGGCGCGACAGCGAGTGTAACTAGAAGTTACACATCTGGCTACACCTTCCTCGGGAGTGCGCGCTATCGTTCGTGAGGTGACCCCGCCGCCGCCCCGTGCCGCCCTCGAGGAGGGTGCCGCCGTCCCTGCCGACGGTGCTTCCGCAGGTCTGCCGCCGGCCCGCCCCAGTCGTGGCAACCGGGCCGCCGCCCGCCGCCGGGAGCGTCAGCACGAGATCGTCGTGAGCACGCGCCGGCTCTTCGACGCGCGCGGGATGCGGTCGGCGAACATCGAGGACATCGCGGCCGCCGTCGGGGTCAACCGGGCGATCATCTACCGGCACTTCTCCAGCAAGGAGGAGCTGTTCGCGCTGACGCTCGCCGACTACCTCGTCGAGCTGGACGCCCGCCTGCACGCCACGGACGACGAGGCGGCCGGCCCCCGCGAGCGCCTCGAGCGGGTCAACCGCGAGTTCGCCACGTACTGCCTGGAGCACCCCGCGTTCGTCGACTGCGCGCTCGCGCTGCTCGGCAAGCCGGGCCCGATGCTCCTCGACGAGATCAGCGAGTCGTCGCTGCTGCGCCTCGGTTCGCTCATGGCCGGCGAGCTGCGCCGGATCGCGGGCCTGCTCGTGCTCGCCCGCGCGGAGTCCGGGGCGGTGCTCTCCGTGGAGGACGCCGACCTGCTCGCCAACGCCCTCTACATGCAGGTCCTCGGCGTCATGCACCTGGCCCGCAGCGGTGTCGTCGTCCGGCCGTCGTCCTCGGGCCTGCCCGTCTGGGCCCCCGTCGACGCCGACCGGATCGTCGAGATGGTCGTGCAGATGGGCCGCGCCGTCGCCGCCGAGGTCACCCCCGCCCCCCTCGCCCCCTCCGAGTAGCCCTCGCCCTCGTCGTCCGCCCCGCCCGCCAGCTGCTCATGCTCGCGGTCGGTACCGGAAACCGCCTGCGGGAGCGCGGTTTCCGGTACGCGGCGCGAGCATGAGCGGGGTGAGGTGGGGGTGGGTCAGGCTTCGAGGATGGCTACGACGCCCTGGCCGCCGGCGGCGCAGATGCTGATGAGGCCGCGGCCGCCGCCGCGCTCCTGGAGGGCCTTGGCGAGGCTCGCGACGATCCGGCCGCCGGTCGCGGCGAACGGGTGGCCGGCCGCGAGCGACGAGCCGTTGACGTTGAGCTTCGCGCGGTCGACCGGGCCGAGCGCGCCGTCGCGGCCGAGGCGCTTGGTGCAGAAGACCTCGTCCTCCCAGGCCGCCAGGGTGCTGAGCACCTGCGACGCGAACGCCTCGTGGATCTCGTAGAGGTCGAAGTCCTGCAGGGTCAGGCCGACCCGGTCGAGCATCTGCGGGACGGCGTACGCCGGCGCCATGAGCAGGCCCTCGGCGCCGTTGACGTAGTCGACCGAGGCCGTCTGCACCGCGGTGAGGTACGCCATGACCGGCAGGTCGTGCGCGGCCGCCCACTCCTCGCTCGCCAGGAGCACCGTCGAGGCGCCGTCGGTGAGGGGGGTCGAGTTGCCGGCGGTCATCGTCGCCGTCGAGCCCGACCCGAAGACCGGCTTCAGGCTCGCGAGCTTCTCGGCCGAGGAGTCCGGGCGCAGGTTGTCGTCGCGGGTGAGGCCGCGGAACGGCGTCACCAGGTCGTCGAAGAACCCGCGCTCGTACGCCGACGCGAGGTTGCGGTGGCTGGCCGCGGCGAGCTCGTCCTGCGCCTCGCGCGTGATGCCCCACTCCAGGGCGGTGAGCGCCGCGTGCTCGCCCATCGACTTGCGGGTGCGCGGCTCGGAGTTCTTCGGGACCTCCGGCGCCAGGTACGACGGCCGGATCCGGGCCAGGGCCGCGAGCCGGCCCTGGGTGGTCTTCGCCCGGTTCGCCGCGTGGAGCACCGCGCGCAGCTTCGGGTTGAGCGCGAGCGGGGCGTCGGACGCCGTGTCGACGCCGCCGGCGATCGCGCTGTCGACCTGCCCGAGGGCGATCTTGTTCGCCACGAGGGTGACGGCCTGCAGGCCGGTGCCGCAGGCCTGCTGGAGGTCGAACGCGGGGGTGCGCGGATCGAGCCGGGAGCCGAGGACGACCTCGCGCGTGAGGTTCCAGTCCTTGCTGTGCTTGAGCACCGCACCGGCGACGACCTCGCCGACGAGCTCGCCGGCCAGACCCGCGCGCGTGACGAGCCCGTCGAGGGCCGCCGAGAGCATGTCGCTGTTGGACACCGTCGCGTACGCGCGGTTCGAGCGGGCGAACGGGATCCGGCTGCCCGCGACGATCGCGACGGGGCGCGCGCCCGGGGCGAGGGCGCGGCCCGCGGACGACGTCGCGGGTGCTGCGGCGGAGCCGGCGGAGGAGGGGCGTCTGGGGGTCACGAGGGGCTCCCGCTCGGTGGGGGTCATGGTGCTGAGCCAGAATGTAGACACTCAGTTACACACAAGGTTACAGTACGGCTGTGGACCCGATCCAGACCCTCCTGAGCAACGGCACCGGCCGCACCCTCCTCAAGCGCGTCGGGGTGGCCCCGCCGCCCACGCTGCGCCGGTACGAGCCCGGTGCGCCGCTGCTCGTCGGGCCCGCCGTCGCGGCCGCCGCCGGGGCGGGCGCCCTGCTCAAGCCCGCGGTCGCCGCGCTCGAGGCCGCGGGGGCGCGCGTCCTGCCGGCCGGCGAGGAGAGCGCCGAGCGCCTGGGCCTCATCCTCTTCGACGCGGGCGACATCAGCGACCCGGCCGGCCTCGTCGCGCTGCACGAGTTCTTCCCCGCGCTGCTGCGCCGGCTCGCGCCGTCGGGCCGGGTCGTCGTCCTGTCCCGCCCGCACGAGAGTGCCGGCGACGCCGCGGCGGTCGCCGCGCAGCGCGCCGTCCCCGGGTTCGTCCGCGCGCTCGCCAAGGAGCTGCGCGGCGGCGCGACGGCGAACCTCGTCGTGGTCGGCGCCGGAGCCGAGGAGCACCTCGCCTCGACCGTGTGCTTCTTCGCCTCCGCCCGGTCGGCGTTCGTCGACGGGCAGGTCGTGCGCCTCAGGGCGCCGACGGTGCCCGGCGGCATCGCGGAGCCAGGGGCCGACGCCCCGCTCGCCGGCCGGGTCGTCGCCGTGACCGGTGCGAGCCGGGGTATCGGCGCCGCGATGGTCCGTGCGTTCGCCCGGGACGGCGCGCACGTCGTCGGCATCGACGTCGCCGCGGGCGCGAGCCCGCTCGCCGACCTCATGGCCGACGTGGGCGGCTCGCGCGTCGTGGCCGACGTCACCGCGCCCGACGCGGGCGCGAGGATCGCCGCCGCCTCCCGGGCCGCGTTCGGCCGGCTCGACGGCATCGTCCACAACGCCGGCATCACGCGCGACAAGAAGCTCGTCAACATGTCGAAGGCCGCGTGGGACGCCGTCATCGCCGTCAACCTCGAGGCGCCTCGCCGGATCACCCTCGACCTGCTCGAGGAGGGCGCCCTCACCGCGGGCGGCCGGGTCGTCCTCGTCTCCTCGATCGCGGGCATCGCGGGCAACCTCGGCCAGACGAACTACGCCGCGAGCAAGGCGGGCGTCATCGGGCTCGTCGAGGCGTTCTCCGCCGCGCTCGGGCCGCAGGGCATCACCGTGAACGCCGTCGCACCGGGGTTCATCGAGACCGCGATGACGAAGGCCGTCCCGTTCGGCATCCGCGAGGCGGGCCGGCGGCTCTCGTCGCTGCGTCAGGGCGGGCTGCCGGTCGACGTCGCCGAGACGGTCGGCTGGATGCTCGACGCCCGCTCGGACGCCGTCACCGGCAACGTCGTGCGGGTCTGCGGGCAGGGGCTGATCGGCGCATGAGCCTCGGGACGGGTGTCGACCTGCCCGCGGGCTACGAGGTCCTCGACCTGCCGGCGTCCCCGGCGCTGCCGCTGTCGTTCGCCCGCGCGGCGCTGCGGGCGGCCGGGGTCGGCGGCGGCTCCCGGGAGCTGCCCCGGGTGGCCTACCGGCTCGCCGGCGTCCGGCCCGATCCGGCGCACGTCGCGCGCTACGCGGACGTCGTCGGCGGCCCGCGGGCGGGCCGGCTCCCGCTGCTCTACCCCAACGCCCTGAGCTTCCCGCTGCAGATGGCGCTCATGACGGCGCCGGGCTTCCCGTTCCCCGTCATCGGGATGGTCCACCTGGAGAACACCGTCCGGCAGTCGCGCGGGCTCGTCGCCGGCACGGCGCTCGACCTCGAGGTCCGGGCGGAGAACCTGCGCCCGCACCGGCTCGGGCAGGTCCTCGACGTCGTCACGGTGGTCCGGCAGGGCGGCCACGTCGCCTGGACCCAGGTCGGCACCTTCCTGCGGCGGGGCGGCAGCAGCAGCAACCGCAGCAGCAACAGCCCGGACGCCGCGCGCCCCGCCGGCACCGGCCCCTCGCCGTCCGCACCGCCGGACGACGCGGACGCCGCGGACCAGGCCCCGCTGCACCGGATCGGCAGCTGGGCGCTCGACGCCGGGCTCGGCCGGGCCTACGCCGCGGCCGCGGGCGACCGCAACCCGATCCACCTGTACCCGTTGACCGCCAAGGCGTTCGGGTTCAGCCGGCCGATCGCGCACGGGCTCTGGACGGCGGCCCGCCTCACCCACGCGGTCGAGGCCGGGATGCCCGCGGAGGTCACGTGCGTCGCGCGCTTCCGCAAGCCGGTCCCGCTGCCGTCGACGGTCGACGTCCTCGCCGACCGGGCACCGGGCGAGGGCGCCGGACCGGTCCACGCCCAGGTCCGGCGGCAGGACGCCGCCGGCACCGTGTGCTGCGACCTCGTGCTCAGGCCGGGGCCGTGACCGTCGCGTCCTCGTCGCCGGGCGTGCCGTCGTCCAGCGTCGGCCGGACGCCGCTGCGGGCCTGCTTGGCCCGGCGCTCGAGCAGCCGCTCGGACTCGTTCGTCAGCGCGAGCGAGAACGCGGCGTCGAGGGCCTCGCGGGCGAGCGGGCGCATGACGAGCATCGACTCGGTGATGTCGGACTCGCTGCGGCCCTCGGACGCGACGGTCCGGTAGAAGAGCTTGAAGAACTGGTTGGCGACGCCGTTCGCGACGGCGGTGAGCATCTCGGCGAGGTCCATGACCTCCGAGAGCGGCACCCCGGCGGCCGCCAGCTTGGCGCCGACGTCGAGCAGCCGCTGGCTGCGCACGTGGTAGACGTCGCCGTCGGTCTCGATGAGGCCGAGCCGGTGGAAGCGCTCGAGCTGGTCGGTGCTGAGCGGGCCGACGAGGGCCTCGAGGCTCGGGCGGTCGTAGTGCTTCGACTCGTCGTCCGACCACGGTGCGGAGAGCACCTGGTCGAGGTCGAGGAAGTGGGCGAGCTCCTGGCCGGAGCCGGCCGCCTGGATGAGCTCGTGGATCGTCGCGAACGTGTAGCCGCGCCCGAGCATCTGGCGGATGAGCCGCAGGCGGGCCAGGTGGGCCTCGGTGTACACACCGGTCCGGCCGACCCTGCGGGGCGGGGCGAGGAGCCCGCGCTCCTGGTAGACCCGCACGTTGCGGACTGACGTCTCCGCCGCGGCGGCGAGCTCGTCGATCCGGTACTCGGTCACGTGATGACACTCCTGTCGGTGGCGACGCGATCACTCAGAGCGCACACCCCGAAAGGGTAGGGCGCTGCGAGCCTCAGCGGGACGTGTCCGTCCGCCCTGCTGCAACCTTCCGCGCCGCCACGCGACTGCACCGGGTGGACCGGCGCCTACACCCCGCCCGGCAAGGCTGCCGGTCCACCCATGACCGTCCTCGCCGGACGAGCCGGCGGCGACGGTCGGAGCACAGTATCTCGCCAACATTCGTTGGCACAATAGGAACTGTCTGCCAGCCTACCCGTCGTCCGGCGCACCTGCCGGGTTGCCCGGTCCCTCCGCTTTCGCGTCCCGGAGCAGGCAGGCGGCGGTGTGCCCGGCGGACGGCGGCAGCAGCGGCAGCGCCTCGCCGCGGCAGCGCGCCGCGAGGCTCTCGCCGACCCCCGCCGCCGGGCCCGCAGCGAGCGCCGGGCAGCGCGGGTGGAACCGGCAGCCGGCCGGGACCGCGGTCGCGTCCGGGGGCTCGCCGCGCAGCACGACGGGCTCGAGTCGGCCGGTCTCCGGCACGACGGACAGCAGGGCCTGCGTGTAGGGGTGCTGCGGGTCGGCGAGCACCTCCTCGGTCGGGCCCGCCTCGACGACGCGGCCGAGGTACATGACCGCGAGCCGGTCGGCGATGTTCCAGGCCAGCCCGAGGTCGTGGGTCACGACGAGCACGCTCAGCCCGAGCTCGTCGCGCAGCCGCAGGAGCAGGGCGAGGATCGTGCCGCGCACCGAGGCGTCGAGGCTGCTCACCGGCTCGTCGGCGACGAGCAGCTCGGGGCCGACGGCGAGCGCCCCGGCGATGAGGACGCGCTGCCGCTGGCCGCCGGACAGCTCGGCGGGGTAGCGGGCGACGAACCGCTCCGCGGGCCGAAGCCCGGCCCGCTCGAGGGCCTCGGCGACGAGGTCGTCCTCGCGGCGGCCGGTCTCCGCCGGGATGCGGTGGATGCGCAGCCCCTCGGCGACCGCCTCGTAGACGGTGCGGCGCGGGTTGAGCGAGCCGGTCGGGTCCTGCGGGACGAGCTGCACCCGGCGCCGCCAGGCCCGCAGGTCCGCGCGCGACGTGCCGAGCTCGACGCCGTCGACGAGCACCCGCCCGGACGTCGGCCGCTGCAGGCCGAGCACCGTCCGGGCCAGCGTCGTCTTGCCGCAGCCGGACTCGCCGGCGAGCGCGACGATCTCGCCGCGGCGGACCTGCAGGTGCACGCCGTCGACGGCGCGCGCGGACGGCGCCCCGTGGCCGCCGAGGACGACGTGAACGTCCTCCAGGGCGAGCAGCGGGCTGCCGTCCGGCGGCGCGCCGGCCGGTCCGGGCCCCGCGGTCGTCGCGGTCATCGCAGCTCCCTAAGGTTGAGCTGTCGGGGAGTGGGGGTCTCAGATGCCCAGGGCGGCGGGGTGTGGCTTATCGCTGCTTTTCGCCGGCGGGTGGACTCTGAGGAGTGGCCGCCCCGCCGTTCTGGACGCCGGGTGGCTGATTGAGATCTGTGCGCTAGGTCGCTGTTTATGGAGCTGCCGGCCGGTCGTCCGCGGGGACAGTTGGGACGGGCGAGGAGGACGCGACC
>JACRAB010000337.1 GCA_016213575.1 Actinomycetota bacterium
CCCCCCCCACGCACCCGTTGCCCGGCCGGCGGCGCCCTCGGCGTCCCCGGCCGGGCAACCGGCGTCCGGGCCCGCCCCGGCGACGGGGCCGTGGCGGACGGCGCTGCGGCACCTGCGGCGCGACCGCGTCGCCATGGGGTCGGCCGTCGTCCTGCTGCTCGTCGTCGCGGCCTGCCTCCTGGCGCCGGTCTACGAGAAGAGCATCGCGGGCACCGACGCCTTCACGAGCAACGCCAACGGCACGACGCACCTCGACGGGCAGGAGGTGCCCGTCATGCAGGCCGAGGCCGGCGGCCTCGGCCTGGGCGTCACCCCGATCGGCCCGACCGGCGACCCGGCGCACTACCTGCTCGGCGCCGACCCGCAGGGCCGCGACGTCGCCGCCCGGCTGCTCTACGGCGGCCGGAACTCCCTGTTCATCGGCGCCGTCTCGGCGCTGCTCTGCTGCGCCCTCGCCGTGCTCGTCGGGGTGTCCGCGGGCTACTTCGGCGGGGTCGTCGACGGGGTGCTCTCGCGCGTGCTCGACGTGCTGTGGGCGTTCCCGGTGTACCTGCTCGCGATCTGCCTGTCGGTCGTCCTGCTGACGAGCGGCCTGACGCTCGGGCCGGTGACGATCAACGCTGGCAGCCTGGCGCTGCCGATCTTCATCATCGGGCTCATCTACGTCCCGTACGTCGCGCGCCCGCTCCGCGGCCAGGTGATGTCGTTGCGCGAGAAGGAGTTCATCCAGTCCTCGGTGGGCGCGGGCGCGTCCGACCTGCGGATCCTGCTGCGCGAGGTGCTGCCGAACGTCGTCCCGACCGTCATCGTCTTCCTGCCGCTCATGACGAGCATCAACATGCTCACGGAGTCGGCGCTGTCGTTCCTGTCCATCGGCGTCCAGCCGCCCGACGCCTCGTGGGGCACGATCATCAACGACGGCCTCGGGCTGCTCTACACCCGGCCGGCCGTCGCGATCGCCCCGGGCGCGGCGATCGCGGTCACGGCGGTGGCGCTCAACCTGCTCGGCGACGGCGTCCGGGACGCGCTCGACCCGAAGGCCAAGCTGCGGGGGGCCGTCTAGATGGGCCGCTTCGCGCTGCGCCGCCTGGCGTCCATGGTGTTCGTGCTGTTCTCGATCAGCGTCCTGGTGTTCCTCATCTTCTTCGCGACGCCAGGGGCGGACCCGGACGCCCGGCTCGCCGGCCGCAACGCGAGCCAGGAGACGCTCGCCCAGGTGCGGGCGTCGTTCGGGCTCGACCGGCCGATCTGGGTGCAGTACGTCCTCATGATGAAGCGGCTGTTCGTCGACCGGGACCTCACCTCGTTCGTCAACCGCGGCGCCGAGGTGCTGCCGCAGGTGACGCAGGCGATCCCGGTGACGCTCTCCCTCGTCATCGGCTCCGCGGTGATCTGGATGACCGTCGGGATCGTCATGGGCGCGCTGTCCGCCCGCTACCGGGGCACCTGGGTCGACCCGGTCATCATGCTGCTCGGCGTCATCGGGGTCTCGCTCCCGGTCTACTGGGTCGGCGAGGTCGTCAACCTCGTGACCCAGAACCGGTTGCACGAGAGCGTGTTCAGCTGGGTCCCGCCGCTCGGCTACGCACCGCTCTCGGACGGCGTGGGGCAGTGGGCGCTGCACCTGCTCTTCCCGTGGCTCACCCTCGCGGTGCTCTACGCCGGCATCTACGCCCGCGTGCTGCGCGGCGAGATGGTCACCGCGCTCGGCGAGGACTTCGTCCGGACGGCGCGGGCCAAGGGGGTCAGCGAGCGGCGGATCCTCGTCCGGCACGCGCTGCGCACGAGCCTCATCCCGATCGTCAGCCTCTTCGGGCTCGACTTCGGTGCCCTCGTCGGCGGCTCCGCGCTGCTCACCGAGGTCGTGTTCGGCCTTCAGGGCGTCGGCAAGCTCACGTACAACGCCCTGCAGAACTTCGACCTCCCGGTCATCCTGGCGACCGTCATCTACGCCGCGTTCTTCGTCGTCCTCGCCAACGCGATCGTCGACCTGCTCTACGCGTGGCTCGACCCGAGGGTGCGTCATGCCTGAGCCGTTGCTCGAGGTCCGCGACCTGCGCGTGCGGTTCCGCACCCGGCAGGGGCTCGTCACCGCCGTCGACGGCGTCTCGTTCTCCGTCGAACCGGGCCAGGTGCTCGGCATCGTCGGGGAGTCCGGGTCGGGCAAGTCCGTGACGTGCCTGGCGGTGATGCGGCTGCTCACCGACCCGAACGTGACCATCGAGGGCGAGGTCGCCTTCCGCGGCCGCGACCTGCTCGGGCTGCCGGACGGCGAGATGCGCGCCGTCCGCGGCCGGGAGATCGCGATGATCTTCCAGGACCCGATGACCGCCCTCACGCCCGTCTACACCGCGGGCTGGCACATCGCCGAGGCGATCCAGGCCCACGAGACGGTGTCGAAGAAGGCGGCCCGGGCCAGGGCCGTCGACCTGCTCCGTGAGGTCGGCATCCCCAACCCGCAGTCCCGGGTCGACGCCTACCCGCACCAGTTCTCCGGCGGCATGCGGCAGCGCGTCGTCATCGCGATGGCGCTGGCGTGCAACCCCGCGCTGCTCATCGCCGACGAGCCGACGACGGCGCTCGACGTGACGATCCAGGCGCAGATCCTCCAGCTCATGGAGCGGCTGCGCCGCGACCACGGGTCGTCCGTCGTGCTCATCACCCACGACATGGGCGTCGTCTCGCAGGTCTCCGACCGGGTGCTCGTGCTCTACGGCGGCCGGGTCGCCGAGGTCGGCGCCCGCTCCGACGTCTTCGGCCGCCCGCAGCACCCCTACACGTGGGGGCTGCTCGGCTCGATCCCACGGACGGACCGGCCCCGGACCAGGCGCCTCGCGGCGATCCCCGGGGCACCCATCTCGCCGCTGGCGGCGCCGTCCGGCTGCCGGTTCTCGCCGCGCTGCCGGTTCGCCCACGCCGCGTGCGGCGAGCAGCCGCCGCTCGTGCCGCGGGCCGGGTCCGACCACGCCGACGCGTGCTGGCTCGACCCGGAGGGCCGCGCCGACCTGCGGTCCTCCGCCGACACCGCTGCCGAGGAGGCCCGCTCGTGAGCGACGTGCTGCTCTCGGCGAAGGACGTCGTCAAGCACTTCCCGGTCCGCACCGGGATCGGCGCCGCGCGCCAGGTCGTCACGGCGGTGGACGGCGTCACGCTCGACGTCCGCACGGGCGAGACGCTCGGGCTGGTCGGGGAGTCCGGCTGCGGCAAGTCCACGCTCGGCCGCTGTCTCGTGCGGCTCACCGACCTCACGTCGGGCAGCGTCGAGTTCGACGGCACCGACATCACGCACCTGTCCCGGCGCCGGCTGCGGCCGTACCGCAAGGGCCTGCAGATGGTCTTCCAGGACCCGTACGCCTCGCTCAACCCGCGCCGGCGCGCCGCCGCGATCGTCGAGGAGCCGATGCGGATCCACCGCACCGGTGACGACGCGTCGATCCGGCGCCGGGCCCGTGAGCTGCTCGAGGTCGTCGGCTTCGACAGCGCCCTCTTCGAGCGCTACCCGCACGAGTTCTCCGGCGGCCAGCGGCAGCGGATCGGGATCGCCCGGGCGCTCGCGCTCGACCCCAGGATCATCGTCGCCGACGAGCCGGTCTCGGCCCTCGACGTGTCGATCCAGGCACAGGTGCTCAACCTCCTCGAGGACCTCCAGGAGGAGGTCGGCCTCACCTACGTCTTCATCGCGCACGACCTGGGCGTCGTCCGGCACGTCTCCGACCTGATCGGCGTCATGTACCTCGGCGAGCTCGTCGAGCTCGGCGAGGCCGAGGCGGTCTTCGCGGCCCCGCTGCACCCGTACACCCAGGCGCTGCTGTCCGCCGTCCCGGAGATCGACGACGGCTCCGGCCGGGCGCAGCGGGAGCGGATCATGCTCTCCGGCGACGTCCCGAGCCCGATCGACAAGCCGCCGGGCTGCCCGTTCGCGCCCCGCTGCACCTTCGCGACCGACGTCTGCCGCACCGAGCGCCCGCCGCTCGTCGAACTGGCACCCGGCCGCAACGTCGCCTGCCACCACCCCCTGACCGCGTGACCGTCCTCTGGCGGGTCTGACACCCCAAGACCCGGGTTCGGGGTGCGTAGGGCGCCAGAGGACGGTCAGGCGGCGCCGGTGCGGTGGAGGGACTGCCGCCAGGCGTGGTGCAGGCGGGCGTAGGGGCCGGTGCCGGCGGCGAGCTCGTGCGGCGGGCCGTCCTCGACGACGCGGCCGTCGGAGAGCACGAGCACCCGGTCGGCGATCTCCACGGTCGAGAGCCGGTGGGCGATGATGAGCGCCGTCCGGTCGGCGAGGATCGTCCGCAGCGCCGACTGGACGAGCCGCTCGTGCGGGATGTCGAGGGACGACGTCGCCTCGTCGAGCACGAGCACCGCCGGGTCGGCGAGGAACGCCCGGGCGAACGACACGAGCTGCCGCTGGCCCGCGGAGAGCCGGCCGCCGCGCTTGCGGACGTCGGTGTCGTAGCCCTCGGGCAGTGCCGCGATGAACTCGTGCGCGCCGATCCGGCGGGCCGCCTCCTCGATGTCGGTACGGCTCGCGCCGGGCCGGCCGAACGCGATGTTGTCCGCGACGGAGCCGGAGAACAGGAAGCTCTCCTGGGTCACCGTGACGACGGCCCGGTGCAGGTCGTGCTCCTCGACCTCGCGCAGGTCGACGTCGTCGAGGAGCACCCGGCCCTCGACCGGGTCGTAGAACCGGCCGAGCAGCCGGGCGATCGTCGTCTTGCCCGCGCCGGTCGCCCCGACGAGCGCGACGGTCTGCCCCGCCGGCACGTGGAGGTCGAGCCCGGGCAGCACGACCTTCTCCTTGTAGCCGAAGCTCACGGCGTCGAACCGGACGGCGCCCCGCGGCGCCGGCAGCGCGCGCGGCCGCTCGGCGTCCGGCACCGAGGGGGCCTCCTCGAGGACGCCGCTCAGCTTCTCGAGCGCCGCCGTCGCCGACTGCAGCGCGTTGAAGAACTGGGCGAGGTCCTGCAGCGGGTCGAAGAACCGGCGCAGGTACAGCAGGAACGCCGTGAGGACGCCGACCCCGAGCTCGCCGTCGAGCACCCGGGTGCCGCCGTAGAAGAGGATCAGCGCGATCGTCACGTTGGAGATGAGCTTCATGCCCGGGCCGTAGACCGCCATGAGCGAGAACGACCGCTGGCTCGCGGCCCGGTACCGCTCGTTGAGCGCCGCGAAGATCTGCTCGTTGCGCGGCTCGCGGCGGAACGCCTGGACGGCGCGGATGCCGGTGAGGGTCTCGACGATCTGCACGATGACCATCGCGACCGCCTCCCGCGTCGTGCGGTACGCCGTCGCCGACTCGCGCCGGAACCAGAGGGTGAGCGCGAAGAGCGGCACGAACGACGCGAGCCCGACGAGGGCGAGCGGGACGTCGAGCAGGAGCATCGTCACCCCGATCCCGACGATCGACAGCAGCGCCCGGACCACCGCGTCGACGCCGCCGTCGAGGAACTCCGAGATCGCGTCGACGTCGGAGGTCTGCCGCGAGATGACCCGCCCGGAGGTGTAGTCCTCGTGGAAGGCCATCGACAGCCGCTGGAAGTGCTCGAACACCCGGGTCCGCAGGTCGAGGACGACGTCCTGCCCGATCCGGCCGGTGAGCAGCATGAACGTGCGCTGCGTGAGCACCTGCAGGAGCGTCGCGACGGCGAACGCGACGCCGACGACGGCCAACGTGCCGCCGCCCTCGCCGCGCAGCAGCGGCGGGATGCCGCGGTCGATGCCGGCCCCGATGAGGTAGGGCCCGGCGAGCGACGCGAGGTTCTGCACGACGACGAGCCCGAGGACGAACCAGAGCGTGCGCCGGTGCGGGGCGAGCAGGCTGCCGAGCAGGCGCCGGCTGCGACCGCGGAGCAGGCCGGCGACCGTCGAGGAGACGTGCTCGGTGTGCTCGGCCGCGACGCCGCGCCAGTCGGCGCCGGCCTGGTCCGGCTGGTTCGGCTGCGTCGGCTGCGGGCCGGGCGCGTTCACGGGGGCGCTCATCGCCGCACCTCCTCACGCCGGGACTGCCCGGGGACGACGACCGCCGCCGGGTCGCCCATGACCTCGGCGTAGGCCGGGTTCGTCACCATGAGGTCGGCGTGCGTGCCGACCGCCTCGACGGTGCCGTCGCGCAGGAACGCGACCCGGTCGGCGAGGGCGACCGTGGAGGGCCGGTGGACGACGACGACCGCGGTCGTGGCGGCGAGCACCCGGCGCAGCGCCCCCTCGACGAGCGCCTCGGTCTCGACGTCGAGCGCGGAGAGCGGGTCGTCGAGGACGAGCACGCGCGGGCGGCCGAGCACGGCGCGGGCCAGCGCGAGCCGCTGCCGCTGACCGCCGGACAGCGACATGCCCTGCTCGCCGACCCGGGTGTCGAGCCCCCACGGCAGGTCGTGGGCGAAGCGCGCCTGGGCGAGGTCGAGGGCGGCCTCGACGTCGGCGTCGGTGGCGTCCGGGCGGCCGAGGGTGACGTTCTCCCGGACGCTCGCGGAGAACAGGATCGGCTCCTCGAAGGCGGTCGCGACGACGGTGCGCAGGTCGGGCAGGGCGATGTCGCGGACGTCATGCCCGTCGATCGTCACCCGGCCGCGGGTCGCGTCCGCGAGCCGGGGCAGCAGCATCGCGAGCGTCGTCTTGCCGGAGCCGCTCGTGCCGACGAGGGCGAGGGTCTCACCCGGCTCGAGGTCGAGGTCGATGTCGTGCAGGACATCGCGGTCGGACCCGGGGAACCGGTAGCCGACCCCCTCGAAGCGCACCCGCCCGACCGGCGGGCCGCCGTCCGGCCCGGTGAGCGGCACCGGCACCGCCGGGCTCGCGATCTCGGGCTCGGTGTCGAGCACCTCGAAGACGCGCTGGGCCGCCGTGCCGGCCTCCTGCGCGGAGGCGAGGATGAAGCCGAGGGCCTCGACCGGCCAGACGAGCTGCAGCGCCAGGGTGATGAAGGCGACGAGGTCGCCGAGGGTGATCCGGCCGCTGCCGACGGCCAGCGCCCCGAGCACGAGGACGATGCCGAGGGTCGCGTTCGGGATGACGTCGAGCACCGAGGCGAACGCGGCGCGGATCCTGACCTTCTCGAGCTGCGTCCCGCGGACCTCGGTGCTGTCGGCCGTGTACTGGTCGACGACGTGCCGGCGCCGCCCGAAGGCCTTGACGACGCGGATCCCCTGGGCGGCCTCCTCGACCCGCGAGGCGAGGTCACCGGTCTGGTCCTGGACCCGGCGGGACACCCCGGAGAACTGGTGGTGGAACCGCGCGCAGAGGAACCCGATCGGCACGAGCGACGCGGTGACGACGAGCCCGAGGAACAGGTCGATCCGCACGAGCAGCGTGCAGATCGCGGCGAACGTCGCGACGTTCGCGACGAGGAAGATCAGCCCGAAGCCGAAGAACCGGCGGACGGCGGAGAGGTCGCTCGTGAGCCGCGACAGCAGCTGGCCGGAGAGCCACCGGTCGTGGAACGACGGCGGCAGCGACTGCAGGTGGGTGTAGAGCACGTCCCGGATGTCGCGCTCCATGCCGAGCGTCGACGTGCCCTGGATCCAGCGGCGGGTGAAGTTCAGCGACGCCTCGACGACCCCGAGGACGAGCGCGAGCGCGGCCAGCGGCAGCAGCGCGGAGCGGTCGCCGTGGGTCACGGGCCCGTCGACGATGCGACGGATGACGAGCGGGATGGAGATCGCGGCCGCGACGGCGAGCAGGGCGGTCGCGAGCATGACGAGCATCTGACCGGCGTAAGGGCGGGCGTACAGGCGCATACGCCACAGCGAGGCGAGGGGCCCGGCTGCGGCTGGAGATGAAGGAGGCATCATTCGACCGTAACCCGGGGTACCGACAGTTCAAACCGGAAATTTGCTCTCCGCGTACGAACGGTCTCAGAGGTCGAGCCAGACGATCTGGACGATGTCCACCTGCCGGTCAGCCTCCAGCACCAGGTACGTGACAATGCCGCGGCCCTCGCCGAAGGGCAGTGACCGAAGTGGGGCGTCAGGGTTGTGACCGGTGAACGGGGCTCCCGACCACGGACTGAGCGACAGAACCACGGTCGCCTCCGCGAGGGGTGTCAGGGCCTGCAGCGGAAGGGTCGCGATGACCGCCTCGACGAGTGCGCTCCGGGTGAGTCGGTAGCTCACACGTCCGCGCCACGAGAACGGAGGTCGGCTTTCCAGTCCCACGTGTCGCGAACGAGCTCCCCGGCCTCGGCGAGGCGCAGGGTCTCCTCGGCACGCGCCAGCATGTCGCGATACCCCGTGGCGCCGAGGTGGACGGCCAGGAGGGCGTGCGTGCGGTAGCCCTCGACGAACGTCAGCACCGGCTCGAGGTCGTGCGTCCGGGTTGCCTCTGCGAGGAGCCCGGCCCAGCCCTCGTCGAACTCGGCGATCTCCTCGGGCACGAGAGCGGAACGGATCTCCGCGATCGACGCCTGCTTGTGGCGCAGACGGCGGAGCAGGTCGTCGTCCTCGACCGGCTGTGCGCTCATGTCGTCCACCCTAGGCACGATGACCGACGGCTGCTCCGGTTGTCCACAGGCACCGGGTCACTCCCGCGCGAGCAGCGCCTGGGCGGCGGTGTAGGTGCCCATCACCCAGGCATCGTGGGCGGGCAGCCGGACGCCGCCGAACCGGTCGAGCGCGATGAGCCCGTCGGAGGCCATGAAGAGCGCGCCCCCCGTGGCGGTGAGCGGGTCACCGGTGTCGGCGGCGGCCAGCGCCATCGACGTCACGGCCGCGCTGTAGGCGGCCAGGGGCAGCCGGTCCTTGCCGGTGCGCCGCCACAGCCAGGCGTTGAGGCCGACGGCTGCGACGACGTACGGGACGGCGACCGCCGGGCGCCGCGCGAGCAGGCCGTCGCTGCGGGCGTGCAGGGCCCGGACCCAGGCGACCTGGCCGGCGAGGAACGCGCCGAGGCCCGCGGTGAACGCGGCGTCCGACGAGCCGAGCAGGGCGACGTCGCCCGCACCGGACAGCGCCAGCGCCCGTCGCGTGGGGGCGCTGCGGCCGACCATGAGCGCCGGCATGAGCAGCGGCTTGGTGACCTTCCGGGCGCGGGCCGCCGCAGGGGACCCGGACGCCGACAGCGCGACGTCCGCCACGGCCAGCGCGGCGTACGCGAGGCGGGCGGCGCGGACGAGCCCGGTGCGCCGTCCGCCGGCGGCCCCGCTCACGGCCGGTCGTGCTCGCCGAGGAAGCGGCTCACGACCTCCTTGAACTTCGCGGGCTCCTCGACGTGCGGCATGTGGCTCGAGTAGGCGAAGAGCTCCCAGCGCGAGCCGGGGATGCGGTCGTGGATCTCGCCGACGATCCGCGGGGTCGCCTCGTCGTGGGCGCCCGAGACGAGCAGGGTCGGGACGTCGACCTCGACGAGCCGCTCGGTGATGTCCCAGGTCTTCAGGGTGCCGATGCAGTGGAACTCGCTCGGCCCGTTCATCGTGAAGTAGACCGTCGGGTCGTCGCCGATCTGGGCGAAGGAGTCCTTGACGCACTGCGGCTGCGGCACCCGGCAGACGTGCCTGTCGTAGAAGACGTTCATCGCCTCCTCGTACTCGGCGGTGTCCGTCGTGCCGGCGTCCTCGTGCTTCCTGAGCGTCTCGTCGACGCCCGGCGGCAGGGCCGCGCGCAGGACGCTCGCCTCCTCGACCCACAACCGCATGGACGACGGCGAGTCGGCGACGACGAGCGCCCGCAGCCCGGCCGGGTGGTCGAGGGCGTGCTCCATGCCGAGCATGCCGCCCCACGACTGGCCGATGACCATGTACCGGTCGGCGATGCCGAAGTGCGTGGTGACCGCGGCGATCTCGTCCTTGAAGAGCTGCGGCGTCCAGAACTCGACCGGTGCGTCGGGCAGGTGCTGCGACTTCCCGCAGCCCACCTGGTCGTAGAGCACGCAGGCGCGGCCGGTCTGCGCCACGAGGTCGGCGATCGGCTCGACGTAGTTCGACGCCGCGCCCGGGCCGCCGTGGAGGATGACGAGCGGCGTGAGCGCGGCGGCCGGGTCGAGCTCGCCGTACACCCGGTACCAGGTCTCGACGCTCTGGTCGCCGGCCGTCCAGGTGAGGCGGCCCTCGGTGGTGGTCGTCATCGTCGATCTCCTGTCGGAAGGCGTTGCGGGGCAGAGGCTTTCGGCAGAGGCTTTCGGCAGCGGCGGTCAGCGCGGGCGGAACGGCAGCGGGCAGGCGTCGACCCGGGGCACCTTGACCTTGGCGATGACGGTGCCGGGGCAGGGGTGGACCGCCTGCGCGATCCCCGCGTCGCAGGCGACGGACAGGAACACGAACGCGTCCTCGACGCTGAAGCCCCACTCGTCGACGAGCAGCTTCCCGGCCTCCTGGCACGCGGCGTCGAGCGCGGCGGTGAGGTCCTCGACCGCGGTGCCGTGGGTGACCCAGTGCGTCGGCGTCACCGTGACCGGCCAGTGCGTCTGCACGCCGCGGAGGACGTCGACGCGCACGAGCACGGTGCCGTCGATCTCGACGCCGGTGCCGCTCACCTCGCCGTCGCCCATCGCCGCGTGCATGTCGCCGATCGCGAGCATCGCCCCCGGCTGCCGGACGGGCAGCAGCACGCTCGACCCGGCGGCGTTGAGGTTGTCGTCGAGGTTGCCGCCGTGCGGGCCGGCGTCCAGGGTCGGGGCCACCTCGCCGCCGGTCGCGACACCGACGACGCCGACCATCGGCCGGGCCGGGAACGTCACGTGGTCGTTCAGCCGGACGGTGCCGCCCTCGACCGTGAGGATCCGGGTGGCCGGCTTCTCCAGGAGGTGCCCGAGCTGGCCACGGCCCGGCATGAGCGTCGCCGCTCCCTGCGGGCCGGTCGTGATCTCGAGCAGGTCCACGACGAGGGTGTCGCCGGGCCGGGCCCCGCGGACCGCGACCGGCCCGGTCGCGGCGTTGATCAGCGCGTCGTCGAGGGTGTCCGGGGTGTCGGCCTCGGTGCGGACCTGGCCGAAGTAGCAGTCGTTGAGGTCGAGCCGGACGACGGCCCCGGGGTCGACCTCGAGCACCGGTCGCAGGTCCGGCCCGAAGGCGAAGACGTGCTCGTCGCGGCCCACCCGGGGGACGGTCTCGTTCGTCACGGCGCTCATCCTGACGCACGGGTCAGCAGCCGGGAAGTGCCCGGCGCGGGCCGTCCGGGTGAGACGGGTCGCACGACGACCGCACCGGCCGGCCGAAGGTGCTCGGCCGACCGGTGCGGTCGTGGCGGTGCGGTGGTGCGCGGTGCGGGTCGGGCGGGGTCAGCCGGCGGTCGCCGTCAGCCCGTAGCCCGACAGCGACGTCGTCTTCACCACGCCGGCCGACGTCACCGTCGTGCCGGGGTCGGCCATGACGTTGCCGCCGCCGTCGGTGAGGCCCTTGGTCGGGTCGAGGACGCCGTCCGAGTGCCAGCCGACGTTGTCCTTGGCGACGTTGCCGCTGCCGGACAGGTTGTACGTCGTGATGTTCGGCTTGCCCTTGCCGGACGTGTCGAAGACGTTCCGGTAGATCGAGACGCTGCTCGCGCCGTACGACAGCTGCAGGTTCGACGGCCCGGTGTTGTCGTAGAACGTGTTGTACCGGACGACGACGTTGCCGATCGGGGCGCTGCTGCCGGACGGCGGGCCGATCTTCAGCCCGCGGCCGTTGCTGCTGCGCGCCAGCAGGTTCCGCTCGATGATCCCGCCACCCATGCTGCCGTTGACGTAGATCAGGTGGTCCTGGTTGGTGCCGTTGCTCTTGTACGTGTCGTGGATGTAGTTGTGGTCGACCATCCACTTGCTCGGGGTGCCGGCGACGAGCAGGCCGGCGTACGAGCGGGCGCCCCAGATCTCGGCGTTCGTGATCCGCCAGCCGACGCCGCCGGTCATCTTCACCATGTGCTGGCTGCTCGTGTTCTTCGAGCCCCAGGTGACGTTGATGCCGTCGAGCGTCCAGTAGTCGGCGCCCTTGAGCCAGAGCAGGCCCTCGACGACGGGCCGCTCACCGGCGGCGGCGACGACCGTGATCGGCTCGGACGCCGTGCCCTTGACCGGGGTGACCTTCACCTGCTCGGCGTAGGTGCCCCCCTTGACGACGAGCCGGTCGCCGGGGCGCAGCTTCTTGAAGGAGGCCCCGAGGGTGCGCCAGGGCGCGCCCGCCGAGCCGTTCGCGGCGTCGCTGCCGCCCGGGGCCACGACGTACGTGACCGCGGCGCTCGCGGGGTGGAGGTCGGCGGCGATCAGCCCGCCCGAGATCGTTGCGCCGACAGCCATGACGACTGCGGTGCGGCGGAGCCTGCCTGCAGGCCGGACACGATGACGCGGACGCACGAAGATCACCTCGAATAACGCGAAGGGAGCACGCTGGCCGGTGTTTCGACGGCCGGTACGGCGTCTTGAGGAGTCCTGCCGCGAACCGTTCGCAGATGACCCCTTCGGGCTACCGGAGCGCTGCGCCGGGCTCCTGCGTGCGGCCGATCGGGGGTTCCCCGAACGGCGGCTTGCGCTCTGCGCCCGGAGGGTCCGGGGGGCGCTCGTGCTCATGATCGTGCTTGTCCCGCAGGCGTTCTGGGCGGTACCGGCGCTGTCGGCGGTCGGGCCGGCAGCGGTCGTGGCGGACAGATGGCGAGCTTCCCCGTGCATCTCGCTCCGAGCGTCTGGCACCCGGCAGGTCGCCGGGTACGTCGGTGGGCGAGACCTTGATCCCGCCTCCTGGGCGGGCCCGAACCTAGGCGGGGCGAATAGCGGATGGGAACCCCTGAACAGGGGTGAACGGCAGAATTAACAAGGGCTTTATCGCCGCCTGCTGCGCCATTTCTGTCGGCTTGACGTCCTCTTAAGGCACTTGTCCCACCGTGCGGACCTCTCCGGGGTCGCCGGACGCCGGCCCGACGCAGTGCCTCGGACCGGCGTCCGGTCGTGCGGGGTGCTGCGTGCGACGAGGTCCCGGGCGGGTCAGGCCCAGCGCAGCGACAGGGTGTGGCCGATGCTCACGGCCGCACCGGTGGACGTCGTCGCCGTGAACGGGCCGGCGGTGCCCGTCGTGGCGATCTGCTTGTCCGCCGTCTCGGCCGTCAGCGTCGTGCCGGTCGCGACCGTCGCCTCGGTCCGCTCGGTGAGCCCGGCCATCGGCGTGATCGCCCCGGTGCGGGCGGTCCCGAAGACCGTGAGGACCCGGTCGCCGGCGGCCGAGGTCACCGCGGGAGCGGTGCTCGTCGCCGACGACACGTTCGCCTTGCCGGCGAACGCGCGCACCGGGGCCGTCGTGCTGAGCCCCTTGTAGGCGACGAGCTGCACCGTGCCGGCCCGCGAGGCCGAGAACGTCCACCGGTAGCTCGCGGGCTCGGAGGCGCCCGCCTTCTTCCAGTAGACCGCCTGCCGCAGCGCCGTCCCGTTGTCGGTCTGGACGACGCGGGTCCAGCCCGAGGGGGCGGTGAGCGTCGGCAGGGTCCGGACCGTGACGGCGACGACCATGATGTCGTTCGCCACGACGGTCGTCGGACGGGTGACCGTGATGCCGGTCGCCCCGGCGGTGGCCGCCTTGGCGGCACCGTGGACGACGACCGAGCCGCCCGCCTTGGGCGTCGTCACGTAGCCCCCCTGGCGCAGGGACGAGACGTTGCCCGCCGCGTCGACCGACCGGACGCCGTACCGGTACGTCGTCCCGCCGACCGCGGTGGTGTCGGTGTAGGCCAGGGTCGTCGTGGTGCCGATCGGGTCGCCGTCCCGGTACACGTCGTACGAGACGACCTTGACGTCGTCCGTGCCCGCCGGCCACCTCGACAGCACCGAGGTGGCCGACATGACGGTCGACGTCACCGAGGCGGGGTTGGTCGGGGGCTGGTGGTCGCCGGCCGGGGCCAGCGGCAGCTCGGCGTGGTAGTAGCGGTGCGCGGTGTCGTCCGCGGCGATCGCGACGAGCCCGCTCGGGGAGGCCACCGGGTCCTTGGTCGTGCTGATGTTGTTGAGCTTGGCGCCCGAGGCCTTCATGAAGACCGCGCCCCTGCCGCCGCCGAACGTCAGCGAGGCCAGCGGCGAGGTCTTGTAGTAGATCACCCCGCCCGTGGCCGGTGAGGTCATGAGCAGGTAGAGCAGGGAGTGCTCGGAGTCGATGACGACCTGCGGGCGGGTCGCGCCGTCGGCGACGGTCGCACCGGTCGCGGTCTGCCACGTGCCGTTGCTCTCGCGCTTGAGGACGACGACGAGCGGGTCGGTCGCGACCTTCGAGACGACGTCGTTGCTCGTCTTCAGGGCGACGAAGACCCGGCCGAGGGAGTCGTTCGTCACCGCCTTGAGGCTGATGTGGTCGTCGGCGATGCCGATGCCGGACAGCGGGGTCTCGGTGGTCCAGAGGCCGGCGGCCGCGCCGTCGGTGTGGACCGCGAAGCGGAACGCGGCGCTCTGCTGGTCGGACCACATGATCCCGACGTGGCCGTTGAAGGCGACGATGCCGGAGACGTCGTCGGTGGCGACGGTGGTGTCGCTCGACGGCACGAAGTCCGGCACCGACCACGCCGCGTCCGAGGAGGTCGTGTACGCGTAGAGCACCCTCGAGCTCTTCGTCCAGGTGGCCCAGATCTTCCCCGCGGAGTCGCGGGCGATGGACAGGGACTCGGTGCCGCCGGTCGTGATCGTCACCGGGTAGCCGGAGTCCTTGGCGTACGTCCGGCTGCCGGCGCTGTACGTGAAGCGGCTGAAGAGCAGGTCGCCGGTCGCCGTCCGGCTCGCGGCGTAGAGCGTCGTGCCGATCGTCTCGACGTCCGCGGTGCTGTTCGCGCGGGTGTCGACGGCGATCCCGGTGTCGCGCCAGGTGTGGTCGGTGAGCAGCTCGTGGATGGTCGGCGTGCCGGTCGCGGTGTCGGCCATGACGGCCCACCAGGCGCCGTCGGCCCGCCAGACCTTGCTCTGCTGCGTGTCGGCGGACGGCGCGACGACGGTCGCGGGGACCGTCGGGCCGGTGTAGGTGGTCGGCAGGCCGGCGGCCGCGGCGGGTGCTGCCACCCAGCCGGCGCCGCCGGTCGCGATCGCGACGGCGGTGACCGTCCCGAGGATCGTGCGTGTGACGGGATGCATGAACAGCCTTCGGTCGTGGCGCCCGGGCCCCGGGCGCACCTCATCACCGAAGGTAGATGGCCTATCTACGGATTGTTACGGATTTGGGCCAAGACCGTCCGATCTACGGAGGCCCCCGGCGTTCGCGCCGGGGGCCTCCGCAGTGCTGGTCGGTGGCTGGTCGGCGGGCCGCTCAGGCCGCCGCGAGGACGACGGTCTGGCCGACGTTCGCCGCCGAACCGGTGGGCGTCGTCGCGGTGAACGGGCCGACGGTGCCGGTCGCCGTCACCGCGCGGTCGGCCGCCGAGCCGGAGACCTTCGTCGACCCGGTCGAGCTCGTCACGTCGCTGCGCTCGACGAGTCCCGCCTGCGGGGTGAACGCCGACGACCGGCCGGTCCCGAAGAGCGCGACGACGAGGTCGCCGTTGTTCGCGGTGACGGCCGGTGCCGTGACCGTGCCGCTGCTCGCGTTGGCCTGCCCGGCGAACGCCCGCACAGGGGCCGCCGTGCTCACCCCGGAGTACGCGTCGAGCTGGACGACGGCGACCTGCGTCTTCGAGAGCGTCCACGTCCACGAGGCCGGCTCGGAGGCGCCGGCGACGTGGCTGTAGACGGCCTGGACCATGGTCGTCGAGTTCGGCGTGCTCCCCACGAGCGTCCAGCCCGCGGGTGCGGTGATCTTCGGGGCACCGCGCGAGGAGACGGTCGCGAGCACGACGTCGCCGGCCGCGAGCCCGGCGGGCTTCGCCACGGTCAGGGCCGTCGCGCCCGCCGTGGAGAACGTCGAGGCCGAGCGGAAGGTCACGCTGCCCGGCGGGTTCGGGTCGGACGGCGTCGTGACGGCCGCGGCCGACGTCGTCGTCGAGACGTTGCCCGCCGCGTCCCGGGCCCGGACGCCGTACGTGTAGGTCGTCGCCGCCGCGGCCGTGGTGTCGGTGAACGCCAGGGTCGTCGAGGTGCCGATCTGGGTGCCGTTGCGCAGGATCTCGTACCGGGAGACGCCGACGGCGTCGGTCGAGGCGGTCCACGCCACGTCGACGGTCGTCGGGGCCGAGGCGCTCGCCGAGACGCTGCCCGGCGCCGTCGGAGGCGTGGTGTCCCCGCCCCCGCCGCCGTCCGCCAGCGACATCTCGGTGTGGTAGTACCGCTTGTTCGCGTCGTCGGAGGCGATGGCGACGAGCCCGGTCGCGCTCGTCACCGGGTCGCGGGTCGTGCTGACGTTGTTGAGCTTGGCGCCCGAGGCCTGCATGAAGACGCTGCCCCGGCCGGACGAGAACGACAGCGACGACAGCGGCGAGGACTTGTAGTAGATCGTGCCGCCGGCCTCGGGGGCGGTCATGAGCAGGTAGAGCACGCTGTGCTCGGAGTCGAGGACGATCTGCGGCCGGGTCGCGCCGTCCGCCTTGGTGGCGCCGGTCGTCGACGTCCACGTACCGCTGCTGGTCCGCTTGAGCACGAGGATGATCGCGTCCCCGCTCGCCGTCTTCGAGGTCTTCACCGCGGCGAAGACCCGGCCCTGGACGTCGTCCACGAGCGACTTGAGGTTGATGTGGTCGTCGGCGAGGAGCCCGCCGGACAGCGGTGTCTCGACCCGCCACGCGGTGTCGGGGTCGCCGTCGTCGTGGATCGCGAACCGGACGGCGACGCTCTGCTGGTCGGACCACATGATCCCGACCGAGTTGTTGAAGGACACGATGCCGGAGATGTCGTCCGAGGAGAGCGTCGTGTCCGGCACCGGGACGGTCGTGCCCGCCGTCCACGCCGTGTCGGACGTCGTCGTGTGCGCGAGGTAGACGCGGGAGCCGCGGGTCCACGTCGCCCAGACGGTGCCGACCGTGTCCCGGGCGATCGTCAGCGACTCCGAGCCGCCGGTCGCGATCGTCACCGGGAACCCGCTGTCGCGGGCGTAGGTCCGCGACGCGGGCACGTACGTGAAGCGGGAGAAGAGCAGGTTCGAGCCGGACGACCGGCTCGCGACGTAGAGCTGGCTGCCGACCGACTCGGTGTCGGCCGTGCTCGCCGCGCGGGTGTCGATCGCGACGCCGGTGTCCCGCCAGGTGTGGTCGCCGCGCAGCTCGTGGATCGTCGGGACGCCCGCCGACGCCGAGATGAGCACGGACCACCAGGCGTTGTCGTTGCGCCAGACCTTGCTCTGCGGCTTGTCCGCCGTCGGTGCGGTCACCGTCGACGGGTAGGTGTGGTCCGCGTACGTGACGGGCGTCCCCGCGGCGGCGGCCGGGAGGGCGGCCCAGCCGGCCCCGCCCACCGTCAGCGCCACCGCCGTCACGGCGACCGCCGCCGTGCGGCGCATCCGTGGCAGCCGCAGCAGCGCCTGCCTGACGTCCGACCTGACGTCTGCCCCGACGTCCGACCTGCTGGTCCTCGTGCCGTCCCTCACCGCTGGCCCCTGTCCCGCGCCCGCCCCCGGGCGCTCAAGTGCACGAGCGTAGGGACAGGTCGGGACGCACGGGACAGGTTCCCGCGAGTCCCTCGCCCGAACACCTGACCCGTTCCTCGTCCGGACGGCGGAGCGCGCCGGTCAGGCGGTCACCGGATGCAGGCGGTCACCGGATGCAGGCGGTCACTGGATGACGACCTGGGCGGCCGTCCGGCGCGTCGACACGTTGCCCGCCTCGTCGCGGGCCTGCACCGCGAGCTGGTAGGTGCCCGGCGTGAGGGTCGGCGTCGTCCAGGTCCAGTCGACGCTGCTCCGGTTCGCCGCGGTGACGTCGATCGTCTCGACGACGACACCGTTCATGTAGACGTCGTACGCGACGATGCCGCGGTCGTCGGTGGCCGCCTTCCAGGTCGTCCTGACCGCACCCTCGGGCGTCGCCGCGGAGGTGATCTGCGACGGCAGGATCGGCGACCGGGTGTCGTCCGCGGTGACCGGGAGCTCGCCGTGGTAGTACCGGTGCCCGTTCGTGTCGACCGCGATGACGACCGCGTCCACGGCCGAGGTCGTCGAGCCCTTCGCCGTGCTCACGTCGTTGATGGCGGCACCGGCCGGCCCCGTGACGAGGGGTGCCCCGCGGCCGGTGGCGAAGGACAGCCGGTCGAACGGCGAGGACTTGTAGTAGATCGAGCCGCCCGTGGTCGGTGCCGCCTCGAAGAGGTAGACGCGCGAGCTCTCCCGGTCGAGGAGGAGCTGCGGCCGGGTCAGCCGGTCGCCGACGAGGCCGACGACGGTCTTGTCCCACGTGCCGTCGGGGTCGCGCCGCAGCACGTACATCCCCGGTGCATCGTCGCCGCCGCCGAC
>JACRAB010000340.1 GCA_016213575.1 Actinomycetota bacterium
CCGGGCGCCCCGGGGATCTTCTGCCTCGACGGGGACCTCACCGAGGAGGCGCTCGCCGAGGTCGTCCGGGTCGTGCCGTTCGACTCCTTCACCGACCCGGCCGACCCGCAGGCGGAAGGCCCGTCCGACACGTCGTTCCCCGCCTGGTACCTCGACCTGGACTACACGACGGTGGACGGCGAGGACGTCCGCGCGACCGACATCCCGTGGCCGCACGGGGTCGCCGAGCCGATCGAGGGCGGGACGGTTCGCATCGCCTACGACCCGTCGGACCCGGGGTACGCCGTCGGGTCCGCCGAGGCCCTCGCCGCCGCCCGCGCGCGGCCGGCCACGCCGGTCGACGGGCCGGCCGCCGGGGTGCTCTGGACGACGGGCGTCGCGATCGTCGCCGGGTTCGCCCTCGTCGTCGGCACCGTCGTCTGGGCCCGCCGCGCGCCCCGGCCGGAACGGGCCGCCCCGGCGGGTTGGTACGGCAGCCCGTACGGGTACCCGGTCGGCCCGCCCGGCTACCCGCAGCCGTACGGCCAGCCGTACCCCCAGCCGTACGGCCAGCCGTATCCCCAGTCGTATCCGGCGCCCTACGCGCAGCCGTACGGCCAGCCCTACCCGCAGCCGTACGCGCAGCCCACGTACCCGCAGCCCGCGTACCCGCAGCCCGCCTACCCACCACCCGGGTACGCGCCCCAGCCCCAGCCGCCCGTGCAGCCGCCGCCGGCGCCGTCCCCGTCGGAGCAGCCCCGGCCCGAGCAGCCCCGGCCCGAGCAGCCCCCGCCGAACCCCTGGGACCTGCCCGGCTGACCCGGCGGCCCGACCCGGGCTGACGCACCCGGCGTCGGCCTGCGACGATTCGACCATGCCCCGCGCCAGCCTGGAGAAGCAGCCGCACGAGGTCGCGGCCATGTTCGACGACACCGCCGAGCGCTACGACCGCACGAACGACGTCCTGTCCCTCGGGCAGGACCGCCGGTGGCGCCGGGCCGTCGTCGCCGCCCTCGACATGCGCCCGGGGGAGCGGCTGCTCGACCTCGCGGCCGGCACCGGGACGTCGTCCCTGCCCTTCCACGAGGCGGGCGTGCTCGTCACCCCGTGCGACTTCTCGCAGGGGATGCTCCGGGTCGGCAAGCGGCGCCGCCCCGAGATGCCGTTCGTCGCCGGCGACGCCACCCGCCTGCCGTTCGCGGACGCCGCGTTCGACGCGGTGACCATCAGCTTCGGGCTGCGCAACGTCGTCGACACCGACGCGGCCCTGCGGGAGATGCGCCGGGTCACCCGGCACGGCGGCCGGATCGTCGTCTGCGAGTTCTCCCAGCCGGTCTGGAAGCCGTTCCGGACGGTCTACACCGAGTACCTCATGAAGGCGCTGCCGGCGATGTCGCGGGTCGTCTCCTCGAACCCCGAGTCCTACCGCTACCTCGCCGAGTCGATCCGCGCCTGGCCCGACCAGCAGGCGCTCGGCGTCCGGATCAAGGACGCCGGCTGGGAGCAGGTCACCTACCGCAACCTGTCCGGCGGCATCGTCGCGCTGCACCGCGCGACCCGCCCCTGACCGACCTGCCGGCGCGCCGCGGCCGACCGGCGACCGACCCCGTCACCGCCCCGCTACCGGCGGGTCCGCCGCTCCGGCGCGCGGGGCGTTCCCGCGTCGCCGTACACTCGCCGTGGAGTTCGTGAAGAACTTCACAAGCGCACAATGCGGCGCGCGGCAGCACTCCCAGTCCACCTGGCCACGAGACGCCACCGAGACGCAGCGAGGCACCAACGTGAGCGCGAGCAGCCCCACCCCCGCGGACCGGGCGGGCACCGGGCAGGACGCCGACGTCATCGTCGTCCGCGCCGGTCCTGCCGGCTCGACCGTCGCGGCCTACCTGGCCCGCGCAGGCCACGAGGTCCTCGTCCTGGAGAAGACGGCCTTCCCCCGCGAGAAGGTGTGCGGCGACGGCCTCACCCCGCGGGCGGTCAAGGAGCTCGTCGCCCTGGGCATCCCGACCCGGCCGGAGGACGGCTGGATCCGCAACCACGGCCTGCGCATCATCGGCGGCGGCATGCGGCTGCAGCTGCCCTGGCCGGAGCTGTCGTCGTTCCCCGACTACGGGCTCGTCCGCCCGCGCCTCGACTTCGACGAGACCCTCGCCCGGCACGCAACCGCGAGCGGCGCGAAGATCCTCGAGCGCACGAACGTCACCGGACCGGTGCTCGACGAGCGGTCCGGCCGGGTCGTCGGCGTCACCGCCCGCCCGGTCGACGACCAGGGCCGCCGCGTCGGGGACGAGGTCACCTACCGCGCGCCGCTCGTCGTCGCGGCGGACGGCGTGAGCGCGCGCCTCGCGCTGTCGCTCGGCATCGCCAAGCGCGACGACCGGCCGCTCGGCGTCGCCGTCCGCACGTACTTCAGGAGCCCGCGGCACGACGACGACTGGCTCGAGTCGTGGCTCGAGCTGTGGGACGGCGAGCCGAACCGCTCGAACCTGCTGCCCGGCTACGGGTGGGTCTTCGGGGTCGGCGACGGCACGAGCAACGTGGGCCTGGGCATCCTCAACTCCTCGGGCGCCTTCGGCAACGTCGACTACAAGGACCTGCTCAAGCGCTGGGTCGCGACGATGCCGCCGGAGTGGGGCTACACCGAGGAGAACATGACGCAGCCGATCCGCGGCGCCGCGCTCCCGATGGGCTTCAACCGGACCCCGCACTACACCCGCGGCATGCTCCTCGTCGGCGACGCGGGCGGCATGGTCAACCCGTTCAACGGCGAGGGCATCGCCTACGCGATGGAGTCCGGGCGGATCGCCGCGGACGTCGTCACGCAGGCGCTCGCCCGCCCGGACGACGCGGCCCGCGAGAAGGCGCTGCAGGCCTACCCGGCGGCCATGAAGGACGCCCTGGGCGGGTACTACACGCTGGGCCGGGTCTTCGTGAAGCTCATCGGCCACCCCGAGGTCATGAAGGTGGCCACCCGCTACGGGCTGCCCCGTCCGACGCTCATGAAGTTCACGCTGAAGATGCTCGCGAACCTCACGGAGCCGCGGGGCGGCGACGCCCTGGACCGGATCATCAACGGCCTCACGAAGATCGCCCCGGCGGCCTGAGGTGGGCCGGCGAAGCACCACAGGCGAGCCGTGTCAAGACCACCGCACGTGGCCCCCTAGGATGGGCGCGACCTGCGCTCGGGGCGGTCGCCGTGGCCGCTCCCGCACGCAGAACGTGGCAGCTGAAAGGGTGACGTCGTGAACCCCTACGTGCCGATCCTCGCGCTGGCGGCGATCGCGGCGGGCTTCGCCGTGTTCTCCGTGGTCGCAGGGGCACTGTCCGGTCCGAAGCGCTACAACCGCGCCAAGCTCGACGCGTACGAGTGCGGCATCGAGCCCACGCCGCACGCGGCCGGCGGCGGGCGCTTCCCGGTCAAGTACTACCTCGTGGCGATGCTCTTCATCGTCTTCGACATCGAGAGCGTGTTCCTCATCCCGTACGCCGTCGCGTTCGACGCGCTCGGGACGTTCGCGCTCATCGAGATGGTCCTGTTCATCGGCACCGTCTTCGTCGCCTACGCCTACGTGTGGCGGCGCGGCGGGCTCGAGTGGGACTGAAGCAGGCTGACGAGCACGAGATGACGCGTCCACCCGTCCCGGTCTCCGCAGCAGACGGCGGCCGGTCCGCCCGCGGCGGCGCCGCGACCGAACGCTGAGAGGTAGTCATGGGTATCGAGGAGAAGCTGCCGAGCGGCTTCCTGCTGACCTCGGTGGAGACGATCGCGGGGTACTTCCGCCGCGGTTCGCTCTGGCCGGCCAGCTTCGGTCTTGCCTGCTGCGCCATCGAGATGATGACGACCGGCGGCCCCAAGTACGACCTCGCGCGCTTCGGCATGGAGGTCTTCCGCGCCTCGCCGCGCCAGGCCGACCTCATGATCGTCGCCGGCCGGGTGAGCCAGAAGATGGCACCCGTCGTGCGGCAGATCTACGACCAGATGGTCGAGCCGAAGTGGGTGCTCGCCATGGGGGTGTGCGCGTCCTCCGGCGGCATGTTCAACAACTACGCGATCGTCCAGGGCGTGGACCACATCGTCCCGGTGGACATCTACCTGCCGGGCTGCCCGCCGCGGCCGGAGATGCTCATCAACGCGATCCTCACGCTCCACAAGGAGATCGAGTCGGCACCGCTCGGGGTGAACCGGGTCAAGGCCGCCCAGGCGGCCGAGGCGGCCGCGCTGACCGCCACGCCGACGTCCGAGATGAAGGGGCTCCTTCGTTGACCACGAACGACGAGTCGGGACCGGACGCCGCGGCACTCGCGACGACGGCACCCCAGGCCGAGGTCGTCGCGCACCGGCAGGGCATGTTCGGCACCCACGACGCCGGCGACACCTCCGGCTACGGCGGGCTCGTGCGGACCGTCGCGTTCCCGGCGCCCGCCGTCCGGCCGTACGGCGAGCAGTTCGACCCGGTCGCCGACGCCCTCGAGGCGGCGCTCGCGGCCGACGGCACCCAGTTCGGCGACGCGGTCGGGTCGGTCGTCGTGGACCGTGGCGAGCTGACCCTCCACGTGCACCGCGAGCGGCTGCTCGAGGTCGTCCGCGCGCTGCGCGACGAGCCGGACCTGCGCTACGAGCTGCTGTCCGGGGTGAGCGGCGTGCACTACCCGCAGGAGTCCGGCCGCGAGCTGCACGCCGTCTACCACCTGCTCTCGATCACGAACAACCGACGGCTGCGGCTCGAGGTGACCTGCCCGGACGCCGACCCGCACATCCCGTCGATCGTCGAGGTCTACCCGACGGCCGACTGGCACGAGCGCGAGACGTGGGACTTCTTCGGCATCCAGTTCGACGGGCACCCCGCCCTCACGCGCATCGAGATGCCGGACGACTGGCCCGGCCACCCGCAGCGCAAGGACTACCCGCTCGGCGGCATCCCGGTCGAGTACAAGGGCGCGACCATCGCGCCGCCCGACACCCGGAGGTCGTACAGCTGATGACTGACCGGACGATCGACGACACCGTGGACGACGCGTACGGCGCGACGGAGAGCGAGCCCGCCGAGGGCAAGGTCTTCACCGCGGCCGGGGGCGACTGGACCGACATCGCCGAGGAGGCCGCGAGCCTCGGCGAGGAGCGCATCGTCGTCAACATGGGGCCGCAGCACCCGTCGACGCACGGCGTGCTCCGGCTCATCCTCGAGCTGGACGGCGAGACGGTGACCGAGGCCCGCTGCGGCATCGGCTACCTGCACACCGGCATCGAGAAGAACATGGAGTTCCGCACCTGGACCCAGGGCGTGACCTTCTGCACGCGGATGGACTACCTGACGCCGCTGTACCAGGAGGCGGCCTACTGCCTCGCCGTCGAGAAGCTCCTCGGCATCACCGACGAGGTGCCCGAGCGGGCCAGCATCGTCCGGGTCCTGCTCATGGAGCTCAACCGGATCTCCTCGCACGACGTGGCCATCGCCACGGGCGGCATGGAGATCGGCGCGCTCACGGTCATGACCGCCGGCTTCCGGCTGCGTGAGCGCATCCTGAAGATCTTCGAGCACGTCACGGGCCTGCGGATGAACCACGCGTTCATCCGCCCGGGCGGTCTCGCGCAGGACCTGCCCAAGACGGCGATCGACCTGATCCGCGGCTCGCTGCCGGACATCCGCGCCGACATCAGCGACCTCGAGAAGCTGAGCAACGAGAACCCGCTCGTCAAGGGCCGCCTCGTCGACGTCGGCTACCTCGACCTCGCCGGCTGCATGGCCCTGGGCGTCACCGGCCCGGTGCTGCGGTCCACGGGCCTGCCGCACGACCTGCGTCGCCTCGAGCCGTACTGCGGCTACGAGACGTACGACTTCGACGTCGTGACGTGGGACAGCGCGGACGCCTACGGCCGGCTGCGGATCCGCTTCGAGGAGATGAAGCAGTCGCTGCGGATCGTCGAGCAGTGCCTGACCCGCCTCGAGCAGACCCCGGGCCCGGTCATGGTCGGCGACAAGAAGATCGCCTGGCCCGCGCAGCTCGCCATCGGCGGCGACGGCATGGGCAACAGCCTCGACCACATCCGGGAGATCATGGGCACCTCGATGGAGGCGCTCATCCACCACTTCAAGCTCGTCACCGAGGGCTTCCGGGTCCCCGTCGGGCAGGTCTACCAGGCCGTGGAGTCGCCGCGCGGCGAGCTCGCCGTGCACCTGGTCTCCGACGGTGGCACCCGGCCGTACCGGGCCCACTTCCGGGACCCGTCCTTCGTCAACCTCCAGGCCGTGGCGGCCATGTGCGAAGGCAGCCAGATCGCCGACGTCATCGTCGCCGTCGCCTCGCTCGACCCCGTCATGGGAGGCGTTGACCGCTGATGCCCATCACCGACCAGGCCCGCGAGCAGCTCGTCACGGACGCGCAGGCGATCATCGCCCGCTACCCGGTGCCGCGCTCGGCGCTGCTGCCGATGCTCCACCTCGTGCAGAGCGAGGAGGGCTACGTCAGCCCCGACGGCATCGCGTTCTGCGCGCAGATGCTCGACCTGACGACCGCCGAGGTCGCCGCGGTCGCGACGTTCTACACGCAGTACAAGCGGCACCCCAACGGCACGTACACGGTCGGGGTCTGCACGAACACGCTGTGCGCGATCATGGGCGGCGACGAGATCTTCACCGCCCTCGAGGAGCACCTCGGCATCGGCCACGACGAGACGACGGCCGACGGCGCGATCACCCTCGAGAAGGTCGAGTGCAACGCGGCGTGCGACTACGCGCCCGTGATGATGGTCAACTGGGAGTTCTTCGACAATCAGACGCCGGGCACCGCCCGCGAGGTCGTCGACCGGCTCCGCAGCGGCGAGGCGGTCGCGCCCACCCGTGGCGCGTCGAAGGTCTGCTCCTTCAAGGAGGTCTCGCGGGTCCTCGCGGGGTTCAATGACGGCCGCGCGGACGAGGGCGTCGGGGCGGGCACCGCGAGCGCCCGGGGCACCGCGCTGGCCCGCCAGAAGGGCTGGACGGCGCCGGCCGCCGGCTCCGGCGCGACCCCGTCGTCCGACGGCAAGGAGGGCTGACGCATGGCCACCACGCTCACCCCGGTCCTCTCCGCGTTCTGGGACGACCGCAAGTCCTGGACGCTCGAGACGTACGAGCGCAACGGCGGCTACTCCGCGCTGCGCACGGCGCTCGCCATGGACCCGGCCGACCTCGTGACGCTCGTCAAGGACTCCGGCCTGCGCGGCCGTGGCGGCGCAGGCTTCCCGACGGGGCTCAAGTGGAGCTTCCTGCCGAAGCCGGTCGTCGGGCCCCGCTACTTCGTCGTCAACGCCGACGAGTCCGAGCCGGGTACGTGCAAGGACGTCCCGCTCATGATGGCGACGCCGCAGTTCCTCATCGAGGGCGTCATCATCACCAGCTACGCCATCGGCTGCCACAAGGCGTTCATCTACGTGCGCGGCGAGGTCGTGCACGTCTACCGGCGCCTGCTCGCAGCGGTCGAGGAGGCGCGCGCCAAGGGCTACCTCGGCGACAACATCCTCGGCACGGGCTACGACCTCGACATCGTCGTCCACGCCGGCGCCGGCGCGTACATCTGCGGCGAGGAGACGGCGCTGCTCGACTCCCTCGAGGGCCGGCGCGGCCAGCCCCGGCTCAAGCCTCCCTTCCCGGCGGTCGCGGGCCTCTACGCGCGGCCCACTGTCGTGAACAACGTCGAGTCCATCGCGAGCGTTCCGTCGATCGTCAGCAACGGCGCGGACTGGTTCAAGAGCATGGGAACCGAGCGCTCGACCGGCTACGGGTTCTTCTCGCTCTCGGGCCACGTGACCCGCCCCGGCCAGTACGAGGCCCCGCTCGGCATCACCTTGCGCGAGCTGCTCGACATGGCCGGCGGCGTCCGTGGCGGGCACGAGCTGAAGTTCTGGACGCCGGGCGGCTCGTCGACCCCGCTGTTCACCAGCGAGCACCTCGACACCCCGCTCGACTTCGAGTCGGTCGGGGCGGCCGGCTCGATGCTCGGCACCCGGGCGCTGCAGATCTTCGACGAGACGACGTGCGTCGTGCGCGCCGTCCTGCGGTGGACCGAGTTCTACAAGCACGAGTCCTGCGGCAAGTGCACCCCCTGCCGCGAGGGCACGTACTGGCTCGTCCAGGTGCTCAAGCGCCTCGAGGAGGGCAACGGCAGCGAGGCCGACCTCGACAAGCTCCTCGACATCTGCGACAACATCCTCGGCCGCTCGTTCTGCGCCCTCGGGGACGGCGCGACGAGCCCGATCACGTCGTCCATCAAGTACTTCCGGGACGAGTACGTCGCGCACCTGACGAACGGCGGCTGCCCGTTCGACCCGGTGCGCTCGACGCTCTTCGAAGGGGCCAACGCCTGATGACCGTCACGGCCAACCCGCCGTCCGGGTCCCCGACGCCGCCCGCGCCGGACCTCGTCACCGTCACCATCGACGACGTCGAGGTGAGCGTGCCCAAGGGCACGCTCGTCATCCGGGCCGCGGAGGAGATCGGGATCGCGATCCCGCGGTTCTGCGACCACCCGCTCCTCGCCCCCGCCGGTGCCTGCCGGCAGTGCCTCGTCGAGGTGGCGACCCCCGGCCCCGACGGGTCGCTGCGGCCGATGCCCAAGCCGCAGGCCTCCTGCACGCTCGAGGTCAGCCCCGGCATGGTCGTGCGCACCCAGCAGACCAGCCCGGTCGCCGAGAAGGCGCAGCGCGGCGTCATGGAGCTGCTGCTCATCAACCACCCGCTCGACTGCCCGGTCTGCGACAAGGGCGGCGAGTGCCCCCTGCAGAACCAGGCGATGGCGAACGGGCAGGCGAGCACCCGCTTCACCGAGACCAAGCGCACCTTCCCCAAGCCGATCCGGATCTCGACCCAGGTCCTCCTCGACCGCGAGCGCTGCGTGCTCTGCCAGCGCTGCACGCGGTTCTCCAAGGAGATCGCCGGCGACCCGTTCATCGACCTGCAGATGCGCGGCGCGAAGCAGCAGATCGGCACGTTCTCCCCGACGGTCCTCGGCTTCCACTCCGAGGTGCCGACCCAGGGCGACGCGATGCTCGACGAGTCGGGCCAGCCGTTCGCGAGCTACTTCTCCGGCAACACGGTCCAGATCTGCCCGGTCGGCGCGCTGACCGGTGCGGCGTACCGCTTCCGCAGCCGCCCGTTCGACCTCGTGTCGACGCCCGGTGTCTGCGAGCACTGCGCGAGCGGCTGCGCGATCCGCGTCGACCACCGGCGGGGCTCGGTGCTGCGCCGGCTCGCCGACGACGACCCGGCGGTCAACGAGGAGTGGAACTGCGACAAGGGTCGCTGGGCCTTCCAGTACGCGGGTGCCGCCGACCGGATCACCACCCCGCTCGTGCGGGACGAGGACACCGGCGAGCTGCGGACGGCGTCCTGGCCCGAGGCGCTCGACGTCGCGGCCAAGGGTCTCGCGGCCGCGAAGGCCGGCTCCGGCGCGGCCGTCCTCACCGGCGGCCGCGTCACGGTCGAGGACGCCTACGCGTACGCCAAGTTCGCCCGCGTCGCGCTCGGCACGAACGACGTCGACTTCCGGGCCCGGCCGCACTCGGCGGAGGAGGCGGCGTTCCTCGCGCACGCCGTCGCGGGCGCCGGCCTCGGCGTCACCTACGCCGACCTGCAGGCCGCGCCGCAGGTCCTCCTCGTCGGGCTCGAGCCCGAGGAGGAGTCGCCGATCGTCTTCCTGCGCCTGCGCAAGGCCGTCGCGAAGGGCCAGGTCGTCCACGCGGTCGCCCCCTGGCGCAGCCGCGGCCTCGCCAAGCTGGGCGCCGCCCTGCTGCCGGCCGCACCGAGCACCGAGGCCGAGGTCCTGGACGCGGTCGCGACC
>JACRAB010000341.1 GCA_016213575.1 Actinomycetota bacterium
ACGAGCGCCTCGGGGATGACGCCGAGCGTGTGCCGGCCGCCGGCCCGGACGGCGCCCGCGACGGCACCCATCATCGACACCCGGCCGCCACCGCTGACGAGGTCGTGCCCGCGGCGGGCGAGCTCGGCGCCGACCTCGCGCGCGAGCTCGACGTGCGCCGGATGGATGCGCTCGGACGACGAGCAGAACACGCAGACCCTGGCCATGCCGCGAGCCTACGGGCGCGAGCAGGGGCGGCGGCGCGGCGGTGCCTGGACCGACGAGGGAGCGCGGGCGCTCTTCCCGCGCGAGCGAGGAGGGAAGGCACCGCCACAAAGCGCCGCCGTCCCTGCGAGCAAGGAAGTGGAGCGCGGGCGCTCTTCCCGCGCGAGCGAGGAGGGAAGGCACCGCCACACAGCGCCGCCGCCCCTGCGAGCAGATGTATCAGCCCGCCCAGGCCTGGCCCTGGTCGCCGGCCAGCCAGTACGGCTGCTCCTCGGGGATGACCGCGGCGGTCAGCGTCCGCACGAGGTCCGGGATGTCCTCGGAGGCCAGGCGGAGGGTGCCCATGCAGCGCCCCTCCTGCCAGATCGACAGCACGACCCGGTCCATCTCGGGATGGGCACTGACGCGCAACGTCCGGCCGACCGCGTCGCGGCCGACGAAGATGTCCCCCTGCGAGGGGACGGGCGTCACGAACATGGGACCACTGTGGGCCTCCATCAAGGCCACGTAAAGAGGCTGGAGGTCACTGATCAGCAGATCGTGACGTTGCAGGCACTAAAAGTGACCGAAGGGAGGAGGTCAGCCCTCGGGCGGAGACCCGACGGAGGCCTCCATCGAGGCCGCCTCCCGGGCCCGCTGCTCGGCCGACGAGGCCATGATCTCGACCGCCTCGTCGACGTCGTCCGTGACCCGGACGAGGTCGAGGTCGGGCACGGAGATCATCCCCCGCTCGACGAGCGGGCCGCGGATCCAGTCGAGCAGCCCGGTCCAGAAGCCGTTCCCGAGCAGGACGATGGGGAACTCGGTGACCTTGTGGGTCTGGACCAGGACGAGCGCCTCGAAGAGCTCGTCGAGGGTGCCGAAGCCGCCGGGCAGCACGACGAAGCCCTGGGCGTACTTGACGAACATCGTCTTGCGGGCGAAGAAGTAGCGGAAGTTCACCGCCATGTCGACCCAGTCGTTGATGCCCTGCTCGAAGGGCAGCTCGATGCCGAGCCCCACCGAGACGCCGCCCGCCTCGCAGGCCCCCTTGTTCGCGGCCTCCATCGCGCCCGGGCCGCCACCGGTGATGACGGCGAAGCCCTCCTGCGCGAGCCGGGCGCCGAGCCGCTCGGCGACGGCGTAGTCGGGGTGGTCCCGCTTGGTCCGGGCCGAGCCGAAGACGCTGATCGCCGGCCCGAGCTCGGCGAGCGCGCCGAAGCCCTCGACGAACTCCGCCTGGATCCGCAGCACCCGCCACGGGTCGGTGTGCACCCAGTCGCTCGACCCCGCCGTGTCGAGCAGCCGCTGGTCGGTCGTCGACCCCGGGACCTGCCCGCGGCGCAGCGTGAGCGGCCCCTTCCGGTAGGGGGCGGGCTGTGCGGGCTGGATCGGCTGGGTCACACGCACGACGCTAGGCCCGGCCCCCGGGGCTGCACCAGCGGACCCGCCCGAAGCACCGGGTCGTCATCCGGACGTCGTTCGCCGTATCCGTCCGGTCACGGGCCGTCTGGGGCGTGTGTCCACCCGCTACTGTGCACGGGTGCGATCCTGGCCGGAGGACGTCCCCCCGGGCGCCCCCCTGCCGCCGGACCTCGACGAGCTGCTCGCCGAGGGGCGCTGGGGCGACACCGGGGAGGCTCTGCGGCGCCTCGAAGAGGTCCTGCCGGGTCTCGAGCACGCCGGGGACGCCGACTCCCTGCTCCTGGGCCTGTACGGCCGGGTCCGGCTCCAGCGGCTCGCCGGGGTGCCGGTCGCCGACGCGGTCGCCGGCTGCGACACCCTCGAACGGGCCGCCGTCGAGCGGCGCTGCCCGGTCTACGCCGCGACCGCCTGCGCGCTGCGCGCGAACCTGCGGATGGAGGCCGGTGACGTCGGCGCCGCGATGGCCGACCTGGCCCGCGTCGACCTCGAGCAGCTCGGGGACGCCGTCGACGGCGTCGCGGGCGCCCGCCTGCTCGACACCCTCTCCACCGCGTTCGCCCGGCTGCGCCTCGTCGACCGGCTGGACGACGTCCGCGGCCGGCTCGACGGGCTCACCGACCTGCTGCTGCCGGTCGTGCGCTCGACGCACTGGGCGGGCTGGGCGACCGAGCTCGCGGGCCGCGCCATGGAACCGCTCGCCAGCGGCTCCGGGGAGCCCGACCACCGCCTCCTCGAGCGCGCCGTCGAGGTCGCCGACCGGGTGACCGCGCTGCAGGACACGGTCGTCCCGCCGCGGCTGCGCCGGACCGTGGACGGCGTCCGGGCGCTCGCCGCGGCGTACCGCGGCCGGCCGTCCGAGGCGCTGCGGCTGCTCGGCCAGGACGCGTTCGGCGACCCCACCGACCTCGCGCCGCTCGAGCGCCAGGTCGTCCGGCTCGCCGCGATGCACGCGCACGCCCTCGTCGGCTCGATCGCGACGGCGCGCAGCCTCGACGACGCCGGCCACGACGGCTCGGCGGCGCTGCCGCACCTCGTGCTCGAGGTGTGCCGGGCCCGGGCGCGGCTCTGGCTCGAGACCCACGCGGGCGGCGACGTCGTCCCCGTCCTGCACCGGCTCACCGACCTGCTCGTGCGGCTCGGCTGGCAGGGCATGGACCTCGTCACCGACACCGCGCGCCAGGCCCTGGAGCACCAGGCGCGGCGCACCGAGAGCCGGACCGACCCGCTCACCGGGGTCGGCAACCGGCGCGCCCTCGACGAGGACCTGCGCCAGACGCTGCGGTTCACGCCGCTGCCGATGTCGCTCGTGCTCGTCGACGTCGACGACTTCAAGGGCGTCAACGACCGGTTCACGCACGTCGTCGGCGACGAGGTGCTCCGCCGCGGCGCCGGGTCGCTGTCCGCCCAGCTCCGCGTCGGGGACCGCCTGCTGCGCTACGGCGGCGACGAGTTCGTCGTCCTCCTGCCACGCACCGGTGACCAGGAGGCGCGGCAGGTCGCCGGCCGGATGGCCGACGCCGTCGCGGACATGCCGTGGGGCGACCTCGCAGAAGGGCTCGACGTCCGCATCACGACGGGCTGCGCCGCGCTGTGGTCGCTCACCGGACGCCGCCCCGAGCGGGACGCCGAGCAGCTGTTCCGGCGTGCCGACGAGGCGCTGCTCGAGGCCAAGCGGCAGCGCCCGCACTCCCGGGACCAGAACCCCTGGCAGGCGGGCGGGCGCCGGGTCGCCCTCCGGGAGGCCCCGGGCCCGACCCTGGCCCCGCCGGACCGGGAGCCGGCCCGCGACGAGCAGCCGCGCGTCGTGGTCCTGCCCGGGAGCGTGGACCTCACCGCCGTCGAGGCGGCCGAGGGCGGCGGCTGGGACAGCGGCTGGGACGGCGCCTGGGCCACGGGCCCGGCCGACGGCGCCTTCGACCCGCTCACCGCGCCCCGGCGGACCCCGCCCTACGGGCTGCCGGCCACCTCCGGGCTGCCGGTGCTGCGCGGGACGACG
>JACRAB010000342.1 GCA_016213575.1 Actinomycetota bacterium
CCCGGACGGTCGAGTCCGTGATCCCGGCGGCCGCGCGGGCCTGCCGGGTCATCCGCCGGTGGGTCGTCGTCGCGGGGTGGGTGACGAGCGACTTCGCGTCACCGAGGTTGTTCGAGATGTCGACGATCCGCAGGCCGTCGAGAACGGCGAACGCGGCCTCCTTGGCGGCGTCCTCCCCCGGGCCGGCCGGGTCGACGTCGAAGGTCACCACGGTGCCGCCGGCCCGCATCTGCCGCTTCGCGAGGTCGTGCTGCGGGTGCGAGGGCAGGAACGGGTAGCGCACCGAGCGCACCCGCGGGTGCGCCTCGAGGTGCTCGGCGACGGTCAGGGCCGACGAGCACTGCCGGTCGACCCGCAGCCCCATCGTCTCCAGGCCCTTGAGGAGCACCCACGCGGTGAACGGGGACATCGACGGGCCGGTGTGCCGCATGAGCGTCTCGACCCCGCCGCGGATGTACTCCCGGTCGCCGAGGATCGCGCCGCCGAGCACCCGCCCCTGGCCGTCGATGTGCTTGGTCGCGGAGTACACGACGACGTCCGCCCCGAGGTCGAGCGGCTTCTGCAGCAGCGGCGTCGCGAAGACGTTGTCCACCACCACCTTCGCGCCCGCGGCGTGGGCGAGCTCGCAGACGGCGGCGACGTCGACGAGGTCCTGCATCGGGTTGCTCGGGGACTCGAAGAAGACCGCCTGGGCGGGCGTGGACAGCGCCTGCGCCCACTGGTCGAGGTCGTGCCCGTCGACGAAGTCGCAGGTGATCCCCCACCGCGGGAGCAGCTCGTCGAGGATGACGAAGCAGGAGCCGAACAGGGCCCGCGCCGCGACGACCCGGTCGCCGGCCCTGAGGAACGCGATGAGCGAGTTGAAGACCGCGGCCATGCCGGTCGCCGTCGCGAAGCAGTCGTCCGCGCCCTCGAGCAGCCGCAGCCGCTCCTCGAACACGGAGATCGTCGGGTTGCCGTAGCGCGAGTACATGTAGTGGTCGACGTCGCCGGCGAAGGCGCCCTCGGCCTGGGCCGCGTCGGCGTAGACGTAGCCCTGGGTGAGGAAGACCGCCTCGGAGACCTCGTCGAAGCTCGACCGGGCGACCCCGCCGCGCACGGCGAGGGTGTCCGGCCGCCAGCTCGCGAGCTCGGCGGCGGTCGGGCCCTGCCGGGGGCCGTCGGTGCCGAGCCGCCCGCCCTCGCGCGCACTCACCCCTGCCGCCAGGGCAGGCCCGCGGCCTTCCAGCCCGCCGACGTCCCGCGGTGCCCGGCGGCGTCGGTCGGCCCCTCGAACCCGTCCGTGACGTTGTAGGCGTTGGCCCAGCCGGCAGCGGTCGCGGGCTCGGCCGCGGCGACCGAGCGCACGCCCGACCGGCAGAGGAACAGCACGTGGGTGTCCTGGCCGACGCCCTCCGCCTCGAGCTGCTCGAGGAACGCCGGGTTCCGCGCGCCGTCCGGGAACGAGACCCACTCGATCCGGACGAGCTCGCGCCCGACGCCGGACAGGTCGGGGACCCCCACGTACGACCACTCGGCCGCCGTCCGGACGTCGACGAGGACGGCGTCGCCGTCCGCCACCCGACGGTAGGCGTCGGTGGGGCTCAGGTCGCCCGCGTAGGGCATGTCGGACCTCCGGGAACGGCGTCGGTGCGGGGCGGCAGGGCGAGGGTCGGCGACATTGTCGACCGTTGCAGTCGATTATCCACGGTCCCGGCCGCGGCCGGACGTCGGCCCCGAGCCTCTCACGCCAGCCCGGGCAGGGCGCCGCGCGCCCCGAGCGCGACCCCCAGGTCCGCGCGGACGGCGGCGTCGTCGACGTCGGCGCCGAGCAGCTTGCCGGCGCGGCGCAGCCGCTCGCGCAGGGTGTGCCGGTGGACGCCGAGCGCCTCGGCCGCCGTCCCGGTCTCGCCGTTGCGGACGAGCCAGGTGCCGAGCGCCTCGACGAGCAGCGCCTCCTCGGCGGGTCCGGCCTCGCGCAGCGGGCGCAGCAGGGCGTCCGAGAAGGCCAGCGCCGCGGCGGGGTCGACGAGGTCGCGCAGCGAGAGCGTGGCCTCCTCCGCGCGCAGCACCCCGCCCCGCGACCGCGCGGCCAGCGAGGCCGCCTGCCGGGCGGCGTCCGCGACCGCCTCGACCGGGGTCGGCCGGCTCGCGCCGCCGCGCAGCCCGGCGACGGCCGCCAGGGCGACGAGCACCTCGTCGACGTCGTGCTCGGCGGTCACCAGGAGCGTGCCGCGCGGACCTGTCGCGCCACCTGGCGTCGGCAGCGCGACGACCCGGTCCTCGTCGTCGAGGGCGTCGAGGAGGACGGCGGCGTCGGTCGGTTCGGTGACGTGGACGGCGACGACCCGGCCGGTGCCGGCGAGCGGCCCGAGCAGCACCGCGGGCGGCGGCGGAACCGGACGACCGACCCGGTCGGCGAGGAGTGCCGCCCGGGCCCAGCGCAGCGCCGGCCGGGTGCCCCGCGACCGCTCCCGGTCGAGGGTGAGCAGGGACGCCGCGAACGCGACGAGGCTGTGGTCCGGCTCCGCGCCGGGCGGGGTCGACACCGCGAGGTAGCCGTGCGCCCGGTCGCCGAGGCCGAGCGGCAGGACGACGGTGCGCCCGGTCTCGTCGGACGTCGCGGCGCTCGCGTGGCCGCCGCGGCCGCGGAGCTGGCGGGCCAGGCCGGTCGCGGCGTCCGGCCGCTCGGGCCGGCCGGCGGCGAGGACGACGTCCCCGCGGGCGTCGAGGCCGGCCACCCAGCCGTCGAGCCGGCTCGCGAGCCGGCGCACGGCCGACAGCGGCTCGGCACCGCCGGCGAGCACGGACGTCAGGGTCCGCATCGCCTCGACCCGGCGCCGCCCGCGCTCGGTCTGCTCGGCGGCGAGCAGGTCGGCGAGCGCCTTGCCGACCGCGATGAACGGGGTCGGCCGGTCGACCTCGAGCAGCGGCAGGCCCGCGGCGTCCGCGGCGAGGACGAGCCCGGGCGGCATCTCCTCGTGGAAGACCCCCATGCCCAGCCCCACCGCGGCGACGTCCCGCGCGACGAGCCGGTCGACGTACTCGCGGGCGTGCTGGTTGCCGAAGCGCACCGTGACGCCGGTGAGGAGGACGAGCTCGCCGCCCTCGAGGTACGGCGTCGGGTCGGGGAGCTCGGAGACGGCGACCCAGGTGACGGCCCGGTCGAGGGCGGCGTCGGAGCCGGCCCCCGCGACGACGCGCAGTCCGAGTCCCGGGGCGGCGAGCAGCCGGCGCAGCGTCGTCATGTGCCCATGGTGCCCGCTCGATGTACGCCCGGGCGAGCCGCCACCTGGTGTTTCGCCGTCCGGGAGAGCGGCGACGAGGGCCCGCGCCCCCTAGCGTGGAGGGAACACCCACGACGACGCTGGAGCAGCGATGACCGACACCCTGCACCCGGACCTCGAGACCCTCGGCAGCGCCGGCGGCGTCGAGCAGCGCAGGGTCCTCGTGACCGACCTGCCGGGCCCGCTCTCCCAGGCGCTGCACGCGCGCAAGACCGCGGCCGTCGCGGCCGGCATCGGCACCACCCTGCCGGTCTACGTGACGAAGGCCGGCGGCGGCATCCTCGTCGACGTCGACGGCAACCAGCTCATCGACTTCGGCTCGGGCATCGCCGTCGTCAACGTCGGCAACGCCGCCCCCGAGGTCGTCTCCCGGGTGCAGGACCAGGTCGCGCAGTTCACCCACACCTGCTTCATGGTCACGCCCTACGAGGGCTACGTCGCGGTGTGCGAGGCGCTGAACCGGCTCACCCCCGGCGACCACGACAAGCGCTCGGCGCTGTTCAACTCGGGCGCCGAGGCCGTCGAGAACGCGGTGAAGATCGCCCGCCGCTACACCGGCCGCGACGCGGTCGTCGTCTTCGACCACGCGTACCACGGCCGCACGAACCTCACGATGGCCATGACGGCGAAGAACATGCCGTACAAGGACGGCTTCGGCCCGTTCGCCGGCGAGGTCTACCGCGCGCCGATGTCGTACCCGTTCCACGAGCCCGCCTCGATCAAGGGCACCGAGGCCGCGATGCGCGCGATCTCGGTCATCGAGAAGCAGGTCGGCGCCGACCGCGTCGCGTGCGTCGTCATCGAGCCGATCCAGGGCGAGGGCGGCTTCGTCGTCCCGGCCGAGGGCTTCCTCCCCGCGATCGCCGAGTGGTGCACGGCCAACGGCGTCGTGTTCATCGCCGACGAGATCCAGACCGGCTTCGCCCGCACCGGCGACATGTTCGCGGTGAACCAGGAGGGCGTCGTCCCGGACCTCATGACGACCGCGAAGGGCATCGCCGGCGGCCTCCCGCTCGCCGCCGTCACCGGCCGCGCCGAGATCATGGACTCCGTCCACGGCGGCGGCCTCGGCGGCACCTACGGCGGCAACCCCGTCGCGTGCGCGGCGGCGCTGGGCGCCATCGCGACGATCGAGCAGCACGACCTCGTGGCCCGGGCCCGGCTCATCGAGAACATCATGGTCGGCCGCCTCACCGAGCTGCAGGCGCGCTTCCCGCAGATCGGCGAGGTCCGCGGCCGCGGCGCGATGATCGCCGTCGAGATCGTCAAGCCCGGCACCACCGACCCGGACGCCGCGGAGACCTCGCGGGTCAGCGCCGCGTGCCACCAGGCCGGCCTCGTCACGCTGACGTGCGGCACCTACGGCAACGTCCTGCGCTTCCTGCCGCCGCTCGTCATCGGCGAGGACCTGCTCCGCGAGGGCCTCGACATCCTCGAGGGCGCGTTCGCGGGCTGAGCCCGGCTACGCCGTCCACAGGTGCGCGCTGAACGACA